>JANLWK010000007.1:0-27934 GCA_031364505.1 Candidatus Eiseniibacteriota bacterium | reverse complement strand
CCCCATGACCCTGCACGAACGCACCGGCGCCCTGTCGCTCGACCGTCTCGGGCCCCCGGACCTGGTCGAGGTGTTCGGGTTCCTCGACCGCGAGCCCGTGATCAACGTCTACCTGCTCGCGCTCACCCTGCGCGACGGGCTGGCGAATCCGCGTGACGAGTTCTGGGGCGTGCGGCGCGACGAGCATCTCGTCGGGATGCTCCATCTCGGCAGCCAGTCCGGCGCCGCGCTGCCGATCGGCGAGGACCCGGGGGCGCTGCGGTTGCTCGCGGAGCATCTCGTCACGCGACAGGCGTTCCTGCCGCGGCGCTTCCAGGTCATCGGCCCGCGCGCCGCCGCGCGCGCCATGATCGACGCGCTGAACGGGGCCGGCATCGGCGCGCGCCTCGAGCGCGATCAAGTCTACATGGCGGTGGCTCCCGCCGAGCTGGCGCCGTGCGAGCCGCTCCCCGAGCTCCGCCGCGCCGCACCCGAGGACGTGCGCGTCGTCCATGAGAGCGGAGCGCTGTTGCGCGCCGAGGAGCTGGAGGAGGACCCGCGCGGCGTCGACGCCGCGGGCTACGCGCGCCGCACCGAGGAGGAGTGCCGCGACGGCTACACGCACGTGTGGATCGACGCGCACGGGCTGTGCTTCCGCGCCAGCGTGAGCGCGATCACGCCGGACGCCGCCCAGGTCTCGGGGGTCTACGTGCCGGTCGCGCGGCGCGGCCGCGGACTCGCGCGGCGCGGGCTCACCGAGCTCACCCGGCGCCTGTTCGAGCGCAGCCGCAACGTGTGCCTGTTCGTCAACGATTTCAACGCCCCGGCCATCGCGCTCTACCGGCACATGGGATACACGCCGCGAGCCGAATGGGCGTCGGGGTTCTACCACCGCCCCGGCTGAGGGCCGCGAACGCCCGTTCGCGCTTGACCCGCGCGCGCCCGATTTGCGACGGTCCGGGCTCTTCGCGGCGCACGGATGCCCCTCCTCGCCGCCAACACGGAGGTTCCAGTGAATCGCATCCGATGGAATGCAGCCGTGGTCCTGGCGCTCGCCCTACCGAGCGCGGCCCCGGCCCAGACGTTCGGCCAGTTCACGGGGGCGACGCCATTGCCCGTGAACGGCCACATGGTCGGCGCCTATCTGCAGTCGAGCGAGAACGTGCTCGGCCTGCTCGGACAGCTCCGGCTGAGCTTCTATCCCAATGTCGACTTCGGCTTCGCCGGCGGGTTCGCGCGTGAGGACTTCACGGGCGGCGACCGCACCACGCTGCGCCTCGGCACCGACCTCAAGTACCAGGTCATGGCGCCCACGACCGAGTATCCGTTCGGCGTGTCGATCGGCGGAGCGCTGGGCGTCGAGACGGGCGACGACTTCAGCCTGCTGTCCATGGGGCCGACGGCCGTGGGCAGCCGCACGTTCCAGGGCAGCGGCAACGTGTCGTTCACGCCGTTCATCGGCTCGGGACTGCTGTTCTCGCGCGTCGACGCCGGCAGCCAGAGCGACTCCGACGTGTCGATCCCGTTCAACATCGGCTCGGAGGTGCGCTTCAACCCGCAGCTCACGCTGACCGGCGAGCTGCAGCTCAAGCTCTCCGATGACTTCAACGACGACGTCGGATTCTCGATCGGGATCAATTCGCCGTTCTAGGCGTGGCTTCCTTCGGCTCCGGGTGGGCCCCTCGCGGGGCCCTTTTCCGTCTCATGAGCGCACCTTCGAACACCGCCTCACCGGCGCGCCGCGGTGTCTTGCCGGCCGATTCGTTGCCCAACCCGCGCGGCGATAACGATTTGCTGAACGAGCGGCACGCCCCTTCGCGACCGCGAAATCGGGCGGCGCGAGCCCGCGGAAGAATGCCCCCGCAACATGCTGCAGCACAAAGAAATCCAGATCCTTGTGCCGTCACACTCCGAATGCTAGCGTTCCGCTCCCTTGAAAACCGGGGTCTGTCGCCGTACCTGATTTTCCCAATCTACATGCTTTGAAGTTGCGTTATTACAAGCCCTTCCGGGTCCAATCCGTCGTCGACTCGACGGAAATCCGGCCCAGGAAACGGGCTACTGAAACCGTCGGTTGATAACGTGTGGAGGAAAGGAGAGAGAATCAGGCTTAACCACACGGCCCCGAACCGCTTACGGCTTTGGTCCGAACTGTTGATAAGTCCCCCGGAGTTTTCCCAAATTGCCTGGGTCCATGCGGCTGGTGACTGCGATTGGAGCACGCGATTGCGGTCTCGGGCCCTGTGGATAACTCGCCCCTCTCACGCACAAGGATGTAAGAAAGATGGCCGTCACGAACATGCAACCGGAGGTCGCCACGCAACTCTGGGAGCAAGTCCTTGAGGCCGTGCGCGGCAAGCTCGGAAGCCAGCAGGCGTTCGACACCTGGTTCCGTCCTATCGTGCCGATGCACTTGAGCCCCCAGATCGCCGACCTCGAAGTCCCCAATGCCTTCTTCGTGGATTGGATCCACGAGCACCATCTCGTCGCGCTGAAGCAGAGCCTCGCCGAGGTGCTCGGAGCGCTGCCCGACGTGCGCTTCAGCGCCCGCGAGCAGGACGCCCTCGAGTCGCTCGTGGCGCCCGGCCCCGCGGAGCCCGAGGCAGATACACCGGCTCCAGTACCGGCCGTGCCCCGCGCGAGCGGCGGCCCGCTCAACCCACGACTCACGTTCGAAGCCTTCGTCGCCGGCGGAGGCAACCGCTTCACCCACGCCGCCTGTCTCGCCGTCGCCCAGAACCCGGGGTTCGTCTACAACCCGCTGTACGTGTTCGGCGGCTCGGGGCTCGGCAAGACCCACCTGCTCCACGCGATCGGGCACTCCGTGCTCCGTTCGCGGCCCGGCGCCCGCGTCACTTACGTGCCCGCCGAGCGGTTCATGAACGAGATGATCTACTCGATCCAGCACGCCCAGATGCTGCCGTTCCGGAACAAGTACCGGAACGTGGACCTGCTGCTCATCGACGACATCCAGTTCCTGGCCGGCAAGGAGAGCACACAGGAGGAGTTCTTCTACACGTTCAACGCCCTGCGGGACGCCCACAAGCAGGTCGTCGTGACATCGGACAAGCCGCCCAAGGACATCATGCTCGAGGACCGTCTCACGTCGCGGTTCAACCAGGGCCTGGTCACCGACGTCCAGCTGCCCGACCTGGAGACCCGCATCGCGATCCTGCGCAACCGCTGCGCGACCGAGGGCGACGGAGCGCGCGTGCCCGACGACGTGCTGCTGCTGATCGCGGACCGCATCCGCAACAACGTCCGCGACCTCGAGGGCTGCCTCGTCAGGCTGCTCGCGGTGGCCTCGCTCGTGCACCGCGACATGACCGTGGAGCTGGCCGAGGAGGTCGTCCACCAGTACGTGGATGCCGAGCCCGACCATCTCTCGCCGGAACGCATCATCGGCACGGTGTCGGACCGGTTCGGCGTCAAGGCCGAGGCCATGTGCGGCGCGCGCCGCACGAAGACCGTGGCGCTGCCACGGCAGGTGGCGATGTACCTGATGCGCCAGCTCACCGCGCTGTCGCTCGGCGAGATCGGACGCATGTTCGGCAACCGGGATCACACGACGGTGCTGTACGCCTGCCAGAAGGTGGGCAGGTTGGTCGCGCAGGACAACGTGTTCAGCGAGAAGGTGAACGCGCTGATTGCCACACTGATGCTGTAGCGGCCTGTGGAAGAGCCGTGGAGGGCGGTGGAGAACTCGGCCGCCGCCGTCCACGGTGTGTACAACAGGTGGAAACCGGGCCGGTTGTCACCAGCCTCACGCCCTTCGAAAACCCGCTGCGGGACACCGATTTCGAGGGATCCGGGACAGGCTGTCCACAGAGTCCACAGGCCCTACTTCTACTGGGTTCTTAATGATTGAAAGACATAGACTTAAGTAGTCATAAAACACTTGCAGCAACCTACCCATCCCCCTATCATCCGGAACCAACCATGACCGCCCCCACCACCGTCCCCACGAGCGCCGGAAATCCCGGCAAGGCATCGGGTTCTCCGGGCGCAGAGAGTGACCGCATGGAGTTGACGATCCAGCAGGCCGACCTGGCGTTCGGGTCGGCCAAGGCGCTGGCTTCCGTGTCCGCCAAGAGCCCCCTGCCGCTGCTCAGCTGCGTGCTGCTCGAGGCCGACAAGGACGGGCTGCGCATCACCGGCACCGACCTCGACGTGACGACGTCCGTGCTGCTGCCCTGCACCGCGAAGAAGCCCGGCCGCGTGGCCGTCTCGGCCCGCCACTTCCACGACGTCGTGCGCAAGATCTCGAAGGGCGAAGTGACGCTCTCGGTGACCGACGGGCAGTGCGAGGTGCGCTATGGCGGCGGCAAGGGCTGGTCGCGCTTCCCGACCCAGGACCCATCGGACTTCCCGCGGACCCCCGAGCTCAAGGCCGATGCCGCGATCCAGATCGAGGGCGACGCGCTGGCGCGGATGATCGCGCGTTCGGCGTTCGCCGCCTCGACCGAGGAGACACGCCCGCAGCTGAACGGCGTGCTGCTCCAGTGCAACGGCAAGACGCTGACGCTCGTGGCGACCGACGGGCACCGCCTGTCGCGTGCCGTGCGCACGGGCAGCTTCGGCGAGCTCAAGAGCGAGGGCGTGATCCTGCCCAACCGCGCGCTGCAGGCGATCAGCCGCGCCGCGGAGGACGCGACGAGCCCGGTGACGGTCGAGATCGCAGGCGGCAAGAACCAGGCGGCATTCACCTCGCAGATCGGCGCCTACCGCGTGCAGGTCATGACGCGCCTGCTCGAGGGCCCGTATCCGAACTACGAACAGGTGATTCCGAAGAACCACCCGCGCGAGCTCAAGTGCAATCGCACCGATCTCATGGAGGCCGTCGACATCGTGGCCTCGCACGCGGACAACGTGACGCGGCAGGTGCGGTTCGCCCTGCGCGCGAACGCGCTGGGCGTGTCCTCGGCGACCGAGCTGGGCTCGGGCGAGCACTCGCTCGGCGCGGACTATTCAGGCGACGACATGGACATCGGCTACAACGCGGGATACCTGATGGACATCCTGCGCGCCATGCCCACCGAGAGCGTGGCGCTCAAGCTCAACAGCGCGCTCTCGGCGGGGGTCGTCGAGCCCGTCGGACCGCTGCCGCAGGCCGAGGACGAGCTCCTCTGCCTGATCATGCCGCTGCGGCTGCCCGACGCGACGGGCTAGACGCCGTGGAGTCCCTGGCGGGCGTGCTGGATGCCCTGCTCGCGCGCATGGGACTGGACGAAGAGCTCCGGGGCTGGCAGGCGGTCGAGCAGTGGCCGCAGGCCGTGGGCCCCAAAGTCGCGCGGCACACGCGCGCCGTGGGATTCCAGCGCGGCGTGCTGCGCGTGGAGGTCGATGGATCGGCCTGGATGCACGAGCTTCAGTATCTCCGAACCGAACTCATTCGAACGTTGAATCGCACGCTCGGCGCCGACCGGGTGCGTGAGATCACGTTCGTCATCCCGCGCAAAGGAGTGCTGCGGTGACGCCACCAGAAGGAGACGCGACGTTGACGGCTGAGCCGAAGGGACATCACTACGACGCGACCAGCATCCAGGTGCTGGAGGGACTCGACGCCGTTCGCAAGCGCCCCGCGATGTACATCGGGGACATCGGCGTTCGCGGTCTCCACCACCTCGTGTACGAGGTCGTGGACAACTCGGTGGACGAGGCGCTGGCCGGCTTCTGCGACCTCATCTCGGTCACGATCTGCGCCGACGGGAGCATCCGCGTCGAGGACAACGGACGCGGCATCCCGGTCGACACGCACGCGAAGATGAAGCGTCCGGCGCTCGAGGTCGTCATGACCACGCTGCACGCCGGCGGCAAGTTCGACAGCGACACCTACAAGGTTTCGGGCGGCCTGCACGGCGTCGGCGTGTCGGTCGTGAACGCACTGTCGGAGTGGTGCGAGGTCGAGGTGCTCAAGGAGGGCACGCTCTACACGCAGCGCTACGAGAGGGGCAAGCCGACGGGGCCCATGACGACCAAGCCGGCCGACAAGGGCCGCAAGGGTTCGGGCACGGTAACGCGCTTCAAGCCCGACGCGACCGTGTTCGACGACGTCGAGTACCACTACGACACGCTGACGACGCGCATGCGCGAGCTGGCGTTCCTGAACAGCGGCCTCACGATCAAGCTGAACGACGAGCGCTCGGGCAAGTCCCACGATTACAGCTACAAGGGCGGCATCACCGAATTCGTGAAGTACCTGAACCAGAACAAGGACGTGCTCCACGCGAAGCCGGTGTTCTTCGCCCGCGAGCGCGACCGCGTTTCGGTCGAGGTGTCGCTCCAGTACAACGACAGCTACGCCGAATCGGTCTACTCGTTCGTGAACAACATCAACACGATCGAGGGCGGCACGCACCTGATCGGCTTCCGCTCGGCGCTCACGAGCACGCTGACGAACTACGCCGACAAGGAGGGCCTGGCCGCCAAGGCCAAGGTCCAGCTCACCGGCGAGGACGTGCGCGAGGGCCTGACGGCGATCGTCTCGGTGAAGATGCCCGACCCGCAGTTCGAGGGGCAGACCAAGACCAAGCTCGGCAACAGCGAGATCAAGGGGCTGGTCCAGAGCATCGTCGGCGAGGGGTTGCGCGAGTTCTTCGAAGAGAACCCGCCCGTCGCGCGCAAGATCGTCGACAAGATGCTGGCCGCGGCGCGCGCCCGCGAGGCGGCGCGCAAGGCGCGCGATCTCGCGCGGCGCAAGAGCATCCTGGACGGCGGCTCGCTGCCCGGGAAGCTCGCGGACTGCGCCTGGGACGACCCGAAGGACTGCGAGATCTACATCGTCGAGGGCGACTCGGCAGGCGGCACGGCCAAGCAGGGGCGCGACCGGCGCTTCCAGGCGATCCTGCCGATCCGCGGCAAGATCCTGAACGTCGAGAAGGCGCGCATCAACCGCATCCTCGAGAACGAGGAGATCCGGAACATGATCACGGCCTTCGGCGCCGGCGTCGAGGCCGAGATGGATCTCACCAAGCTGCGCTACCACAAGATCATCATCATGACCGACGCCGACGTGGACGGCGCCCACATCCGCACGCTGCTGCTCACGTTCATCTACCGCAAGTTCCTGCCGCTCGTCGAGAACGGCCACATCTACATCGCGCAGCCGCCGCTGTACATGGTCAAGGCCGGCAAGGAAGAGGCCTACTGCTACAACGACAAGGAGCGCGACGAGGCGATCGCGCGGCTCGGCCGCAAGAACATCCAGGTGCAGCGCTACAAGGGCCTCGGCGAGATGAACCCGGACCAGCTGTGGCGCACGACGATGAACCCCGAGACCCGCACGCTGCTCAAGGTGTCGTCCGAGGATGCCGTCGAGGCCGATCGCATCTTCACGATCCTGATGGGTGAGCAGGTGGAGCCCCGCCGCCAGTTCATCGAGGAGAACGCGCTGTCGGTGAGGAACCTCGACGTATGAGCCGTCACGCGGCGGTCCCCAAGTTGGCCATGTCGCTGGCCATGTCGCTGGCCACGCCGCTCGCCACCTCGCTGGCGGTCGCGCTCGCGGTACTCGCGCCCGTCCGGGCAGCGGCGATTCCGGCGCCCCAGCTCGCCGCCCAGCTCGGCCGCACGTTCGCTGTATCGAGCCCGGACGAAGGCTGGTTCGACCAGGGCGGCTTCTCGGGCGCGATCTCGCTGCTGTGGCCGTGGGAGGACCGGTTCCGCTTCGGCGTCCAGGGCTCGGCGTCGGACCTGGGCAGCGTGGATCGCGAGCACGCGCTCGGGGACCACTCGTCGAACGGCGTGCTCACGGTATCGCATCGCATGGCGTGGTCGGGCGCCTGGCGCGTGGACGCGCTCGGCCCGCGCGTCGGATTCGGGCGCTCGTACGCCACGGGTCACTACGGCTTCGTTCGCTTCCAGGGCGGCGCCGCCGCCGGCAGCTCGGGCGGCCTGAACAGCGCGATGGAAGGAACATTGGGGCTTGGACTCGAACGGCCACTCGCGACCCGGCACACGATCGGGCTCGCGCTCACGCACACATGGATGTCGGACTCGTACTCGCGGCGCTTCGCCGGCGGCGCGTTCGAGTGGCGTTGGCGCTTCTAGGCGCCTCAGCCGGGCCCATGACGGCCCGAGGATAGGAACTCATGGCCATCAACGACCGTTCACGGATCGTCGTCACCAAGATCGAAGACGAGATGCGCTCGAGCTACATCGACTACTCGATGTCGGTGATCGTCTCGCGCGCACTGCCCGACGTGCGCGACGGGCTCAAGCCGTCGCAGCGGCGCATCCTGGTCGCGATGAACGACCTCAACCTGGCGCCGGGCAGGCCGTACCGCAAGTGCGCGAAGATCGCCGGCGACACGTCCGGCAACTACCATCCGCACGGCGAGCAGGTCGTCTACCCGACGCTCGTCCGGCTCGCCCAGCCGTGGGCCATGCGCTACCCGCTCGTCGACGGCCAGGGCAACTTCGGCTCGATCGACGGCGACGCGCCGGCGGCCATGCGCTACACCGAGGCGAGGCTCACCGCACTCGCGGTCGAGATGCTGAGCGACCTCGAGAAGGACACCGTCGATTTCCGACCCAACTACGACGAGACGCGCGAGGAGCCGGTCGTGCTACCCGGCCTGGTGCCGAACCTGCTCATCAACGGCGCCTCGGGTATCGCGGTCGGCATGGCGACCGAAGTGCCGCCGCACAACCTGCGCGAGATCTGCGATGCCCTCGTCGCGATCATCGACCGCCCGGAGATCGAGGTCGACGACCTGCTGAAGATCGTCACCGGGCCGGACTTCCCGACGGGTGGCATCATCAATGGGCGCCAGGGGATCAGCGACTGCTATCGGACGGGCCGCGGGCTCATCAAGGTGCGCGCGCGCGTCCAGGTCGAGGAGGGCCGCGCCGGGCGCATGAGCCTGGTCGCGACCGAGATCCCGTTCCAGGTCAACAAGTCGTCGCTGCTCGAGAAGATCGCGGACCTGGTCCGCGAGGGGAAGGTGTCGGGCATCAGCGATCTGCGCGACGAGTCCGACCGCGACGGGATGCGGATCGTGATCGAGCTCAAGAAGGACGCGAACCCGAAGGTCGTGCTGAACCAGCTGTTCGTTCACTCGCCGCTCCAGACCACGTTCGGCGCGATCATGCTGGGCCTCGTCAACCTCCGCCCCCAGGTCTTGCCACTGCGCAACGTGCTCGACGAGTACGTCGTGCATCGCCGCGAGACCGTCCGGCGCCGCACGGCGTTCGACCTGGCCGAGGCCGAGCGGCGCGCGCACATCCTCGAGGGCCTGAAGATCGCGCTCGACCACCTGGACGCGGTGATCGCCCTGATCCGCGCGGCCAAGGACGTCGAGACCGCGCGCACCGGCCTGATGACCCAGTTCAAGCTCAGCGAGATCCAGGCCAGCGCCATCCTCGAGATGCGGCTCGCGCGGCTCACCGGCCTCGAGCGCTCGAAGATCGAGCAGGAGTACCTCGAGGTCATCCAGCTCATCGAGAAGCTGCGCAGCATCCTCGCGAACCCGCAGAAGATCCTCGCGATCATCCGCGAGGAGGTGACGAAGCTGCGCGAGAAGTTCGGCGACGACCGGCGGACGCAGATCGTCGTCGAAGAAGGCGACATTGGCTACGAGGACACGATCGAGCAGAAGGACATGGTCGTCACGATCTCCCACACCGGCTACATCAAGCGGCAGGAAATCGCCTCGTACCGCGCCCAGCGCCGCGGCGGCAAGGGCATCATCGGCGCGCGGACCAAGGAAGACGACTACATCGAGCACCTGTTCATTGCCAACACGCACGCCTACCTGCTGATCCTCACCGACCGCGGCCGCTGCTACTGGCTCAAGGTCCACGAGGTCGACCAGGCCGGCCGCATGGCGAAGGGCCGGCCGCTCGTGAACCACCTCGAGGGCATGAGCCGCGAGGAGCGCGTGCAGGCCGTCGTGCCGGTGAAGCAGTTCGACGACCAGCACTTCCTCGTCTGCGCGACCCGCAAGGGGCTGATCAAGAAGACCGTGCTGTCGGCCTACGGCAATCCGCGCCGCGCCGGCATCAACGCGGTGCTGCTCGAGGAGGGCGACGCGCTCATCGACGCGATCCTCACCGACGGCACGCAGGACATCGTGCTGGCGAAGAAGAAGGGCCTCGCGATCCGCTTCCATGAGAACGAGGTGCGCGCGATGGGCCGCACCGCCTACGGCGTCAAGGGCGTCGTGCTCGACGACGACTCGGACGAAGTCGTGAGCATGGTCGCGATCAAGCGCGCGGCGTCGCTGCTGGCGGTGACCGAGCACGGCTACGGCAAGCGCAGCGACATCGCCGAGTACCGCGTGTCGCACCGCGGCGGCAAGGGCATCATCACGATCAAGACGACCGAGCGGAACGGCATGCTCGTGACCGTCAAGGAGGTCGTCGATGGCGACGAGCTGATGATCATCACGCGCGCGGGCCAGATGATCCGCATGCCCGTCGGCGGCATCTCGGTGATCGGCCGCAACACGCAGGGCGTGCGGCTCGTGAACCTCGTGTCGCCCGAGAGCGAGCTGCTGCCCGACCAGGTCGCGGCGGTGACGCGCGTCGTCAACGAGGACGAGAACGGCGTGCGGGCCGAGAACCGCGACGCCGAGCCGGGCGTCGCGGACGCGCTGGCCGAACCGGCCGACGGTGCGGGCGCGGATGTGAGCGAGGAGGGCGGCGGCGACGTCGACGCCTGATGCGCACGCCCGGCGCGGCGCCGGGCTGCTCGTCATCGCGACCGCGCTGTGGGGCGCAACGTTCGTCGCCATTCGCGATGTCGTCGCGGTCGCGGATCCGTCGGCGCTGGTGTTCGCGCGCTTCGCCACCGCGGCCGCCGTGCTGCTGCCGGTCGCGGCCGCCCGCCGCGCGATCGGCGTCCGGGAGCTGAAGGGCGGCGCCGTCGCCGGCGTGCTCGGGGCGCTGGGCTTCGTGCTGCAGGCGATCGGCCTGCGCACCGCGAGCGCCGGGACCTCGGCGTTCGTCACCGCGCTCGGATCACTGTTCGCCGGCCTGTTCGCCTGGCCGCTGCTCGGCCAGCGTCCCGGCCGCATGCTCGCCTTAGGCATCGCGGTCGCCGGCCTCGGCGCGGCGTTGCTCACCGGCGCCGCGTGGACGTTCGGCTCGGCGGAGACGCTCACCGCGCTCGGCGCCGTGGCGTTCGGGCTCCAGATCGTCGTGCTCGCCCGCGTCGCACCGGCCGCGAACCCGCTCGGCCTCACCGCGGTCGTGGCGGCGAGCCTCGCGCTCGCGGCGGCGCCGCTCGGGGCGGCCCGCGTGTTCGAAACGCCGATCGGGCCGGGGTTGCTCGCGCGGTTCGGCTACCTCGTCGTCGCCGGGAGCATCGTGGCGCCGCTGCTCCAGATCGTCGCCCAGCGCACGGTCGGCGCGGGGCGCACGGGGCTGCTGCTCGGGCTCGAGCCCGTGTTCGCCGCGATCATCGCCGCTGGCGTCGGCGGCGAGCACCCGCCCGGATCGTGGTGGGCGGGTGCCGCGCTCATCCTGCTCGCGGTGTGGGCCGTGGAGTGGGACGCCTCGAGGGCTTCATCCGCTCCGCCTCGCCCAGCCAGCGCAGGAAGCCCGCGGTGACGTTCGGATGGCGGATGAACGCCACGGCCTTCGGCTCGGGGGCCGTGACCGGCATGAGCGCGCTGCCGGGCAACGGGCAGGCGTTGACGACCTGCTGGGCGACGGGCAGCTCGCGGCGCGCACCCAGGCTGACCTGGACGTAGGTGGGCAGTGACGCCCGCCGCGCGCGCGCGATCGTGACGCCGCGCTCGACCGGCGGGATCGACGGGTCGAGCAGCGCGAGCCACCCGACTCGCGGATCGTTCGCGGCCGCCGCGATGGCGACGGGCGACATGGAGCCGACGCCGATGACCAGGCAGCGCGCCGTGTCCACCGCTGTCACGCCCGCGAGCGCGCCGATCGCGTCGTGGACGTCGAGCGCGACGCGCGCCTCGAGGGCGTCCTGCCGGCCCTGCCACGTGTCGGGCAGCGCGCACTCGGGCGAGACCGACCAGCCCCAGCCGCGCGGATCGAGCACGAAGACGGCGTGTCCCGTGCCGCGGAGTGCCGCGACCAGGCTGTCGTAGTCGGCGGGCGAATCCCCGATGTCGCTCAGCACGATCGCGGCGCGCGCGCGCTTGCGCGTGGCGGAGTCGGCGTACACCACGCCGCCGATCAGCGTGCCGTCGCTGGCGCGGATGCGGATGCGCCGCCCGCCAACCTGGCTCAGGTGCAGCGCCTCGCGACCGTCGGCGTGGTCGATCTTCGCCTTGAGCTGGGACTTGAGCTTCCCGTTCGGGCCGAGCTTGGTCTCGAGCTGCTCGACGAGGTCCGCGATCTCGGGATCCTGGCCACGCCCGAGCAGCGTCAGGTTCTCGAGATAGGGGCCCGCGCGCTTCGGGACCGGGGACTCGAGGAACGCGCGCGCGAAACGATACCGCCACGCGTAGTCGCCCGACAGCCGCGCTTCGAGCGGCTCGAGCATCGCGATGCCCTTCGGCGCCTGCCCGGCGAGCACGTAGGCCCAGCCGAGCCGAGCCGGATCGGGATCGAGATGGAACGGGTCGGGCGACGGCTCGGCCGTGCGCCGGATCTCGAGCAGCCGGATCACCTCGTCGACGTCGCCCGGGCCGCGCCGGCGGAGCAGTGCGTCGACGAAGGCGTCGGGCGCCGGCGTCGTCGTGTCGAGCGAGAGCGAGCGTCGGTAGGAGGCGATGGCGCTGTCGGGGTGGGTCCCGCGTTCGAAGCTCTGGCCCCGGTAGTAGAGCGCCATCGCGGCGTCCGAGCGGTCGGCGACCGACGCCAGTGAATCGAGCCGCGCGCGGAGTGTCGCCGGCGCGACGTCGTGCAGCAGCAGGCCCTCGGCGGGTCCCTGCCAGCCGGCGGGTTCGGCGACGGCCGGCTTCGGTGAGACCGACAGGCCGAGCAGCAGGAGGAGCAGGGCGGAACGGCGAACGGCGGTGCGATTCATGAAGGCTCCGGGATGCGCTCGAGTGGCGGCGGGAAGACCTACGAGAGTACCGGAATTCCGGGCCCAGATGACACGGAGGGGTTCAGCCTCGGGCTTGGCCGGCAGGGTCTGCGGTGGCACCATCGGCCCGTGTCCACGCCCCGCGTCGTCGTCCACTCGCATCGGTACGCCTGCGACATCGGTCCCCACGTGTTCCCCGTCCGCAAGTACGGCCGCGTGCGGGAGCGCCTGGTCGAGGAGGGCTGGCTCGCGGATGCCGACGTGCGGGAGCCGCCCACGCCGGCGCGCGAGGACCTGCTGCTCGTCCACACGCCCGAGTACCTGGACGACCTGGAGCACCTGCGCCCGACGCGCCGCACGGCCTGCTCCGAGCTGCCGCTCACGCGCGACATCGCCGTGGCGTACGTTCTCGCCGCGGGGGGCACCACGCTCGCCGCCCGCGAAGCGCTGCGGGCCGGAACGGCGGTGCACCTCGGTGGCGGGTTCCACCACGCCTTCGCCGATCGCGCCGAGGGCTTCTGCTACATCAACGACCTCGCCGTCGCGATCCGCGTGCTCCAGCGCGACGGGCAGATCCGGCGCGCGGCGGTCGTCGACGTCGACGTCCACCAGGGGAACGGCACCGCACACATCTTCGCCGGCGACCCGAGCGTGTTCACGCTGTCGCTCCACCAGGAGGCGAACTACCCCGTGCCCAAGCCGCCGAGCGACCTGGACGTCGGCCTGCCCGACGCGATCGAGGATGCCGCGTATCTCGAGCGGCTGGACCTGGCACTCGAGCGCGTGTGGGGGTCGGCGCCCGAGTTGGTGCTGCTCCAGGCCGGCGCCGATCCCTATCGCGAGGACCAGCTCGGCGGCCTCGCGCTCACCGTCGACGGGCTCGAGCGGCGCGACCAGCGCGTGATCGACGGCTGTGCGGCCCGCGACATCCCGCTCGTCGTGACGCTGGGCGGCGGCTACGCGCGGCGCGAGGACGACACCGTCGAGATCCACACGCGCACCGCGCGGGTGGCCTTGCGCGCGGCACGCACACGCGGAGCGCGGGTATGATCCGCGCCTGGCGCGTCGACGGCGACGCCGTGCGCGAGACGCCCCCGGACGAGGCGGTGCGCGCCGCGGTCGCCGATCGTGCGGCGCGTGTCTGGATCGACTTCGAGGGCGAGGGCGAGGACGCGGCCCGGACGGTGCTCGCGCCGCTCGCGATCCACCCGCTCGTGCTCGAGGACATGGTCGTCGACGTCAACCGGCCGAAGGTGGACAACTACGGCGATTACCTCTACGTCGTGCTCCACTCCGCGCGGTGGGACGACGAGCGCGCCGCGCTGCGCGAGCTCGACATCGTGCTCGGGCTCAACTTCCTCGTCACGTATCACGACTCGCCGACGCGCTCGATCACCGCGGCGCAGGAGGCGCTCGTGCGGCGTCCGGCGCTGCTCGCCGACGGGCCCTCGCACCTGCTGCACTACGTGCTCGACGTCCTCATCGACAACTACCTGCCGATCATGGACCGGATCGCGGTGGAGATCGACGAGTTCGAGGACTGCATATTCGACGCGGGCCGGCCGCCCGACCAGCAGCGGATCATCCGGCTCAAGCGCGGCATGTCGGCGCTCCGGCGCATCGTCGGCCCGCAGCGCGACACGGTGCTGGCGCTGACCCGCGACGAGTTCCGCGCGGTACCCGCCGAGATGCGGCCGTACCTGCGCGACGTCTACGACCGGCTCGCCCGCGTCAACGACCTGCTCGATTCGTTCCGGGACGAGATCGCCACCGTGCTCGAGCTGCACGTCTCGATGGTGTCGAACCGCATGAACGAGGTGATCAAGCGCCTCACCGTGGTCGCCACCGTGGGTCTGCCGCTCACCATCGTGACGAGCTACTACGGCATGAACTTCGAGTTCGGCGAGTACCACATCGCCCACCCGCACCTGTACGTGCTCGGCCTGCTCGCCGTGACCGCCGTGGCCACACTGTGGTACCTGAAGCGCAGGCACTGGTACTAGGCGGGGGATTCGCAGGCGCGGTCCCGGTTCCGCGCCGTACGAAAAACGCGCCGGGTGGCGCGCCTGTCGCATGCAACTTATGGAGGGAGGGGCTCCTTCCCTACAACGTGTGAGAGGGCATCGCCTTGGGCCGGCGAATCACACGCCACGCAGCTCCTTCCCCGTAGACCCTTGCCACATCTCTGCGGCGCACCTCGCTCAGGCCACCGACTGAGAGGACTCGGGTGATCCGTGTGCAGCGAACACGTATCCGGTTCCGGTCCGAAAGCTCCCTGCCAAGGAGTCCTTCCTGCCCAACTGCACACATAAGTGTTGGTGCAGCGACGCGCGCTGTCAAGACCTGTGTGCAACTCGCGCGACGACAGTCGCCTGCGGGACGCTAGCGGCGGTTCGCGGTCGGTTTTCCGGCCGGCTTCGCGGGCCCCAGGATCTCGAGTGAGGCGTCGTCGAACCACGCGTGCCCGGCGACGGGGGCGGAATATTCGAGCAACGCCCACACCTCGAACGTGTCGGGCGGCACGTCGGCCTCGAGCGTCATCTGGGTCCACGGCATCGTGCCGGTCACGCGGTCGGGGGACACCTCGGAGTTGGATCCCACGCGGCGATGGAAGTACAGCGTCAGGAACACCTGGCTGCGCAGCGAGTCCGACCGGCACCAGGCGCTGAACTTGATCCGCTTGCCGGCGATCGAGCGGTTGCCGATCACCTGCGACACGCCGGCCCGCCCGGAGACGAGGCCGTGCTCGCCGTTGAAGTGGAAGCAGTAGGTGCCCGAGTGCGGATTCCTCGTGTCGGGCTCGGCCGTGAAGCCAGGATAGATCGGGATCGACAGCTCCCAGGGCAGGGCGCCCTGCTCGAAGCCGGGGTCGGCGAGCAGATTCGTGCGGAGCGGAAGCGGTGCGGGGCGCTCGGCGACGCCGAGTGTCAGCGACGCGTCGTCGAACATCACCTGGCCCGAGCCGAAGATGCCGAACCGCACGATGAGATAGTCCGTCGACGGGGCGACGTAGAGGCGCAGCGTGCGCTGGACCCAGTCGGTCTCGCGGTCGGTGAACGGCTCCCGTTTCCAGCCGACATCGATCAGCGGATCGTTGACCCCGGCGAGCCCGAGCCGGCGTCCCGCGACCTCGCGCGGCACCTTCCACTTGCGCGCCATGGTGCCGACAGTGTCGCGGTAGGCCTGCAGCAACACGTAGCCGCGGCCGTCGACGCCGTTGCTCCGCGTCCACACCGTGAGCTCCGCGTCCTTCCCCCACATGTCCGGGGTCACCGGCACCGTCTGGCTCCAGTTGTGCCACAGCGGCATTCCCACGCTCGCGTTGGCGATGCCGCCGCCGACGGAGCCCGAGTGCGCGGAGTACTGGTCGCGCGAGAACAGCACCGTCTCGGTGCCCGCGCGCGAGGTGTCCCATCCCGTGGGCATCCACCCGTGGCCTTCCAGCCCCGTCTCGAACCCCGGATTCACGAGCAGGTTCTTGGCGTCCGCCGCGGCACCCGACGCCGCGGCCAGCAGCGCGACGAGAGACAGGAGGCCGCCAAGCGTGAGGCGAAGCGAACGGCGGGACCGGGGCATGCGGGTTCCTTTCGAGTGGGACGGGACCGCGCCGCCGATGGGCGGAAACGGCGAAAACGCGGGTCAAAAGTATCGGGACTGGCGGTGGCGCCCGTCAAGACCGTGGCGCGTTTTTCCGCGTGTGAAACGCCTCGCGCGTCACGGCCTGTCGGAATCAGGACCCGGACGTGATGTTGTCTTGAACTCGGGAGGGTGCGGCGGCGATGTGCCGCGGCGGCCGGCAGCCGCGTGCGGCCTACGTGCGGCGGAAGGAGGAGACCATCGTGACGCCGCGGCGCAACGACGGATCCGGCGGTTTCGCGTGGCCGAGCCGCACGAGCATCAGTGGCTCTCCGCCCGCGGCGCCGAAGCGGC
Source organism: Candidatus Eiseniibacteriota bacterium (assembly GCA_031364505.1). GTDB lineage: Bacteria > Eisenbacteria > RBG-16-71-46 > RBG-16-71-46 > RBG-16-71-46 > JANLWK01. The sequence continues at coordinate 11,082 of JANLWK010000007.1, read as the reverse complement.
GCGCTAGGTCCGCCCGCATCGATTCGCTCGACAGCGGCTCGCTGATCGGCTGCTGCGCGATGCCGAGCGCGGTGGCCGTGAGCGCCAGCCGCTCGTAGGCCTGCCCGGCGGCGAGCCGCTGCGCCAGCCCGCCGGCGCGGGTTCCGGTGAGCAGGGCGAGGGCCCCCGCGGAGCGAACCTGGGCGCGCGCCTGCTTCGCGGCGTTCTCGGCGCCGAAGCGGAGCAGCCAGCTCTCGGGGTTGAAGTAGCGCCCGGCGAGCCAGTGGGCGAGACCGCCGAGCTCGAGCGAATCGACCGTGATGCCGTCGCCGCGGCGGCGCGCATCGCCGCCGTCGAAGCGGGTCCACGCGTAACGCTCCGCGCCGGCGCGCGGATCGAGCACCTGCGTCTTCACGGCCTCGAACGCCAGGTCGGCGACGTGGCGCATGCCGTCGCGGTCGTCGAGCCAGTTGAGCCGGAACTCGTCGGGGATCTGGGCGGTGAGCTGGGCACGGTTCTGGAGATAGATGCCGCGCCCGTCGTACTCGCGCCGGTTCGTGCGGCGCTCGGGAATGGCCCCGAACAGCGTGCGATCGCGCGGTGTCTCGCCCGGCGTCCACGTCACCTCTGCCACCACGCCGTTCACACCGCCGCCCGGCAGGTACGTGACGCTCGGACGCAGGCCGTACGCGCGCGCCGCGATGAGCAGGTTCTCGAGCGCCGCGCCGAGCGACAGCGCAAGGTCGCGGCGGTCGGGGTCGAGCGTCGCCAGCTCGCGCTGCGTGTCGGCCACGATCCGGATCACGTTCTGCTCGGACTCGAACCGCCACGGCTGCGTATTCCAGTGGCTCGGCGCGAGCACCGCCGCGCCGATCAGCGCCCGCGCGACGTCGGCCGGAGCGCCCCCGGCCTGGGCCGGCAGCGACCAGGGCTGGAGTGAACTCGTGGCCACGTCGAAGCGCTTGGCCCAGGCCGCGTGCGGCTGCAGCGCCACGTAGGCGGCGGCGGCGCCGGTGAGGGCCAGGAAGCGGCGGCGGTCGATCAGGACGTCCGTGACGGCGGGGGCGGCGCCGGCTCCGCGCGAGGATGCGGGATCCATAGGCCTCGGAGGGTGGGGAAGATTGCCCCCGGCGTCAATGCCGTGCGGACCGGCGCGGAAATCCGCAGCCGGAAGCCCAGCACGCCCTTGCGATTGCGCCTCAGGGGCAGCCGAGCGAGCGGGTGAGCTGCCGGGCCTGGCGCGCCAGCGATTCGGCTCGCGCGAGATCGTTGATCGCGAGCGCGTCGCGCGTTTCGGCGAGGAGCTGCGTGGCGCTCGCGACCGTGCTCTCCTGCTCGGCGAGCAGCCGGCGGCCGGCGCAACGCCTGATCGCGAGCGACGCCGCCAGCGTGTCCGCCGCGACACGTGCTTCGAGGCTCGCCGGGCTCGGCGCCGTGTGCGCCGCCTCGGGGGACGGCGTCACGGTGCGGGAGTCGATCGACACCGGACGCGGCGCCCGATGCGCGCAGCCGATCAGGGCCACGAGGATGAGAGCGAGCCAGGCGGGATGTCGCAACACAGCCTAGTACGTGAGCGCGTAGCTCAGCTTGACGCTCCAGTGCGTCGCTTCGGTGTCGCGCACGCGGATCCCGAACCGGGGATCGTTGGTCACGCTGCCGCCGGCGCCGAACACCGGGTTGATCGGCTTGTGCTCGGAATCGACCCGTGCGAGCCGCACGTCGAGGCCCAGCATCTGCCCCGGCGCGATGATCGCGTCGAAGCCCGAGGCGACGAACCCGCTCATCGCCACGCGGCGCGAATCCGCGCCCGTCTTGTACGTCTTGCGGTAGAAGGGGCCGCCGCCGATCGTGACGTACGGGCGGGCCGACGTCTTCCACATGAGGTGGCGCGTCAGGTCGAGTGCCACGGGAATCTCGATCTCTTCGGCGGTGCCATAGCGGCCGAGCACGTCATACTCGGCAAAGCCGCCGAACGACCAGTTCTTGAACAGCGTCCAGTGGAGAATGCCAAGGGGGCGGTGTCCGAGGACGCTCCATTCGTTCACCTTGCTCGGCGTCAGCATGTGGCGGAACCCGAAACCATAGCCGGCGCCGCCGTTGCCGGCTCCGACGGCCGCACTCTTGGCGTAGCCGCCGCGGAGGTAGAGCCAGTTGCTGCCGGGGTCCCATGGGTTGTCGTCGGCGCGCGCCGCACTCGATGCGATCGTCGTGAGCGCCAGCGCCGCGGCCACGAGCCCAGAAAGCCTGCCAGAGAACCTGCCAAAGAACCCGAATGAAATCCTGGACCACCCGTTCACCCAGAAGCTCCTTTCGACCCGGTCGCCCGCCGCCACGGATTCGCGGCGAACCCTTGCCCGCGGGGGCAGGGCAGGCTAACAGAGTGCTCGAACGAGCCTCAAGTTGTGCTCCGCGGAATGGTGACGGCCGGAACCGGGGGCCGTTCCCATTGGCGGGCAGAGGGTTACAGGGGCTGGGGCACGACCTCAAGGCGAAGCGGACAACTCCGCCTGGAGCTTCAGCCAGAAGAAGCCGAACCAGCCGCAGATGCCGAGCCACTTCGTGCCGTCCTCGACCAGGTGGTGCCAGTTCGTATCGGCGATGTACCCGATGTCGACGAGCAACGACGCCCCGAAGCAGGCCAGCGCGATGGCGAGGATGCGCCACGGGCCCGAACGGAGGGTGTTCCGGAAGCGCACGAACAGGGCGAGCGCGATGAGCGCGTACAGCGCGAAGAGCGGACGCTCGCCGAGGCCCAGGTAATCGGGACCGTAGTAATCGTGGATCAGGAACATGTCGTCGGCGAGCAACAGCGCCGTCAGCGCACCGAAGCCCAGGAAGAACGCCGCGGCCTCGCCGCGGCCGCGGCGGCGCAGCTGGCCGGCGCCGAACAGGCAGAGCGTCACGGCACCCATCCACATGAGCGCGCCGAGGTTGGAGAGCACGCCCGTCATCGGGCTCCTGTCCATGATCGCCATGGGGTCGCGCGTCAGCGTCGGGATCGAGATGTGCCGCGTCACCCGCAGCAGCGCGATGCATGCCAGCACGGCGACGGGGGCGGCGAACACGCGCACGGCGCTGGCGAGGGCCGGGTCGCGCGATGGCGCGGCCGCCGGGAACAGCGGCACCACCGTGGGCCGCGGGGCGGGGTTACGTCCTGCCGCCGGATTCTTGTCGTTCACGACCTTGCCACCCAGGGTCATCGACGAGTCCCCTTCCGATGCGCCGGTGACCGCGGAGCGCATCCCGTCAGTCATCGGCGGAACGCCGCCACGGCTCCAGCCAATTCACGCTTCCCCGTTGCTCCCGCGTTCGTTAGGTTCTGGCGCGCATGAACTCCGCGTGGTGGATGGTGCCGTTGCTGCTGAGCCTGCTGGCCGGGTGCTCGCCGAAACAGGAAGCGCAGGACCCGGAGCTCCGGTTCGAGATGCAGGCGGACACCGTGCACCTGGCGGAGGGCCCGAAGGTGCTCGACGGGGTGGAGGCCGTCCGCGAGCCGGGAGGCGCCCTGCGGATGCGCGGACGGCTCGCGTTTCCCGACGGGACGCGCATCCAGATCTCGGTGTACCGCCGCGGCGAGGAGGACCTGCTGGGTCGCGTCCAGGTCCTGACCGCGGACCGACAGTTCGCATCGCCGCCGATCATGGGCAACCGCGGGCCGCTGCCGCGGGGCCGCTATCGCATCGAGTACCAGGCATTGTTCAATGCCGCGTGGCAGTCTCCGGACGTGATGCACGTGACCGACGACGGCCGCACGCTGCGCGGCCCGGGCATCACGCGCGACCGGCAGGGGAGCGCCGCCTTCTACCTCATCGAGGAGCGAACGCTGTGAGCCGCACGCGCGCGCCGCGACCACCGGCGCTTCGGTACCGCACCGCCCGCCGCACCGATGTCGAGACGCTCGCCGACCTGGGCTACCGGGCCTACCGCGTGTCGAGCATGGAGAAGCGGCGCGAGTTCTACACCGATCATCCGCGGTTCACGATCCGCGACGTCCGCGTCGGCGAGCTGGACGGCCAGATCGTGTGTTCGCTCGTGCTCTACCCGTTCACGGCGTACGTCCGCGGCCAGCGCGTCCCGATCGCCGGCGTCGGCTCGGTCGCGGTATCGCCGGAACAGCGCCGGCGCGGGATCGGCGAGACGCTGCTCCGCGCCATGTTCCGCGAGATGCGCCAGGAGGGCCGCGCGCTGTCGATGCTGTACGCGTTCCGCGGCTCGTACTACCGGAAGCTCGGCTACGGGGCGATCGAGATCACGCATCCGCTCGCCTTCTCGCCCGCGGTGCTGCCGCCCTCCGACGAGGCCCGCCGCACGCGCCGCCTCATGCTGCCGGACCGCGGCGCCGTGCAGGAGTTGTACGCGCGCGTAGCCCAGCAGGGGCACTTCGCCCTCGAGCGCCGCCCGGAGTGGTGGGCGAACCGGTTGTGGGGATACCCCGGCGAATGGATCGTGTACGAAGGGCGCCGCCGCGGGCAGATCGAGGGCTACCTCTACTACGAGGTGGACACGACGAACGGGCCGTTCAAGCTGGCGCTCACGCTGTCGGAGCTCGTCGCCGCGACCCCGGAGGCGCATCGCGGGCTCGTCGGGCACCTCGCCTCGCTCGCGGACCAGGTGTCGGAGATCCACTTCGCCTCGCCCGGCGACGCGGCCTGGCCGCTGCTGTTCACGACGCCGCAGAATCTGCGGCCCGGGCCCGAGATCGGGCTGATGGCCGACACCGGCAACCTGGGCGTCGGTGCGATGCTCCGCGTCGTGGACGTCAAGGGAGCACTCGAGACGTTCCCGGTCGCCGCCCAGGGGCGCGGCGAGGTCGTGCTCGAGGTCGACGACGACGTGATTCCGCAGAACGCCCGCGCCTGGCGTGTCAGCGCGCGCGACGGCCGGCTGCGCCTGCGGCCCGAGAGCGGGCGCGGCGGCTCGCCGCGGCTGCCGCGGCTCGGCGTCGGCGCCGACCTGCTCGGGCCGCTGCTCGCCGGCACGCTGACGCCCACGCGCGCGGCCGAGGCCGGACTCGTCTCCTCCGCGGGGGGTGCTGCCGAGATCGTCGAGCCGTGGTTCCGCGCGCGAGCCGCGTTCCTCCACCACTTCAACGCGTTCTAGCGCGCCTCCCCATGGCTCTCGAACCGGCTCCCAAACCGGCTCCCACGCCGGCTCCCGTTCCCGCGACGATTCCCGGCTACCCCGTCGTCCACGAGCTGCAGCCCCGCTTCCGCGACACGGACGCGATGGGCCACATCAACAACGCGGTCTACGTGACCTACATCGAAGTCGCGCGCCAGCAGTATTGGCTGCGCATGACCGGCGCCACGGACTACGGCCGCGTGCCGTTCATCCTCGCGCACGTGACGATCGACTTCCGCGCCGAGGCGCTGGTGCACGAGACGCTGCTGCTCGGCATCCGCTGCGAGTGGGTGGGCGGCAAGTCGTTCGCGTTCCGCTACGAAATCCGTGAGCGGCAGACGGGCCGGCTCATCGTCGAGGCTTCGTCGATCCAGGTCTGCTACGACTACGCCGCCAAGCGCAGCATGCCGGTGCCGGACTCCGTGCGCGCCGCGCTCGAGACGTTCGAGGGCCGCTCGCTCGCGCGGGACTCGGGCGTAGGCCGGGATGGGAAGGGCCAATGACCTCCGGGGCCGCACAGCTCAAGGTGCCACAATAGCGTCCCCTCCGGTCTTCGGCCCTTCCCATCCCGGCCGTGACCGCGGAGACCGATCGGAGGACTTCATGACGTCACGACGCAAGTTCATCGAGCTGGTGGCGCTCTCGACCGTGGCAGCGCTTGCCCCGGCCGCGGCACCCGACCGCGCGCGCGCCGCTACCAAGCGGCGGGTGAAGGCGGCACCGGTGACGCTGCCGGCGCGGGTCCGCACGTCCGCGGTCGAGGCCGAGATCGCGCGCCAGCAGCAGTCGACGGCGGCCACGCTGAAGACGATCCGCGACTTCGACTTGGCACCGGGTAGCGAGGCGGCGTTCGTGTTCGTCGCGGCGCGCGCGCCCCGCCGGCGCACGCCGCGCGAGGCGAAACGGAGCGCGCGATGAGCCGCGTGTCTGAAGCGCTGCTGTTCTCGCCCGTGTGGGCGCTCGCGGAGCTGATCCGCCAGCGCAAGCTGTCGCCGGTCGACCTGACCGAGGCCTACCTCGAACGCATCGCGCAGTGGAACGGCACGCTCAACGCCTTCGCGCGTGTCACCCCCGAGCTGGCACGCGCGCAGGCGAAGCAGGCCGAGACGGAGATCGCCCGCGGCCGCTACCGCGGACCGTTGCACGGCATCCCGTACGGCGCCAAGGACCTGTTCGCGACCGCCGGCATCGCCACGGAGTGGGGCGCCGGCTGCTGCCGCGGCCAGATGTTCGACCGCGACGCCACCGTCGTCGCCAAGCTGCGCGACGCGGGCGCCGTGCTGCTCGGCAAGCTCGCCATGATCGAGTTCGCGGGCGGGCTCGGCTATCGGTACGCGAACGCGTCGGTCACCGGCGCGTGCCGCAATCCGTGGGACACCGGGCACTGGGCCGGCGGCTCGTCGTCGGGCTCGGGCTCGGCCGTCGCCGGCGGGCTCGTGGCGTTCGCGCTCGGCACCGAGACGTGGGGCTCGATCCTCTGCCCGTCGGCGTTCTGCGGCGACACGGGGCTCCGGCCCACGTACGGGCGCGTGAGCCGCGCGGGTGCCATGGTGTGCTCGTACAGCTACGACAAGGTGGGCCCGATCGCGCGCTCGGCGCGTGACTGCCGGCTCATCCTGTCGGCGATCGCGGGCCCCGACCCCGCCGATCCGACGTCGGCCGGAGACGCCGCGCGATTCGACGGCGCGGGCGGGCGGCCGATGCGCGAGCTGCGCGCCGCGCTGGTGCCGCTCGATTTCCGGAAGGGCCGCGAACCCGAGGCGCGCCGCGCCTTCGACGGCGCGGTGCAGGAGTTGTCGGCGATGGGGCTCAGGCTCGAGGAGGCGAAGCTGCCCGAGTTCCCCGCCGCCGAGGTGGCCGGGGTCATCATCGCGGCCGAGGCGCTGTCGGCATTCGAGCGATTCCACCGCGATGGCACGATCGACCGGCTGCGCGATCCGTACGCGCCGCACCAGTGGGAGATCAACCGCGCGATCACCGGTGACGACCTGGTCAAGTCGTGGCGCATGCGCCGCGCGCTGCAGCTCGAGATGAACCGATTCTTCGAGGACTACGACGTCATCGTGTCGCCGAATTTCATCACCACGGCGTCCGCCGTCGACGAAGACATCAACAAGGCGTTCGAGGGCTTCACCGATCCCGCGGGCGCGATCGGCAACAGCTGCGGCCTGCCGTCGATCGCGTTGCCCTCGGGGCACGGGCGCGCGGGGCTGCCGCTCGGGTTCCAGATCATGGGAGCGCCCTTCGACGAAGCGACGCTGCTCGATCTCGGCGAGGCATTCCAGAAGCGCACGGCGTTCCACGCGGCGCGCCCCGCCATGGCCACGCGCTAGCGGCCGCGGAGCACGCGGGAACACCATGCCGCCCTCGATCCAGCGCGTCGTCGAGACCGCGCTCTACTGTGACGATCTCGCGCGCACGGCGGCGTTCTACCGCGACGTGCTCGGACTGCGCGTCCTGTCGGGCGGCCCGCGGCTCGTGTCGATCGACGCCGGCCAGGCGACGCTGCTGCTGCTGTTCCAGCGAGGCGGGACGCTCGAGGGCCTCACGTTCTCCGGCGGCCGCATCCCGCCCCACGACGGCAATGGACCGGTGCACCTCGCGTTCGCGGTGTCGGTGGAGGACCTGCCGGCCTGGGAACGGCGGCTCGAGCAGGCGGGGGTCGCGATCGAGAGCCGCGTCACGTGGACGCTCGGCGGGAAGAGCGTGTACTTCCGCGACCCCGACCAGCACTCGGTCGAGCTGGTGACGCCCGGGACCTGGGAGACGTACTAGTGACGCGGAACTCCGCGTGAGGCGCCGCGCGCCGGCCGCGCGCCGCGCAGCGGCGGCATCGCCCGCCTCAGCCGCGCCGGCATGGCTCCCCGCCGCGCCGCCCGCGTGGCTCCCCGCCGCAGCGCCGGCCTGGCTCCCATGGGCCGCCGTGGCGCTCGGCCTCGCGATGCCGCTCGCGATGCTCACGATGCGCGCGGCCTCCGGCGTGCCCGAGTCGTTTCCGGTCGACGACGCGTGGATCCATCTCACGTACGCGCGGAACCTCGCCCTGCATGGCGCCTTCACTTACTTCCCCGGCGATCCGACGACGAGCGGCTCCACCGCGCCGCTGTTCACGCTGCTCGAGGCGCTGGCGTTCCGCGTCACGCGGAACGAATTCACCGTGGCGCTCGCGATCGGGCTCGCCGCGCACGCGGGCTTCCTCGTGGCACTCGCCCGCTGGGCGGTCCGCCGCCTCGGCTCGCCGGCGTGGGCGGCGTTCGCCGTGGCGCTCGTGGCGCTCGACGGCCGCTTCGCCCTGCTCGCGGCCTCGGGCATGGAGACGAGCCTGTTCCTGCTCGGCGTCGCCGCGGCGTTCCTCGCGTGGTCGCGCGACGACGCGCGCGCGACCGCCGTCGCTCTGGGCCTCGCGACGTGGGTGCGGCCCGAGGCGCTCATGCTCGGCGGCGTGTTCGCGATCGACGCGCTGATCGCGCGCCGCGCGCCGCGACGGCTCACGGCGGGGCTCGTCATCCTCGCGGGACTCGTCGGAGCCTATGCGGTGTTCAACCGGCTGACGGGCGGTGCCGCGTTCCCGAACTCGCTGGCCGCCAAGGCCGCCTTCTACGCCGGCCGGCCGCGGTCGGTGTTTCTCACCGAGGACGTCGCCGCGACGTTCGGCGCCGCGTGGCTCGGCCTGCTGCCGTTCGCGATCGTCGCGGCGGTCCGTGCGCTGCGCACGCCGCGAGGAGATTCGGCGGTGCGCGCCGAGCTCGGCTGGGCGCTGGCGCTGCCGGTCGCATACGCCGTGGTGCTGCCGTTCTCGCATCGCTTCAATCGCTACCTCGTCCCGGCGCTGCCCGCCTACGCCATCGCGGCGACGCTGGGCTTGAGCGCCTCGCTCGCGCGCCTCGGACGCATGGCGCGCATCGCCTCGTTCGCCGCGTGCGGCGTGCTGCTCGCGGTGCAGGCCGCCTACTTCGCGCCGGCGCTGGGCGAATACTCGGCCATCGCCCGCTATCACGCCGACCGGCACGTCCGCACCGGCCGCTGGCTCGCCTCGCATACTCCGGAGACGGCGGTGGTCGCCACGCACGACGTCGGCGCGATTGCCTTCTACTCCGGCCGGCGCGTCGTCGACATGGCGGGGCTCGTCACTCCCGAGGTCGTGCCGCACCTCCGCACGCCGGGCGTCACGGCGTACCTGGAATCGCTGTTCGTCGCGCGCGGCGTCACGCATCTCGCGGTGCTCAACGACTGGCAGGCCGTGGACAACGTGCCACCGCTGTTCGAGGCAGACCCGGTGCCCGAGATCATGCGCGTCTACGCGTTCCGGCCCGGCGTCACGCACCTGCTGGCGCGTGACGTCGCGAACGGTGTGGCAGCGGGCCGCGAGGCGCTCGCCACCGGCGACGTGCGCGGTGCCGCCGTGCTCGCCGCTCGCGCGCTGTCGATGGACGCGCGGGCGGCGTCGGCGTGGCGGCTGCGCGGCGACGTCGCGCGGGCGGCGGGGCAGCCGGCGGAGGCCGCGGCGTCGGATGCGCGGGCGGCGGCGCTGATGGGGCAAGCGCCCGTCACGCCTTCCGCGCCCGCGGTGCCGGCGACGGCTACAACAGGTCGGCCAGCTTCACCTTGAGCGAGCGGGTGCGCCCGCCGCGCGGCGAGTCGATGCGCACCACGCGTCCGACCGCGCCGTCCTCGAACAGCGTGAGCAGCTCGTCGGGCGTCCATTCGAGCGCCGGACGGCCGTCGATCGCCGTGATCACGTCGCCGTCGGCGAGCCCCGCGCGCGCGGCCGGCGAGTCCGGCACGACCTGCATCGCCTTCACCACGCCGCCGTAGCGGCCGAGCTGGATGCCCGACCGCGAGAACCGGTCGCGCTCGGCGAAGCGCCTGCCCGGCTCGAGGTACAGCGTGCGGCGTTCGTAATCGAACGTGCAGCGGAAGCGCTGCAGCAGCTGGTTGCCGATGTTGCCGGCATAGTCCTCGCTCGCGAGCGCGCCGGCCGAGGCGCCCGAGAACGTCAGCATGGGGGCGGCCCACGCGAAGCTGCCTATGCGCAGCGAATCCATGCGCGTGAGCGTGCTCGTGAACGTGCCGCCGAAGCCGCCTCCGACGACGCGAATGCGCCTGGCCGTAGCGCGATCGGCGAGCGCGTTGCGGGCCACGAACGGCCCGTGCAGGTCGAGCGTCGAGCTGCTGCCCACGTCGACGCGGAAGTCGCCGGTGTAGCGGCCGTCGAGCGTCATGCGCACGGCCGGCATGTTGCCCGCGAGCACGAACGGCACGGCCTCGCCGCCCCCGTTGTAATGGAACGCCGCCGGGTCGAAGAACTCGAGGGTCGCGGAGTCGTAGTCGATGCGCGTCACGACGCGCGAGATGAAGTCGGCGCCGATCACGCCGGCGCACGCGCGCCAGAAGAATGGCTCGAGGAACGGGTTGATCGACAGCACGCCGACCTTCTGGCCGGCGAACTCCACGCCGTCGCCGTCCGGCCCCTCGATGCGCAGCGTCGCGATCTCCGAGAACCGCGCACTGCCGGCGGCGCCCGCCCCCTGGCTCTGCAGCTCGCCCTGGGTGCCAAGCCCGAGACCCGCGGCGTACGTGCTGTCGAGGATCGTGATGCTGGCGCCGGTGTCGAACAGAAAGTCGGCCGGCGCACCTCCGTTGATGCGCGCGCGCACCCACACGTGGCGCGCGCCGTAATGGAACGGGAGCGAGGCGTGGCCCGGCGTCCGGAGCCACGTGAGCCGGTTCGCCTCGGCCACGGGCGCAGCGAAGCGCGACGCGTCGATCGGCGCGTTCACGACGACCGAGTCGACCTGGACGGTGAGATCGTTCGCCGGCATGCCCTCGATCGACTCCGCGCTCTGGAACGCGACCAGGCGCCCACCGACGCTGCGGTAGTCCCACATGCGCCCGCGGATCGTCTGCTGGTCGTGCTTCATGCTCTCGCGGTCGATCAGCCCCGTCGCGCGGTTGAACCAGTAGCGCCGCGGTTTCCCGATC
>JANLWK010000462.1:0-5103 GCA_031364505.1 Candidatus Eiseniibacteriota bacterium | reverse complement strand
GCGGCGCCGGCCGTGCCGGCCGTGGCTCCGCCCGCCGCCGGCGCCTAGTGATGCGCCGCGTCGCCGCCGCCTGCTGGCTCGCCCTGATCGGCGTCGCCGCCGCCCCGCCCGCGCACGCCGTGCTTCGGCACGCGCTGCCGGACGAGAGCCGGGCGATCGTGCGTGCCGCGGTGGCCGGCGACACGGTGGTGCTCGCCGCCGGCGTCCACCGGGGGCCCCTGTACGTGCCGCGGGCGATCGTGCTGCGTGGCGAGCGCGGCGCCGTCGTGGACGGCTCGGCCACGGGATCGGTGATCGAGATCGTGGCGCCCGGCACGATCGTCGAGGACCTCGCGGTGCGCGGGAGCGGCCGCGACGTGATGCGCGTCGATGCCGGCGTTCACGTCATCGCCTGCGCGAACGTTACGCTGCGCCGGCTGCGCGTCGACGACACGCTCTACGGCGTCTACGGCGAGCGGGCGAGCGGGCTCGTGCTCGAGGACTGCCGGTTGCGCGGCCGCGTCCAGCCGCTCGACGAGTCGGGCGAGGGCAACGGCATCCACCTGTGGAACTGCGACAGCGCGCGCGTGATCGGCTGCGACGTGGAGCGCTTCCTCGACGCCGTCTACCTGTCGTTCGCCGGCCACGCCGTGGTCGAACGCGGCCAGTTCCACGACTGCGGCCGGTACGGCTTCCACACCATGTACTGCCAGCAGGGCGTCCTGCGCGGCAACCGGTTCACGCGCAACGCCGCCGGCTGCGCGATCATGTTCTCGAACCGGCTCGAGGTCACGGGCAACGAGTTCGTGCGCAACCGCGGCGCCCGCACCTACGGGCTGCTGCTGCGCGACTGCTCGGACGGCCTGTTCACCGGCAACCACGTCGTCGACAACACCGTCGGCGTGTTCATGGACAACTCGAACCGGAACCACTTCCGGCGGAACCTGATCCAGGACAACGGCTGGGGCGTGCTGCTGTTCGCGTCGTGCGCCGAGGACACCTTCTCCGCGAACAACTTCATCCAGAACGACTATCCCGTGGCCCTCGACATGGGCCGCACGCGCAACCGGTTCGACGACGGCGTCACCGGCAACTACTGGAGCGACAACTCGCCGTACGACCTCGATGGCGACGGCGTGAGCGACGTGCCGTACTGGCCCGTGAGCGCGTTCGCGTTCGTGAGCAAGCAGTATCCCGACCTGACGATTCTCGCGAAGAGCCCGGCGGTCGCGGCCCTCGGCGTGGGCGAGCGGGTGTTCCCGTCGCTCCAGCCGAGCGACGCGGTCGACCGCAGGCCACGCGTGGCCCCGGTCGCGCTCGACGCGCCGGAGACGGACACGCCGGCGCGCGCTGCGCGGCCGCGTGTGTGGGGCGCCTTCGCCGGATTCGTGGGCGTGGGCGGGCTCGGGCTGTTCGGACTGAGCCGCGGCAGGAGGCGCGCGCGATGATCCATGTGGAGGCGCTGTCCAAGCGCTACGGCAACATCGAGGCGGTCGCCGACCTGAGCTTCGACGTCCGGCCGGGCGAGACGTTCGCCATCGTCGGCCCGAACGGCGCCGGCAAGACCACGGCGCTCAAGATGCTGCTGGGCCTCGTGCGGCCCGACGCCGGCCGCATCACCATCGGCGCGTCGGGGCTCGCGCCGCGGGATCCGCGCGCGCGTCTCGAGATGGGCTACGTGCCGCAGCGTGTCGAGTTCACGCCCGGCCGCACCTCGGCCGAGGTGCTCGGCTTCTTCGCCGCGCTGCGCGGACTGGGCCGCGACGCCGTGACGCGCGCGCTCGAACGCGTCGGGCTCACGGATCTCGCGGGCCGGCCCGCGACCGAGCTGTCGGGCGGCTACGCGCAGCGGCTGTCGCTCGCGCAGGCGCTGCTCGGCGAGCCGCCGCTGCTCGTGCTCGACGAGCCGACCGCGAGCCTCGACCCCGAGGCCACGTTCGAATTCCGCACGCTGATCGAACGGCTGCGCCGGGAGGGGCGCACGGTGCTGCTGTGCTCGCACCTGCTCGGCGAAGTCGAACGCGTGGCCGACCGCGTACTCATCATGGTCGCGGGACGACGCGCGGCGCTGGAGCAGATCGACGCGCTGCGCGCGCGCCAGCTCGAGGCGACGCGGCGCCAGCTCGAACCGTCGAACGCCGGCGACGCCCCGATCGCGCTGCCCACGCTCGAGGACGTGTTCCTCGACGTCGTGCGCGGAGGCCGGCAATGAGCCGATACGCCCGGCTGGCCGCCATCGTGCTGGTACTCGGCGCCCTGCTGGCCGTCGTGGGACGCATGACGCGCCACCACGCCGCGCCCGCCGCTGGGGCGCCGGTCGCGCGCGCCGAGGTGACGCTCGACCTGCGCATTGATTCCGGCGGCCTCACGCCGCGCCGCGCGGCCGTGCCGTCCGGCGCGCGCGTGGCGGTCGGCATCACGAACGACCGCCCACGCGCCGTGACCGTGGTGCTCGCGGGCTACGAGGACCGGCTCCTGATCGGTTCGCTGCCCGCGGGCGGGCACTGGGCGGGCACGTTCATCGCCGACCGGCCCGGCGACGACTTCGCGTGGACCGTGTCGGGCGAGCCGGCGGGCGTGCTGAGCGTGGCCGGCTCGCATCTCGTGGAGGGACACCGATGAGCCTCCCGAGCCGCGACACGATGCACCGCCTGCGTGTCATCGCCGCCGAGGAATACCGCCGCGCGCTCGAGTCGCGCTGGCTGTTCGGCTTCGCCGTGACGTTCGCGCTGCTCATTCTGGCGCTGTCGTACTTCGGCCTCGCCCAGGGCCGCGAGGTCGGTTTCCAGGGTTTCGCGCGCGTGACGCTCAGCCTGATGAACCTGGCGCTGCTCATCGTTCCGCTGATGGGGCTCGTGCTCGGCGTCACGAGCGTGGCGGGCGCGGGCGGTACGTTGCCGCTGCTGCTCGCCCAACCGGTCGGCCGCGGCGAGGTGATGCTCGGCAAGTTCCTCGGGCTCGCGGCCGCGCTCACCGTGGCGCAGGCCGTCGGCTTCGGCGGCGGCGGCGCCGTCGTGGCGCTCTACGCCGGCGCCGAGCAGGTCCCCGGCTTCGCGGTGCTGATGCTGCTGTCGTTCGTGCTCGGCTGGCTCACCGTGTCGACTTCGCTGTGCATCGCGACGCTGTGGCCGGACAGGCTGAAGGCGATGTTCGCGGCACTCCTGCTGTGGCTGCTGATGGCCGTGGCGTACGACCTCGCCGTCCTCGGCGTCACGGCGATGTTCCACGGCCTGCCGCTCGAGTCGATGCTGTTCCCCGCGCTGCTGATGAACCCCGTCGACCTGTGCCGCGTGCTCGTCACCCTGGCACTGGGATCGGGCGCCATGTTCGGACCGACCGCCGCGGTGCTCGTGCACTGGTTCGGCGCGACCGGCGGCATCGCCCTCGGCCTCACGGTGCTGGCGATCGAGACGCTGGCGCCGCTGGCGATCGGCGTCATGGTGTTCCGGCGAAGGGACTGGTAGGCCGGGCTCGCCGCAGTACGCGTCGACCGACGGTCCGTGCGAGGTGAGATACGGTCGGGAAAAGCTGGGCGGTTCCGAACCGGTTCGATCGGCGCAACGTTGTTTAGCAGGATTCACATGCCCCGGGGCATGTGACCTTGTCATGCACGCGAGCGTCCACGCGCAACACCGCCATCAAGGGTGCAGCGTCCGGTAGCTCAAGCCGATCGACACGCCCGAGGCGTTCTCGCTGCCCGACGTCCCGAGTCGCGTTCGCGCGTTCGCCGTGACCCCGGCGGGGAAGTCGTAGCCGGTCTGTATCACCAGCCCCGCGCCCTCGTAAGGCCCGCCGGCGCCGAGGCCGACGAAGAGCGGCACCCGCCCGTCGCCCGGATGGCCGCCCACCCCCAGCATGAAGTAGCCGCCGCTCGAATAGAGCGGGACGCCCACCATCCACCGCGCCGCGACGTAGTGTTGTTCCGAACCGATGCGCATGTGCCAGCTCACGTCGTTCAAGGGATGTTCGTTCTGCGCCCGAGCTCCTTCGCCGGCCGTGATGAACTCCTTGTCGTGCAGCACCCAGCCGAGTCCCACGGAGCCGCGCGGGCGCTCGTACGTGAAGTAGGGATTCACGTAGCGATTCTCGACCTCGAGCGGCTCGGCTCCCAGGTCGGACGCGGGCACGACGCCCGACTCGGTCACGCCGGCGATGTCGTCGTGCATCCAACCGCCGCGGACGCCAACCGAGAAGCTGGTGCCACCGATGCCGTGCTCGACGGCGCCACCCAGGTCGCGGAACGAGACGGGACGCTTGCCGAGGACCTCGCCCGAGCACCCGCGCGAAATGAACGCGTACTGGCCCGCGCCGCCCATCACCTCGAACCGGGTTCCATCCGACAGCGTGACGATCGCGACGCTGTCGCCCGGGGCGCGCAGCTGCACCGAAATGGGAGCGAGCGCCGACAGCGCGATCAGGCACCAGTGGTTTCGATTCATTGAGCGACCCGTTTCGAGTCTGTCCGTCGCCAGTCCGTTGCGCTCAGCGATTCGATGGGCACATTGAATTCGCCGGCGCGAATGCGGTGTATGCGCGGCGGATCATCGCCCAGTCCATCGAACGCAAAGACGCCTTCGATACTCGTTGAATCCACACGCGTCACGTAGGCCGACCCGGTGTAGGGGCCCTGCGTGTAGAAGGAGATCCAGCCTCGGCTGGTCAGCACACTACAGGTCGCGTGCTCGTTCGCGAGACTGTAGGTGCCAACCCGCGGGGTTGATGACACGTGGATGGCGATCTGAACGCTGTCGCCGAGGCCGAGAACGTACAGCCCCTCTCCTCCAAAGAATCCTGGCGATGCGACGGCCCTGATCGTCGATTCCCACGGTGTGCCGTCGACGCTTGCGACCATCTTGCCGAAAGCGACGTCGACCATGGGCGCCGTCGGGGGGCTATGGCTCGTGCATGAACACACGAGCCCGAGCGACATCACGAGACCAACGGCTGCGGCACGAAACATCGGGCCCCGCTTGTTCTCAACCCGCGTCTACGCCTCTCTCGGAGTCAGTGCCTCGGGATTGATGCCGAACTCCTGAATCGCCTGCGCCACGGTGCCGGGCGTCACGCGGCCGTCGGCGGCCAGTGCCGACAGCGTCGCGACCACGATGTGCGCGGCGTCGGATT
>JANLWK010000431.1:0-10844 GCA_031364505.1 Candidatus Eiseniibacteriota bacterium | reverse complement strand
GGCACGACGGCGCGGCCGCTCTACGATCTCGCCGACGCGCTGACGCGTCGCGGCATCGCGGTGCTCCGGTTCGACGACCGCGGCGACGGCGCTTCGACCGGGGCGGTGGGCGTCACGCCCTTCGACCGCGCGAGCGAGGCGCGAGCCGCGCTCGAGCTGCTGCGCCACCGGCCCGAGATCAATTCCGCGCGGATCGGCGCGGTGTCACTCGGCGACGGGTCGACCGGCGCGCTGCTGCTCGGCGCGATGGAACCGGCGCTGCTTGGCCTCGTGATGCTGTCGCCGCGCGCCTCATCGGCCGCCTCCGCGGTTCCGGCGGACACGTCCGATTCGCGCGGAGCGTTCTGGGGAGCGTTCGACCCCATCGCTGCGGCCCGCGCCGTGAGCCTGCCGGCGTTGCTGGTGTACGGCGAGGCCGATCCTGGTCGCCCGCACGGCGAGGCCGAGGGTCTCGCGGCGGCACTCCGCACCGGCAGCAGTGACGTCACGTTGCGCCTGCTGCCCGGCCTCGCGCGCGACCTGATGCCGGTGTCCGGCGGTGATTCGGCGGCCGGAGCCCCACCGCGGTTGGGCGAGTCGGTGCTCGATCCGGTCGGCGCGTGGCTGTCGCTCCGGCTCGGGCCGCCGTCCACGTATCGCGCGCCCGTCGCCACGCACGCGCCCCGGCGTGTGAAACGCGCCAGGCGCTAGCGCGCGTTCGACCCGCGCGCCTCGCGGGTCCGATCGACGCCGGGAGCGCGACTTCGCACGTGCGTGGGCACGTGCGTGGGCACGTTCCGGCGCCTCGACGCTCCGCTCGAAACGATGATACGTTTTGCGGGTGACACCCTCCCGAATCACCACGCAGACCGTCGCCGCGCGTATTCCCTACGCCAACGCGGCGCCCTTCTACGCGCTGTGGCATGACGCGCCGTTCGCGGTGCGCAACCTCGTGCCGCGCGACCTCGGCCGCGAGGCCGAAGCGGGTGCGGTCGACCTCGGGCTGATGGCCGCGGGCGACTACCTCCGGCTCAAGGACCAGTTCGAGATCGTCGGGCCGTTCGGCGTCGCCGCGCGCGGGACCGTGCAGTCGGTGCTGCTGTATTCGCGCCGCCCGGCCGCGGCCCTCGCCGGTGCGCTCGTCTCGGTGACGCCCGAGACCTCCACGTCGATCCGCCTCGCGCGCCTGCTGCTCGATGTGCGCCGCGGGCTCGAGGGCGTGCGCTACGTGCGCGGCCTCGAGCCGTCGCAGGCCGACGCGCTGCTCGTCATCGGCGACAACGCCATGCGTATGCGCAACAAGCGGCCGGAGGGGTTCACGCACACGCTCGATCTCGGCAGCGACTGGCTGGAGTGGACGGGACTCGCGTTCGTCTACGCCGTATGGGCGGTACGCACGTCGCTCGAGCCGGGACTCAAGGCAGAGCTGCGCGACTTTCTCGACGCGTCGCTCGCGGCGGGCCTCGGCTCGTTGCCGGAGCTGGCGCGCCGTCTCACCGAGCCCGGCTGGCCGGCCGAGGAGATGGAGGCGTATCTCCGGCGGTTCCACTACCGGCTGGGGCCCGAGGATCTCGAAGGCCTCGACCGATTCGAAACATTGATCCGCGACCACGGGCTCGTCACGCTCGACTGATCCTTAGGTCCCGGCCGGCGGCGAACGCCGCGCAGTGTACGCCGCACAAGGAGACTCGACGATGCCCGCGATGCACGAAGTGGATTACCAGATCCTCGGCGACGACATGCAGTTCGTGAAGGTGGAGCTGGACCCCCAGGAGGCCGTGGTCGCCGAGGCCGGCGCCATGATGTACATCGAAGAGGGCGTCCAGATGGACACCATCTTCGGTGACGGCTCGCAGCAGACGGGCGGTTTCATGGGGGCGCTCATGGGTGCCGGCAAGCGCCTGCTCACGGGCGAATCCCTGTTCATGACCGTGTTCCACAACGAATCGTCGGGCAAGCGCCGCGTGGCCTTTGCCGCGCCGTATCCCGGCAAGATCCAGGCGCTGCACCTGGCCGAGCTGGGCGGCGAGCTGATCTGCCAGAAGGACTCGTTCCTGTGCGCCGCGAAGGGCGTGTCGATCGGCATCGCGTTCACGCGCCGCTTCGGCGCCGGCCTGTTCGGCGGCGAGGGTTTCATCATGCAGCGCCTCCAGGGCGACGGCTGGGCGTTCGTCCACGCCGGCGGCACGCTCGAGGAGAAAACGCTCGCGGCCGGCGAGACGCTACGCGTCGACACGGGCTGCCTCGTGGCGCTCCAGCCGAGTGTCGCCTACGACATCCAGCTCGTGGGCGGCGTGAAGACGGCGCTGTTCGGCGGCGAGGGTCTGTTCCTCGCCACGCTGCGCGGACCCGGCCGCATCTGGCTCCAGTCGCTGCCGTTCTCGCGGCTCGCGAGCCGCATCTATGCCGCGGCACCGCAGACGGGTGGACGCCGCCGAGAGGAAGGCTCGCTGCTCGGCGGCCTCGGCAACCTGCTCGACGGAGACGGGCAATGACGATGTGGGCGGACGTCGAGGCGAAGGTCCGGCGTGGCGAGCGGCTCAGCCCTGAGGAGGGCGTCCACCTGCTCACGGACGCCCCGCTGCTCGAGCTGGGCGCGCTCGCGCAAGAGGTGCGTGCGCGCAAGACCAACCCCGCGGTCGTCACCTACGTCATCGACACGAATCCCAACTACACGAACATCTGCACCGTCGACTGCCACTTCTGCGCGTTCTACCGGAAACCGGCGGCCCATGCTCCCGATGCGTACACGCACGACCTCGAGGGCGTGATGCGCATGATGGAGCAGGCGCGGGGCCTCGGCGCCACGACTGTGCTGCTGCAGGGCGGGCTCAATCCCGAGATCCCGTGGGAGTTCTATCCGGCGATCGTGCGCGAGGCGCGCAGGCGTTTTCCCGAGATCACGCCGCACTTCTTCTCGTCGCCCGAGATCCACCAGATGGCCGAGGTGTCGGGGCTCACGATCCGCGGCGTGCTCGAAGCGCTCTACGAGGCCGGCCAGCGCACGCTGCCCGGCGGCGGCGCCGAGATCCTTAGCACTCGCGTGCGCAAGCGCATCTCGGTCAAGAAGGGCGGGCCCGAGGCGTGGCTCGACGTCCACCGCGAGGCACATCGCGTCGGCATGCGCTCGACGGCGACGATGATGTACGGCCACGTCGAGACCCATTCCGAAATCGTCGAGCACCTCGAATACGTACGCGCGCTGCAGGACGAGACGCACGGATTCACGGCGTTCGTGCCGTGGTCGTACAAGCGCGGCAACACGCCGATGGAGTCGAAGGTGAAGCACGTGGCGGGGGCGTCACGCTACTGCCGCGTGCTCGCGGCCTCGCGGCTCTACCTCGACAACTTCGACCACATCCAGGCGACGTGGTTCAGCGAGGGCAAGAAGACCGGCCAGATCTCGCTGCACTTCGGTGCCGACGATTTCGGCGGAACGCTGTTCGAGGAGAACGTCCACCTGGCGACGGGCCACCTGAACAAGACGACGATCGCAGAAATCGAGACGCTGATCCGCGAGGCCGGCTTCACGCCGGCCCAGCGCACGACCGAGTACGAGATCCTGCGAACCGCCGAGGGCCCGGAGGCGCTGGGCCGCCTCGGCGACGATGTGCCGGTCTTCGTCGAGGCGCTGAACGAGCGGCCGGCCGAGTACCCGGAGCACATCGACGGCGAGGAGCCCTTGGGCGACGAGTCGCCCCTCATCATGCCGCGCTGATCAGCGCGGCAGCGTGACCGTCAGCACGGCGCGCAGGCTCATGTACTGGAGCGACGACACGCCGACCTCGTCCTCGTCCTGCGGAATGACGTTGTAGTCGCCCTCGACGCCCACGCCCCAGACGTCGCTCACCGCGTGCGTGGCGCCGGCGCCGAAGCGGTATCCGAGCCGCGAGTCGGTCGAGGCCTCGTCGTTGTCCTCGATGGTCCCGCCGCCACCCGGGCTGATCGTGCCCTCCCACTTCTCCGTGATCTTGTACATGCCGAGTCCGACGAGGCCGAAGACCCTAAACGGTCCGGTCGACGACGCGTGGTACTTGGCGTGGAGCCCGAACTGCGACGTGGTGAACTTGTCCTTGTCGTAGACGGCCGAGCCGAGGCCGGGTCCGAAATCGATCACCTCGCCCTCGGCGCCGTGCGTGCTGCGGCTCCAGCTTCCGTCGAGCCCGACCCCGAAGTGATCGGTGACGAGGAAGTCCATGGCGCCACCGACCTGGAAACCGACCCCCGCGTCGAGCTGGTCCGGATCGCTGAAGTCGCCGGTCGGCGCGGCGACTCCACCGAAGCCACTGAACGACACCGTACCCGCGGCCTGTGCCACCGTCGCGGTGACGAGCCATGCCGCGACGGCGATTCCGAACACTCGTCCGAGGTTCATCGGCCACCTCCTTCGAGCGCCGTGGGCAAATCCACGACGCGCGGCGAAGCGTAGGTCCGTGGTGGGGAGGGGGTCAACGGCATGATCGGAGTTTGTGATTTTCACGCCGCGGGGGCGACGTGGAGCCTCCGCGTTGACTAGAGTTCTCGGGTGGAATGGATTCCCGATCAGTTGCCCGCACGACGCAGTACCCCTTCACCCGACCGCCCCCGGTTGGGCAATTCGCCGCGTCATTGGGTGAATGCAACCCCTTCCCGGCCGCTGTACGACAGCATGCGTTTCGCCGACCTCGCCGCGGAGGTCGATTGCCATGCTGGCCAGCGTGTTAGCCGTGGTTCGACGGACGCCCGAACCATGGCATCGCGATTGCGAGTTTCCATGCTGTATCCGCGCGGCACTCTCGCCCCGCGGGCCATCCAACTGGGTGAGATGACCTCTACGACGGTGTCAGCTTCAATGATCCGCTCCCGCATCACCCGAACGACCCGCTTCGCGCGCCGGCGATTCGCCGCGTGCGCGGCGCTGCTGGCCCTGGCACTTGCGCTGCCGGCGGTTGCGAGCGCCGTGACGGCGCCGGACGGGTTCGCGGTCGAGAACGCGGTGCCGGGGTCGAACTTCGACACGCCCACGGCGTTCGCCTTCCTGCCTGACGGCCGCATGCTCGTGGCCGAGAAACGCGGCCGCGTGATCGAGGTGCAGAACGGCGTCGCCTCGCCCACGCCGCTGTGGCAGGGCGAGAACGAGGTGCTCGACATCGACGATCGCGGCCTGCTGGGGCTCGCCGTCGATCCGCACTACTTCGTCAACCACTACATCTACCTGCTCTACACGGTGGATCCCGATTCGAACGGCGTGGACACCGATGTCCCCGCCTTCGGCCGCCTGACGCGCTACCGCGTGAGCTTCTCCGACTCCGCGCATGTCGACGCGGCCTCGCGCGCGATCCTGCTGGGCGTCGACTGGACGCACGGGCCCGCGTCGGGCTCGCCGTCGCACACGGTCGGCGGGCTGCGCTGGGGTGAGGACGGCACGCTGTTCGCCTCGATGGGCGAGGGCTCCGCGTTCACCGGCGTCGACCAGGGCGGCCAGCACCCGACCCTGTTCGGCGCCGGTCGCACGAACCCTGCCGAGGACATCGGCGCGTTCCGCTCGCAGTGGATCGGCAGCCTCGGCGGCAAGGTGCTGCGCATCGACCCCGCGAACGGGCACGGCCTGCCGAGCAATCCGTTCTGGAACGGCGACCCGGCCTCGGTGCAGTCGCGCGTGTGGGCCTACGGCCTGCGCAATCCGTATCGCTACACCGTGCGTCCCGGCAGCGGCTCGACGAATCCGTCGGACGGCGATCCCGGAACGCTGTTCGTCGGCGACGTCGGGTGGAACAGCTACGAAGAGTTGAACATCGTGAAGTCACCCGGACTCAACTTCGGCTGGCCGTGCGAAGAGGGCAACAAGCCCCAGGCGAACTATCCGTCCGCGACGCCGAGTCATTGCGGCTGCGATTCGATCGAGACCGCGCACAATCCCTCGCCGCGCCGCGACCCGGATCTCACCTGGCACCACCAGTGGCAGGACCTGAGTGTCCCGAACGGCCTCGTCGGCAACTGCTCGGTGTCGGGCGCGTTCTACATGGGCACACAGTATCCGGTCGAGTACCGCCAGCGGTTGTTCTTCTCGGACTTCGGCCAGAACTGGATCCGCACCGTGGCCGTCGATCCGACGACCGACGCGTGGAGCAGCGTCCAGGACTTCGCCACCGGCGTCGAGGGCCCCGTCGACATGTCGGCGCACCCGATCAATGGCGACCTGTTCTACATCTCGATCTACACGAACGAAATCCGCCGCATCCGCTTCACCGGCGATCCCAACAACCACCGCCCGGTCGCCGTCGCGTCGTGCACGCCGTCCAAGGGCGTCGTGCCGCTGCCGGTGAACTTCTCGAGTGCCGGCACGTCCGACCAGGACAACGATCCGCTGGCGCTCGGCTGGAGCTTCGGCGACGGCTT
Organism: Candidatus Eiseniibacteriota bacterium; assembly: GCA_031364505.1. Taxonomy (GTDB): domain Bacteria; phylum Eisenbacteria; class RBG-16-71-46; order RBG-16-71-46; family RBG-16-71-46; genus JANLWK01. The sequence continues at coordinate 4,487 of JANLWK010000431.1, read as the reverse complement.
CGGGTCCACGTCGGCGAACCCGGCGCACACGTACACGAGCCCGGGTGTCTACCGCGCCATTCTCACCGCCGACGACAACCGTGGCGGTATCGGCCGCGACACGCTGGTGGTCACCGTCACCGACTCGGTGCAGACGTTCCCGACGACGCCGGTGCTCGACGACTTCACCCGCCCCAATGGCCCGCTCGGCGGCTCGTGGATCGCCGAGACGCAGGGCCTGGTCGTCGACGCGGCGGGCCTGATGATGACCGACCCCTACAGCTCCGCGGTGTGGGACGGCGGCGTGTTCGGCCCGAACCAGGAGGCCTTCCTGACGTTCCGGGATGTCGTCGCGAACGGCACCGAGAACAATCTGATGCTCAAGGTGCAGGGCCAGATCTGGTCCGCCGGCTACATCGAAGTGCGATACGACGCGACCCAGTCGAGCATCCGCGTGGCGACGTACCTGCCGGGCAGCGGATGGACGAACCACGGCAGCGCGATTCCCGCCTTGCTCGACGACGGCGACCAGCTCGGCGCGCGCGCCGACTCGCTCGGCCAGGTCACCGTATTCGTGAACGGCCTCACCGTCGGCACCGCGTCGATCGCCGCGTGGCCGTACGCGACGCTCGGCGGGCGGATCGGCTTCATCCTCTCGGGCACGGGCGCCAACCACTACGACGACTACGGCGGCGGCGACGTGATCTGGGCCACGAACACGGCACCGTCGTGCGAGATCCTGTCGCCGGGCGACGGCACGTTCTACACCGTCGGCGACACGATCGCACTCGTGGGCGTGGCGAGTGACGCCCAGCAGACGTCGTCGTCGCTCACGTACCGCTGGCAGATCGACATGCACCACAACACGCACGTCCATCCGTCGAGCATCGTGATCAACGGCCCGTCGGGATCGTTCATCGCCCAGAACCACGACGACGGCACCGGCATCCACCTCGACTGCCTGCTCATCGTCACCGACAACGGCGGGCTGCGTGACACCTCGGTCGTCGAATTGTTCCCGAACATCGATCTCCAGCCGGCGAGCCTCGCGAGCGCCCAGAACACGCTCTACGGCGACGCACCGACGCCGTACTCGTTCGTGCTGCGCAATCTCGGCTCGATGCCCGCGCCGATCTCGAACTGGCACGTCGTGCTCGAAGACGGCACCACGCTCGCCTCGGGCGACACGGCCGTCGCGGCACACGACAGCGTCGTCGTGAGCACCGTGCTGCCGGTGGTGCCCACTCCGGGCATGCACACGCTGCGCATCGTCGCCGACTCCCTCGGCGGCGTGACCGAGCCGGTCGAGTCGAACAATGCCGTCATGGTGCCCGTCCAGGTGCTCACGCCGGGCACGCTGGACGCGTCCCCGGCGTCGCTCCGGCTCGCGCTGTCGACGCCGTTCCCGAATCCCGCGCGCCGCATCGTGTCGCTGTCGCTCGAGCTGCCCACGTCGTCGCGGGTCGAGTTCGACGTCATCGACATCCAGGGCCGCATCGTCTGGAGCCAGCATTCGGCGCGCGCCCCCGGCCGCTGGACGCTGTCCTGGCCGGGCCTCCTGCGTGACGGCAGCCGCGCGCACCCGGGCGTGTATCTCGCCCGCGTGCGGACGCATGGCGCGACGTTCTCGCGCCGAATCGCGCTGATCCACTAGTTCGAAACGACGCCTGATCCAGGCGCCGCTTCAGCCTCGCGGCCACCCCATCGGGTGGCCGCTTCGCTGTGGATGGGTGGTTTCACCCACGGAAAAACCACTACGAACGCGTGACTTAACAGCGATTGGCCCTTGCTTCCCCACGCTCCGGCTTGGGAACATTGAGGTGCGCATGAAGCGTCGTTTCTCCCCCTTCAATGAACGACGCGCGCGCGGAGATTCAACTCGTGCACCGCACTCGTTTCATCAGGCCTGGCGCCGTTCTGCTCGCGCTCGCACTCCCGACCATGGCTCGGGCCGCGCTCCCCGCGGCTCCCCACGCGCGTACTTCGATGTGCGCCCCGGCGCGTGAAAGCCGTGCAGGCGTCAGCGACGGCGCCACCCCAATTGCCGCGCCCGCGGAGGCACACCCAGGGCGCAGCCGCAGCGCTGGTAACGCCGTGGGGTCGATTCGCGCGGCCCTCGATGAGGGCATGACGGCGGCCGAGGCGATCGCCGCGGACCCACCGAAGAGCGTTCCGCCGCCGGGGAAGCACCAGCACCACGACCCCGTGTTCCCCTCGGCGTTCGTGTTCCAGTCGAACAGCGCGCTGTTCCTCGCGATCGACTGGACGCCCGCTCCGCGAAAGATGGAGCGCTTCGGCAGCTAGTTTCACCGGCCGGGCCGTGCGCGCGGCCACCCGCCGCTGCACCGCGTGTTTAACCCCGCGCAACGAAACTGTCCTCAAGGACAGTCGAGGTGTCTGCGCAGACACCTGATTCCGGCCGGCGGCCGAGTGCTAGCGAACCCGCCGCGCCATCGGTGCGCGCAGCGGGCCCAGGTCCAGCCACACCACCGAGAATCCGCCGGTCAGGTCCGTGCGCCGCACGCGCGAGACGTTCCACTCGACGTGATGCGGGGCGTCCTCCAGGTGCGCGAGCAGTTCGTCCCAGCCCGCCCACGCGCGCGCCGACTCGCGGAACACGAGCACGACCCGGCGCGTGTCGAGCCGCTCGCGGCACGACTCAATGTCGGCGGGTGTGAGCGCCAGGTGAACGACCGGCCGCCGCGAATACCACGCGAGCACCGGGCCCAGGTTGCTCATCACCGGCTCGCCGCGCGGCACGTCGCGGTCGAGCTGGGCGGCGAGTTCGGCCATCGCTTGCGACGACGGCACGCCGCGCTGGTCCGCGGCCGCGGTGGCCTCGGCGATCCCGAGTGCCGACTTCCACAGCCCCCAGCCGAGCGCCAGTAGCGCGATCGCGACGCACATCGCGCGGCGCAGTGCGGGCGGCGCCCATGCATCGGGCAGGCGCCACAGGTAGCCCCACACCGCGAGCAGCCCCGCCGCCTCGGCGATGAGCCGGAGCGGCATCAGGTAGCGCAGCAGCGGCACCGAGATCGTGGTGACGAACAGTGTGATCGCGAGCAGCACGAGGATCACCTTTGCGGCCAGCGCCGCCGTCGCGTCGGCCGCGCGCTCCTCGGCATCGGCGTCGTGCGGTGGGCCGACTGTACGCGGGCGCGCCGCCGGCAGCAGCGTGATCGCGAGCCCGGCGATCCACAGCGTGCGCGGACCCGATGCCAGCTCGAGCGCGATCGCCGGCAGGTTGCGCGCGAACTTCGTCGCGATGGCCAGCACTGCCGCCATGCCGTGCGGCACGTCGGGCATCGACGGCAGGTGATTGAGCGCGAACCACGATCGCCCGCCGACTCCGTCCCATAACGACAGGGCCGCGAGGTCCCACGCCGGATTGCCGAACGCGGCCCACTTGTAGATCCACCACGGCGCGAGCACGAGCGCGTAGCCCGCGAGCACGCGCGCGAACACGCGTGGCCGGGCTTCGGAGTAGCGCGCCGCGAGCGCCACCGCGAGAACGGGCGCGAGCCACAGCATGTTCCCGCGGAACAGGCCCACGCAGCCGAGCAGCAGGCCGAAGCGGAACGGCCGCGGGGCGCGCGGGCCGGCAAGCCACACGATCGCCGCCGCGAGGCCCGCCGTGAACGGCAGCTCGGTGAAGCCGCCGGTCGCGTAGTGCTTGGCCTCGGGATCGAGCAGGAACCCCAGGCCCACGACGAATGCCGCGAGCCAGCGGACGCTCCCGCCGAGCGTGGGATAACGCGACAGCAGCGCGAAGGCGCCCACGGCGAGCGTGAGCGCCGCGCCGAGGTAGCACGCGAACGGGATGATCAGCACGAGCCAGCCGAGGCGCGCCGGCGGCAGGTGGCCCGAGACGCGGAAGATCAGCGCCTCGCCGACCAGCAGGCCCGGCTGGACGAGCGCCAGCGGCCACGGTGGCTTGGCGTGGCGGGTCAGCTCGACCGGCAGCGCGAACGGCGTGGCGGCAATGCCCGTCTCGGCGAGCTGGCGGGCGGCTACCGCGTACTGGGCCGCGTCGTAGCCGAGCACGTCCGAGCCGCGCCCGAGATCACGCGCCCGCCCGTGGCCGATCCAGGCCCAGGTCCCGGCGACCGCGAGCACCAGCGCGAGCAAGAGCTGCGCATAGAACGTCCCTGTTCCCCGCACGACGGGGGAGCCTAACGGTCGACCCCGCCGGATCAAAACGGGAGGCGAACGGGAGGTGACGCCAGAAGAATAATGTTGCAACACCATTCCGCTTCTGGCATCCCAATGAGCATGGGAGACACGCTTCGTCGCAGGCTCGGGCAGACCACGTTCGAAAGCAGGCACCACGAGGCGTTGCTCGGCCTGATGATGGCCGCCGGCTCCGTGATCGATGCGGTCGAGCAGGTCTGCGAGAAGCACGGCGTGACGCGCGGCCAGTACAACGTGCTGCGCATCCTCCGCGGCGCCCACCCCGAGGGCCACGCCCGCTGCGAAATCGCCCGGCGCCTGATCGAGCGCGCCCCCGA
>JANLWK010000020.1:0-4466 GCA_031364505.1 Candidatus Eiseniibacteriota bacterium | reverse complement strand
TGGCACCTCGATGTCGGCTCATCGCATCCTGGGGCTGGAGAAGGTCCCAAGGGTTGGGCTGTTCGCCCATTAAAGCGGTACGTGAGCTGGGTTCAGAACGTCGTGAGACAGTTCGGTCCCTATCCATCGTGGGCGGAGGATTCTTGAGAGGAGTTGCTCTTAGTACGAGAGGACCGGAGCGAACGAACCTCTAGTGTATCGGTTGTTCTGCCAAGGGCATTGCCGAGTAGCTATGTTCGGACGTGATAAGCGCTGAAAGCCTCTAAGCGCGAAACACACCTCAAGATTAGGAATCCCGTGGCACATGCCACCTGAAGGCTCGTTGGAGATTACGACGTCGATAGGCGGAAGGTGTAAGGCCCGTAAGGGTTTCAGCCGATCCGTACTAATCAGCCGAGAGGCTTGGCCGGTTTTAGCTTCAAAGGTGCGTTTCAGTGCACTTCCCAGCGTCTCATTTCGATTGTCACTGCGTTTTGGGGTGGCTATGGCGGAGGGGTCACACCTCTTCCCATTCCGAACAGAGAAGTTAAGCCCTCCCGCGCCGATGGTACTGCCCGGGAGACCGGGTGGGAGAGTAGGTCGCTGCCCCATTTTTAATACTCGAAGCCCCGGGAGAAATCCCGGGGCTTCTTGTTTTGGTGCCCAAACGTCGGACGAGGCGACAACTCTCGCGGCTAGCGCTCGTGTCCGCCACGTGGACATGCCGAGTGTCGCCGCCGCATCTGTCCGAGTCGCAATCACTAACAACCGCGGCTCGCGCACATCGCGCGTCTGGCCCGTTCGATGCGTCCCGCGGCGGTGCTCACACCGTCTTCCACACAACCCGCGCCGGGATCGCTCGGGTGCCGCCGTGGATCGTGAGACCGTCGCCGCACGCCGGCGCCAGCCGCGCGCGCGTGCGCGGCCGCGCGTCCCGCGGACACGAGTGATCTCGAGGCACGGAGGCCGCCGAGATGAGTTTGTTCGCGTGGAGTACCCGCGACCCGCTGGATCCGGACTTCGAGTCGGCCTGGCTCGCCTCGTTATCCCGCTCCTCGCGCGCCCACTTCGGGCTCGACCCCCGCTACCTCCAGTGGGAATCGAACCACGGGCGGCACTCGCTGGCGGCGCTCGTGTGCGGCATCGGGTGCCGAGGCGGCCTCGTGTTGCGCGACGTGCGCGGGCAACTCGAGTGCGGCCTGCCCTGGCGCTGGTCGTTGTTCGTCGAGGGCGCGGAGGCCCCCGCGCCCTCGACGCCTGACGCGAGATGGCTGCTTCGCCACGCCCAGTCGCTGGCCGAATGCCGGCGGTTGCGCTGCTTCGTGCCCGGTCCGCCGGCAGGGCCCGATTGCTACCGCGCGGGCCGCACATTGGTGCGGCGCATCGATGCCACCGACGACGAGTTGATGCGCTCGCTGCATGCCGACAAGCGCCGCATGGTCCGGCGCGCGAGCGCCGCGGGATACCGCGTGGTGGAAGCCGATTCGCTCGCATCGATGCGCGAGTTCGCCAGGGTGCAGCGCGAGACCGAGCGCCGGCGGGGTGCCGGCCTCGATCGCGAGTCCGCCGAGCCTCCGGCGCCCGGCGAGTCCTGGCGCGAGTGGGAGCACGCGTGGATGTGGCTGCTCGTCGCCGTGCGCGATGGGCGGGTCGAGGCCGGATCCGGGTTCGGCCGCTATCCCGGCGCGAGCATCGACTACCGCGCCAACGCATCCACCGAGCGCGCCAAGCGCGATGGCGCGAACGTCCTGCTCGCGTGGGAGGCGATGCGCCGGGGCAGGGACCAGGGCTACCGCTGGATGAACTGGTGCGGCCTGAACACGTTCAAGCTCCAGCTCGGGGGCGATCCGATCGACGTCGCCTGCCAGCTCAGTGGGGGCCTCGCGTGGGGGATTCCGAATCTCGCCACGCTCGCCTACCGCCGGAGTCGTTCGGCTGTGTCGCGCTGGCGACATCCGGAGCCCGAGCCGGCCGCGGCACACGCGTAGAGGCGCGTTCGTAGACGCCGGCGATCGCGTATGGTACGCGAGGGGGTGTTCCTCGACCCGACGGAGGGCGCACGTGACGCGATTCGGCCGGCTGATGCGCGACGCGTGGGCGATCGATCCCGCGATCGTCTACCTGAACCACGGCACCGTCGGCGCGCCGCCGCGGCGCGTGCTCGAGGCCCAGCAGGCGATTCGCGACGAGGTCGAGCGCCAGCCGTCCCGCGCGCTGTTCCGCGAGTTCACGCGCCAACTCGATCCCGTGGCACCCTGGGCGCCGGGCCGGCTGCGGCGCGCGGCCGACACGATGGCCGCCTTCGTCGGTGCGCGCGGCGACGACTTCGTGTTCGTCGACAACGCGACGGCCGGCGCGAACGCCGTGCTCGGATCGCTCGACTTCGCCGCGGGCGACGAGATCCTCGTCACCGATCACTGCTACGGGGCGGTCGCCCACGCGGCGACGCATGTCGCGCGGCGGCGCGGGGCCTCGGTGCGCGCGGTGAACCTGCCGTACCCGGCCGTCACGCCCGCGGGCGTCGTCGCCGCCATCGAGGCGGGCATCACGCCCGCGACGCGGCTCGTCATCGTCGATCACGTGACGTCGAAGAGCGCCCTCATCCTGCCGGTGCGCGACGTCGTGGAGCGCTGCCACGCCCGCGGCGTGCGCGTGCTCGTCGACGGCGCGCACACGCCCGGGGCGATCGCGCTCGACGTCCCGTCGATGGGCGCGGACTTCTACATCGCGAACCTCCACAAGTGGGCGTGGACCCCGCGGAGCCTCGGCTTCCTGTGGGTCACTCCCGAACACCAGCCGTCGATCCATCCCACCGTCATCTCGTGGGGCTTCGACCAGGGCTTCGCGCCGGAGTTCGACTGGGCCGGCACCCGCGACGTGTCCGCGGCCCTCGCCGCACCCGCCGCGATCGCGTTCATGCGCGAGCTGGGCGTCGAGGCGGTGATGTCGTGGAACCACGCGCTCGCGATCGAAGCCGGGCGGATCCTGAGCGCCCGGCTCGACACCACGCTCGAGACGCCGGAGTCGATGATCGGCTGCATGATCACCGTACCGCTCCCCGCCGAGCTGGGATCGAACGACGTCGACGCCGCGCGCCTGCGCGACGCCCTGCTGTTCGACGACGGCATCGAAGTGCAGGTGCACGCCGAGCAGGGCCGCCTCTGGACACGCGTCTCCGCGCAGATCTACAACGACGCCGCTGACATCGAGCGCCTCGCCGACGCGCTAGCGACGCGAACCGCTGGCGTCGCGCGACGCTAGGGCGATGTCGTCGCGCGGCCGGCGCCACGTAACTACACGCCACGCGGCGGGCGGGCACGTCGTCCGCCGGCTGCGCTTTCGATCGCAGAAGAGGCTACTTCGCTCCGCCGGCGAACGACATGCCCGCCCACCTGCATTCCGTGCGTGCAGCGGGCCGCAGCGGTGACTCGGACATGCCTCCCCTCGGCCAGCGAGGCGGCCGCAATCGTACCGGTCCGGTCATCGGGGCCGCCGGGATGCCGTTCGAGCCATTCCGCCCATTGCCCGTAACCGATTGAATCCCCGCCCCTAGCGTCACTGAGGTGGGTCGCGGGACCCCGGCATGCCGCCTGCACTAGCATGGGCAGACCCCAGTGCGACCGGGATGCCCCAGCGCCCGTTCGCCGGCCCGGCAAGGAGCAGCAGTCATGCGGTTCCGCTCATCCATTGCGACCCTCGTCCTGACCGCCATCGGGCTCGTGCCACATGCGGCGCTGGCTCAGCTGGTTCCGGATCGCGTGCTCGCCGAGCTCGAGAAGACCGACCGTCGCATCGAGCGCGCGCAGGGCGTCGTATCTGAATCGAACAACGCCGCGGCCGAGGCCGAGCTGGCCCAGGCAGTGACCGTCCAGGCCGGCGCGCGCACCCAGGTCGCGCAGGGCCATCCGCGCGTGGCGCTCGACCTCACGTTCCGCGCCCGCGCCCACGCCGATCGCGCGATCGCGCTCGTCAACCGTTTGCCGGATCCGGACCGCGTGCTGAGCCAGCTCGAGCGCACGCGCGATCTGATCGAGCGAGCGCGCGAGCAGATCGAGGAGTGCAACCAGGATCGTCCGCGCGCCATGCTGCGCACGGCCGTGGACATGCAGGCGCGCGCCGAGGACGCGGCCCGGGCGGGCCGGTACCTCGCGGCGATCCAGCTCACGTTCAGCGCGCGGGAGCGCGTGCAGCGGGCGCTCCGGCTGTGCAACTTCAGCGACAATCTACAGGAGGGCGCCGATCGCGCGCTGCGCCGGACCGACGAGGTCATCCAGCGCGCCGAGGACCGCGTGTCGTCCGGCGGCGACGCCGCGCGCCGCGAGCTCGGCCGCGCGCAGGAAATCGAAGCGCGCGCACACGCGGAGTACCGCGACGGGCACTTCGAGGCGAGCCTCAGGCTCACCCTGTCCGCTCGTGCGTTCGCGCTGCGCGCCCTGCGGCTCTCGGGTGGCGTGAACATCCGCCCCTGAGCCCATGCCCCGGCCGCC
>JANLWK010000390.1:0-8255 GCA_031364505.1 Candidatus Eiseniibacteriota bacterium | reverse complement strand
GTTACCCCGCCAACTAGCTAATGGGACGCGAGACCATCTTCATCCGGTAGCTTATAAATAGAGGCCACCTTTGACCTCAGGACCATGCGATCCCGTGGTCTCATGCGGTATTAGCACCCCGTTGGGAGTGTTATCCCCCTGATGAAGGCAGGTTTCTCACGCGTTACTCACCCGTTCGCCACTCTACTCGAGGGATTGCTCCCTCTTTCGCGTTCGACTTGCATGCCTAATCCACGCCGCCAGCGTTCGTTCTGAGCCAGGATCAAACTCTCCGTGGTGAATTAAAACGGAGATCACGAAAACAGAGCCGAAGCCCCATCTTCATGGATCTTTTTAGCAAGGTTATTCCCTCGACTCATATTCCGAAGAACATGAATCTTTGGGCCTCGCCGGGCCTTCAAAGTCACGTGCGCTATTCGATTTTCAAAGAGCGAAAACAGCCTACGCTTAGTCCCATAGGGAAAAAGCGGACGCGGAACTTACTCTCGTTGTCGTTGGTAAGTCAAATGAGATTTGCGGCGAGAGGTACATCCCTGCGGCAGCGGCAACATAGGCGACGCGTACCGTGCTGTCAACCCGCCCCACCGCATGGGTGCGTTGCGGTGGCCGATCGTCCTCGCAAATAACTCAGCAATAACGAGTTACTTGGCTAGTGAACGATACCGGAGGAGCTTTCTACCACCTCGAAAGAGATGGTCGCTTCCGGGATCCACCTCGAAAAGAGGCGAATCGACGCGCACCTGGTCGACGTCCACGCCGCCCTGCTCCACGAGCCGCCGCGCCGAGCTCTTCGAATCGCAGATCCCGGAGGCCACCAAGTAGTCGATTACCAGCGGTTTATCAGGGTTTTTCGCGACGGAATCGACCGCCGTTCGGTAGAACTCTCCGACATTATCGGGGACGCCTCGCTTCGAGAATTGAGTCTCGAAATCGCGCTGCGCCTGCTCGGCCGCGGCCTCGCCGTGATATAGGCCCGTGATGCGCCGCCCCAGACGCTTCTTGATCTCCATCGGATGCGCGGTGCCGCTGCCGAGCGCGCGCTCGATCTCCGCGACCTCCGGCGGCGTCGCGTCGGTGACGAGGCGCCAGTAGAGCGGCATCACCGCGTCCGGCAGGCTCATCACCTTGCCGAACATGTCGGCGGGCGCGTCGGTGACGCCGATGTAGTTGCCGAGGCTCTTCCCCATGCGCTGGACGCCATCCGTGCCGGGCAGCACGGGCAGCGTCATCGCGATCTGCGGCGTCTGGCCGTGCAGCTCCTGGAGCGCACGGCCGACGAGCAGGGTGAACTTCTGCTCGGTCGCCCCGAGCTCGACGTCGGCCCGGATCGCCACCGAGTCGTAGCCCTGCATCAGCGGGTACATCAGCTCGTGGATGCTGATCGGCTGCTTCGCGGCGTAGCGTTGCGCGAAGTCGTCGCGCTCGAGCATGCGCGCGACCGTGTACTGTCCGGCGAGCCTCAGCACGTCCATGAAGCTCATCTTCGAGAACCAGTCGCCGTTCCGGTGCACCTCCACGGGCAGCCGCGGCGGCGCGGGGCGCTCCTCGAGCACCTTGAAGAACTGGGCGAGATACGTGCGCGCGTTCGCTTCCACGACGTCGGCGGTGAGCTGCGGGCGCGCCTTGTTGCGGCCGCTCGGGTCGCCCACCATGCCGGTGTAGTCGCCAACGATCAGCACGACCTGGTGGCCGAGGTCCTGGAACTGGCGCAGCTTGCGCAGGCCGACGCTGTGGCCGAGGTGGATGTCGGGTGCGGTGGGATCGAAGCCCTGCTTGACGCGGAGCGGACGCCGTTCGCGTTCCGCAATGCGCAGGCGCTCGAGGAAGGCGCCCTCGGGCAGCACGTCCTCCGTGCCCGCCGTCAGGAGTTCCAGTTGTTGTTCAGCCGTCATCGAAAGACTCCGCGACCGTTCACGCATCGAACATGCTGCGGCGGCGATACTAAGTAACGCCGAACAGGGCATCAAACCGCGCGCGCGTCGCGCCGATACTGAAGGGCCCGCGTTCACACGGTCGGAATGCGCTTGACCCCCTTCGACACCCGCACCTAGGCTCCCGACCGAAAGGAGTACCGCTCATTCTCTCCACGTCCGACCTGGGCCCGGCGGTACGCGCCGCGAGGCGCTTCCCCTGGAAGTTCTTCCTCACACTCGTGGTGATCGCCGTGTTCGGCTCCGCCGGCGCGGTGTTCGGCATCGTTCAGTGGCTGGGGAAGGACCTGCCACGCCCCGAGCAGCTCACGCAGATCCAGACGCCGATCAAGACGGTCGTCTTCGACGCGCGCGGGCGCGTACTGCACGAGTTCTACAAAGAGAACCGCTCGACGGTGCGGCTGAACCAGATCCCCCGCCACCTCATCAACGCGACGCTGTCGACCGAGGACCGGAGCTTCTACCAGCACTGGGGCGTCGACCTGTGGGGCGTCGGACGCGCCGCCGTGAGCAACGTCCTGCACATGCGGACGACCGAGGGCGGCAGCACGATCACCCAGCAGCTCGCCCGCAACCTGTTCCTGACCCAGGAACGGACGATGTCGCGGAAGCTCAAGGAGATCGCGCTCGCCGTGCAGATCGAGCGCAGCTTCTCGAAGAACCAGATCCTCGAGATGTATTTCAACCAGATCTACTTCGGCGAAGGCGCCTACGGCGTCGAGGCCGCGGCGAAGACCTACTACAACAAGCCCCTGTCCGAGCTGACGCTGCCCGAGTGCGCGCTGATCGCCGGGCTGCCCGCGAACCCGAGCCAGTACTCGCCGCGCCGGCGGCCGGCCATCGCGAGCTCCCGGCGCTCCAAGGTGCTGCGCAACATGCTCACGACGCACGCGATCACGCAGGTCGAGTTCGACAACGCGACGCGCGCCCCGCTGGGCGTCACGGCGCAGCGCTACAGCAACGACCGCGCGCCTTACTTCGTCGAGATGGTGCGGCTGCACCTGGACGAGCGGTACGGATCGAACGCGGTCTACGAGAACGGCCTGCACGTCTACACGACGCTCGACATGGACCTGCAGCAGGCGGCCGAGCGCGCGCTCGAACGCCAGCTCGGCTCGCTCGAGGGCGACCTCAAGCTCAAGCTGACGCGCGCGAACTTCGCGGCCTCGCAGCACGACACGTCGCGCGGCGCGCCGATGACGCCCTACCTCCAGGGCGCGCTCGTCGCCGTCGATCCGCGCAACGGCTACATCCGCGCGCTGGTGGGCGGGCGCGACTGGAACCAGAGCAACTTCAACCGCGCCGTGCAGGCGAAGCGCCAGCCGGGTTCGGCGTTCAAGCCGTTCGTGTACGCGGCGGCCGTGGACAACGGCTTCCGCCCCACCGACATCGTCATCGACGAGCCGGTGTCGTTCCCCGGCGGCGGCGACGGGAAGCTCTATGAGCCGCAGAACTACGATCACCAGTATCGCGGCGCCGTGACGCTGCGCTACGCGTTGCAGCAGTCGATCAACATCCCGGCGATCAAGCTGCTGCGCAAGGTGGGTACCTCGCTCGTCGCGAGCTACGCGCGTCGCATGGGCATCAAGAGCCCGCTCGGCCAGAACCTGTCGCTGGCGCTCGGCAGCAGCGAGGTGAACCTGCTCGAGCTGACGTCGGCCTATGCGGTGTTTGCGAACCGCGGCATCCGCACCGAGCCGCTCTACATCCTCAAGGTGGAGGACCGGAACGGCACGGTGCTCGAGAAGAACTCACCGCGCCCGACCGAGGTGCTGTCCGAGGAGACCGCGGGCGTGATGACCTCGATGCTCCAGAGCGTCATGGACCACGGCACCGGCGCTCCCGCGCGCTCGCTGGGCTTCACGATTCCCGCCGCGGGCAAGACCGGCACGATGGACAACTACATGGACGCGTGGTTCGTGGGCTACGTCCCGAGCCTCGCCGCCGGCGTGTGGGTCGGCTACGACCAGAAGCGTCCGATCGGCGGCGGCATGACCGGCGCCCGCGCGGCGCTGCCGGCGTGGACCGACTTCATGATCGCCGCGACGCGCGGCCGGCCGGTCGAGGACTTCCCGGTGCCCGCCGGCACCGTGTCGCGCGAGGTGTGCTCCGAGACCGGAATGCTCGCCACACAGAATTGCCCGAACATCACGAACGAGCAGTTCCCCGAGGGATCGGAGCCCACCGAGGTATGCACCACGCATCCCGGCGCACCGCTCCAGCCGCCGGTTGAGCGCGAGGGCCCGCCCGGCGAGGTGCGTTCGATCGACGGCCCCGGCATCCCGTCGCCCTCCGCGACTCCAGTCGTCGCCACGCCGCGCTGAGGGGCGCGGACGCGACGGGCACGGCCTCGCGTCCGCATCCAGTCGAGGTGTCTGCGCGGACACCTCCCCGTTCGCATGGTCACGCCCGCGGCGCGGGGCACCGAGGTGTCTGCGCGGACACCTTCGCGTTCCCGTGACCACGCGCACGGGCCGGGCGGCGCGGTGTCTGCGCGGACACCCGCACGTGCGCGGGGCCACGCGCGCGGCGCCGGGTGCGAGCGGCCTGCAGGCTGCCCCGGTTCGCACCTCGCTTCCGTGCGTCCGCCGCTTGCCCGCGTTCGGCCGCGGCCTTCAGTCGATGCGGTCGAGGATCAGGTCGGGCTTCGCCACCGGGCCGTCGCCGATCACGAAACATTCGCGCACGGCGTCGCGGGGCGCGGCTGCCACGTTCTCGACGTGGATCTCGGCGAGCAGGTCGCCGGTGCGGACGGTGTCGCCGATGCGCGCGTGCACGGTGAGGCCGACCCGGGGATCGATCGAGTCCTCCTTGGCGAGCCGGCCGCCTCCCATGCGCACGACGGTCTCGCCGAGCGTGAACGTTCGCACGGCTTCGAGCGTGCCCGACCGTTCGGCCTTCACGGGCTCGATGTGCGAGGCGCGCGGCAGCGCGGGCTCGGGCTTGTCGAGGCCCGCGGCGTCGCCGCCCTGTGCGGCGACCATCGCCAGGAACGTCGTCCACGCGGCGCCCGAGGCGAGCGCCTTCTCGGCGCGGGTGCGCGCGGCGGCATCGTCCTTCTCGACACCGGCGAGCGTCACCATGCGGGCGGCCAGGACTAGCGTCAGCTCCACCACGTCCGCCGGGCCGCCGCCGCGCAGCACGTCGATGCTCTCGCGCACCTCGAGGGCGTTGCCTACCTGGCGGCCGAGCGGCTGGTTCATGTCGGTGACGAACGCCGACGCGTTCGCGCCGAGGCCGCGCGTGGCGGCCACCAGGCGCTCGGCGAGCCCGCGCGCACGCGCGGGCTCTCTCATGAACGCGCCGTCGCCGCACTTCACGTCGTAGACGAGCGAGCCCGCGCCCGCGGCGATCTTCTTGCTGACGATGCTCGAGACGATGAAGGGCTCGAACTCGACGGTCGACGTGACGTCACGCAGCGCGTACAGCCGCCCGTCGGCGGGTGCCAGGTCCGGCCCCTGCCCCACCATGAACGTGCCCACGCGGCCGAGCTGCGCCTCCAACGCGTCCGGGGCGAGCGTGGTCGTGAAGCCCGGGATCGACTCGAGCTTGTCGAGCGTGCCGCCGGTGTGACCGAGACCGCGGCCCGATACCATCGGCACCATCACGCCGCACGCGGCGACCAGGGGCGCGAGCGGCAGCGAGATCTTGTCGCCCACGCCGCCGGTCGAGTGCTTGTCGGCCGACGGGCGGCCGAGGCGACTCCAGTCGAAACGGCGGCCCGACTCGAGCAGCGCCTTCGTCAGCGCGCGGGTCTCCTGCTCGTCCATGCCGCGCAGGAACGCGGCCATGAGCCACGCGCTCACCTGGTAGTCGGGGACCTCGCCGCGCATGTAGCGGCGGATCAGGTCCTCGAGGTCCCCTGGCCGATGGGTCGCGCCGTCTCGCTTCTCGCGGATCAGCTGTCGCGCGTCCGCCATCGATCAGTAGGGCCGTGGGGTTTCAAGGGACGTGGACGCGGGTGCGGCGCCCTTCGCGTCGCCGTCCGCCTCGCCGCGCACGATCTTGACGCCCGCGGAGGCGCCCAGACGCGTGGCGCCTGCGGCCACCATCTTCTCGGCGTCGTCGCGCGTGCGCACGCCACCCGACGCCTTGACTCCCATCTCGGGTCCGACGGTCTCGCGCATGAGCTGGATGTCCTCGACCGTGGCGCCGCCGCCGGCGAACCCCGTCGACGTCTTCACGAAGTCCGCGCCGGCGGCCTTGGCGAGCGAGCTCGCCATGATCTTCTCCTCGCGCGTGAGCAGCGAGGTCTCGAGGATCACCTTCACGATCGTGTCGCGGCCCGAGGCCTGGACGACGCCGCGGATGTCCTGCTCGACCAGGGCGTAGTCCTTCGACTTGAGCGCCCCGATGTTGATGACCATGTCGATCTCCTCGGCGCCCTGCTCCACGGCGCGCCGCGCCTCGTACGACTTCACGTCGGGCGCGTGGGCGCCCGACGGGAAGCCGATCACCGTGCACACCTTGACCCCGCTGCCGCGCAGCAGCTCGCGGCACAGCGGCACCCAGTTCGGGTTCACGCACACGGACGCGAAGCAGAACTGCGCGGCCTCGCGGCAGAGCTGCTCGATGTCGGCGCGCGTCGCGTCGGGCTTGAGCAACGTGTGATCGATCAGGTTCGCGAGCCCGTCGGACGACGGGCAGTAGCCGATGGTCGCCACGACGCGCGAGGCGCCGGCCTCGTGCAGCAGCCGCGTCTCCTCCGGGCCGCGCACGCTCGACACGCCCCAGTTGCGGCAGCGCTCGCAGGTCTCGGGATCATGCGTCGCGTCCGGCACCGCCGCGGCCGGCGCACCGGACGTGGGCACCGTGGCGGTGTCCGATCCCGACAGCGCCTCGAGCACCTTGCGGGTGATGACGTCGACGAGCTGGTCGACGTCGGGAGTCGCGCTCATCGACGGGTTCTCCTCGAAGCCCCGGCGCCTTTCGCGCGGCGGCGCGGCCGGGGCAGCTCGGTGGACGTGAATGGATGCGCGAGCAACTGCTCGATGCGGGCACTCGTGACGCGACCGCGCGCATCGCGCCAGTAGACGCGCAGCGTCGGCGAGAACTCGTGCAGCACCTGGCGGCATGCGCCGCAGGGTGCTGCGGCCGAGCCCCGGCGCGTCGCGATCGCGATCGCCACGGCGTCCTCGCGGCCGTTCACGCCCTCGCCGACGGCCTTGAACACCGCCGAGCGCTCGGCGCACATGGACAGGCCGTACGAAGCATTCTCGACGTTGCAACCGTCGACGATGCGACCGTCGCGCAGCAGGATGGCCGCGCCGACCTTGAATTCCGAGTAGGGCGCGTAGGCGCGCCGACGGGCGCGCTCGGCTTCGGCCAGCAGCCTGGCGACGACGCCCGCGGCGGGCGCCGGTGCGGCGCGTCGGCGCGGCGCCGTCCGGCGCCGGGGGCGGCGCGCCGCGTCTGGCGCGCGTGGCGCTTTGGGGGCTCGCGATGGAACTCGGCTCATCCTCGGATCTCCCCCAAGAAGCTCTTCCCCGCCCGCGGGGCCACGACGCCGAACAGCTCGGCGAGCGTGGCGCCGACGTCGGCGAACGTCTCGCGCGTGCCCAGGTCGCTGCCCGCCCGGACCCGGGGGCCGGCGACGAGCAGCGGAGTGTACTCCCTCGCGTGGTCGGTGCTCGACGTGGTCGGGTCGTTGCCGTGGTCGGCGGTGATCATGCAAAGCTCGTCGCTCCGAAGCGAGGCGAGCAAGGGGCCCAGCGCGTCGTCGAACGACTCGAGGGCCCGCGCGAATCCCTTCGGATCGTTCCGGTGGCCATACAGCTGGTCGAAGTCGACCAGGTTCGCGAACACGAGGCCGCGCCCGGGGCGGCGCGCGAGGTCCTGCAGGACGGCCTGTCCCTCGGCGTTGTCGTGCGTGTGGATCGCGTTCGAGATGCCGCGGCCGGCGAACAGGTCGTCCACCTTGCCCACGGTCAGCACGGTCTCCCCCGCCTCGACGAGCCGGTCGAGCACGGTCGGCCCGGGCGGCGGCAGCGAGAAGTCGCGGCGGTTCGTCGTTCGCCGGTAGGCGCCGGGCTCGCCCTCGAACGGCCGCGCGATCACGCGCCCGACCGCATGCTCGCCGGTGAGCTGCTCGCGCGCGACGCGGCACACGCGGTACAGCTCGTCGAGCGGCACGGTCGACTCGTGCGCCGCGATCTGGAACACGCTGTCGGCCGACGTGTAGACGATCAGCTTGCCCGTGCGCTGGTGCTGCTCGCCGAGGCGCTCGATGATCGCGGTCCCCGAGGCGGCGACGTTGCCGATCCACTCGTGCTCGGCAGCGCGGCCGACGCGATCGAGCAGGTCCTGCGGGAACCCGTGCGGATA
>JANLWK010000354.1:0-1893 GCA_031364505.1 Candidatus Eiseniibacteriota bacterium | reverse complement strand
GTGAGCCTCGCGGCCGGTGACGACGTGGAGCTGTTCGTTGTCCAGGTCGGCGACGAGATCACGCTCGCGCCGGTGATGACGATGAAGGCCGAGTCGCACGACGCGCTGAAGCAGCTGCGCGAGGCGAAGGCCGCGGGCATGCCGGTGAGCGGGCGCATCGCGAGCGTCAATTCCGGCGGCCTCGACATCGACGTTGCGGGCGTGCGCGGGTTCTGCCCGATGTCGCAGATCGAGCTGGGGTTCTGCTCCGATCCGTCGAAGTACGTCGGCCGCACGCTCGACTTCATGGTCACGACCATTGAGGAAGGCCGGAAGAGCGTCGTGCTGTCGCGCCGGCAGATCCTGAAGCGCGAGGAGGACGAGGCCGCGCGTGAGCGCATCGCCACGCTCAAGGTCGGCGACGAGCTGGACGGCACGGTGGCGCGGCTCGAGCCGTTCGGCGCGTTCATCGATCTCGGCGGCGTCGACGGCATGGTGCACGTGTCGGAGATCCGCCACGAGCGCACCGGGCATCCGAACCAGGTGCTCAAGGACGGTGAGTCCGTGCGCGTGCGCGTGATGCGCATCGACAGCGGCAAGGGCGGCAGGCCGCGCATCGCGCTGTCGATGAAGGCCGCGGTCCCCGATCCGTGGGGCCAGATCGCCGAGTCGTTCACGGTGGGCTCGAAGGTCAGCGGCACGGTGGCGCGCCTGACCGAGTTCGGCGCATTCGTGAACCTGGCGCCCGGCATCGACGGGCTCGTTCACGTGTCGGAGATCTCCTACGAGCGCGTCGCGCACCCGAAGGACGTGCTCAAGCCCGGCCAGCAGGTCGAGGCGCTGGTCCAGGGCGTCGACTCCGAGAAGAAGCGCATCTCGCTCTCGATCAAGAAGACGCTCGACGTGCCGGAGGGATACCTGGCCGCCCCCGAGCGCGATCGCGCTCCGCGTGGCGCGGGCGGACCCCGCGGCGCGGGCGACGCGCGTAGTGCAGGCGGACCGCGTGGTGCGGGCGACGCGCGTGGCGCGGGCGGGCCGCGTGATGCAGGCGCATCGCGCGGTGCGAGCGGACCCCGTGGCGGTGGCGGACCGCGCGGCGCGGGCGGCGGTGGCGGCGGAGGTGGCGGAGGTGGTCGCGGCGGACGCGATCGCGATCGTGGCGGCCCCGGCGGACGCCCGCCGCGCAACGAGCGCTTCGAGATGCCCGTGAAGCCCGCGGGCCCCGAAGAGCCCACGACGATGGCCCTCGCGCTACGCAAGGCGATGGAGAAGGCGAAAGAGAAGGAGCAGAGCGAGGGGTGATGCGAGCCGCGACGTGACGTCGCGGTACGAGACCACTCGCTCAATCCGGAGCACCGCCCGCGCGCGAGTCGTGCGCGCAAGCGCTGTGCTACCCTCGCGCGCCATGGTCGACATGATCCGCATCGCGAACGCCGGTGGGTACTGGGGCGACGATCTTTCGCAGTTCCGGCTCCAGCTCGAGCGGGGGCCCGTCGACGTCGTGACGATGGATTTCCTCGCCGAGATCACGATGTCGATCATGCAGAAGCAGCGTTCGCGCGATCCGCGCGCCGGCTTCGCGCGCGACTTCATCGCCCAGGTCGAGGAGGCGTTGCCGCTCCTCGCCGATCGCGGCGTGCGCGTGATCACGAACGCCGGCGGCGTGAACCCGCTGGCCTGCCGCGGCGCGCTGCTCGAGATGACGCAGCTCCACGGCCGCCCGCTCGATGTCGCGGCGGTGATCGGCGACGACCTGCTGGGGCGCCTGAACGAGCTGAACGGCAGCGGCGTCACGCTCGACAACATGGACGACGGCGCGCCGTTCGCGCCGGTGCGCGACCGCGTGTCGTCGGCGAACGCGTACTACGGCGCGTGGCCGTTGGTCGAGGCGCTGAAGAGCGGCGCGCAGATCGT
>JANLWK010000288.1:0-10336 GCA_031364505.1 Candidatus Eiseniibacteriota bacterium | reverse complement strand
ACGCGGAGCGGGCGCATGTGGGACGTGCGTGAACGTCGTCACGCCGCGCCGCGCCGGTGATCGATGTTCCCCCGAGTCGTGACGACGCTTGTGGCACGCCGCGCGCGTCGATAGGGTCCGCGCATGGCTCGATTCCGCGTCGCGTTCGTCCAGGGCCGGCCCCGCTTCGGCGAGGTCGATCGCAATCTCGAGCGGGGTCTCTCGCTCGCCTCGCGCGTCGCCGCGGAGCTCGTGGTGATTCCCGAGCTGTGGTCGTCGGGCTACGTGTTCTCGTCGCACACGGAAGTCGAATCGCTCGCCGAGGACGCGCAACGCGGGGCCACGGCCCGGGCGGTCGGCGCCGCCGCGCGACGTGAGCGCCGGCACTACATCGCCGGATTCCCCGAGCGTCACCGCGGGCGGTTCTACAACAGCGCGATGCTCGTCGGTCCGGCGGGCGTGCGTGCCGTCTACCGCAAGCTCCATCTGTTCGAGCGCGAGCAGGAGTGGTTCAGCCCCGGCAACATCCCGCTCGCCGTCCATCGCGTCGGCCCCGCGCGCGTCGGCATGCTCATCTGCTTCGACTGGCGCTTCCCCGAGGCGGCCCGTGCCCTGGCCCTGCTGGGCGCCGACGTGATCGCCCATCCGTCGAACCTCGTGTACCGGAACGCCCAGGACACCATGCGCACGCGGTCGTTCGAGAACCGCGTGTACGTCGTGACGGCGAACCGCACCGGCACCGAGCGGCGCCCCGGCGGCACGGTCCCGTTCACGGGGCGCAGCCAGATCGTGGATCCGATGGGCGAGGTGATCGCGAAGGCCACGCGCACCGAGTCGGTCGCCCGCGCCGCCGACTGCGACCTGGCGCGCTCACGCGACAAGGCCATGTCGCGCCGCACGCACCTGTGGACCTCGCGACGCCCGGAGTTCTACGGCGAGGTGACGCGGCGGCGGTAGTCGGGCACGGTTATTCGCCCACCTCGCGCAGGCATGCCTTCGCGGCTTCGCGGCTCAGCGAGCGCGCGGGCAGCTCGAGCACCTCGAGCGTGCGGCCCGGGGCGCGGTCGCTCGCGATGAACGTGACGCGGTCGCCGGGCTTCGCCTCGTGGCTCGGCTTCACCGTCTCGCCGTTCAGCAATACGTGGCCGTCGGCGATCGCGGCCTGCGCCTGCGAGCGGCTCTTGAACAGGCGCAGCGCGTGCAGCGCCACGTCGAGTCTCATCGCCGTCGCTCGATCCGCCGGGCGCCGCCGCTCATCGCGGCCGGCACGTCACCGGCACAGCCACATCGCGAGCGCGTACGCGGAGATCGCCAGCACGGCCCATTGGGCGGCGCCGACGACGATCGGCTTCATGCCGGCCGAGCGGACGTCGTTGAAGCCGGTCTGCAGGCCCACGCCCGCCATGCCGACGCAGAGCAGCCAGAGGTCGATGGTCTTGATCAGCTCGGTCCACGGCTTCGGCAGCACGCCCGTCGAGTTGACCACGGCGAACACGACGAACAACACGAGGAACCACGGCACGACCGAGACGTGGGCCTGGCCCGTCGCCTGGTGGTGGCGGCGCATGCGCCAGCTGAGCAACAACACGACCGGGGCCAGCAGGGCGATCCGCGCGAGCTTGACGACCGTGGCGACCTGCGCGGCGCGCTCGCTCATGCCGAACCCCGCGGCCACGACCTGCGCCATCTCGTGCAGGCTCGCGCCGTCCCACACGCCGTAGATGAAGTCGCTCATCCCGAGCGTGTGGCCGATGAGCGGGTAGAGGGCGATGCCGATGGTGCCGAGCAGCGTGATCACCGCGAGCGCCAGCGCCGAGTCGCGCTGCTCGCCCTGCACCACCGAGTCCGCGGCGACGACCGCCGAGGCGCCGCAGATGGCGCCGCCCACGCCGAGCAGCAGCCCGAGCTTCTCGCCGATCGCGAGACGCCTCGCGAGCCACCAGCCGAACAGCAGGGCCACGGTGGTCGACACGAGGACGACCGCGAGCGCCGGGCCGCCGATCTTCACGAGCTCGGCGAGGCTCAGCCGGAAGCCGAGTCCGGCGACCGCCCAGCGCAGCACGGGACGCTGCGCGAGCCGAACGCCGGGTCGCGTGACGGAGGCGACCGGGCGCAGCGAACGCCACAGCATGCCGAGCAGGATCACGATGAGCAGCGCGCTCACGTGCAGGCGCTGCTTGACCCACGGCACGTCGGCGAGCCACATGGCCGCCAGCGCGAGACCCGCGCACAGCGCGAGGCCGGGCAGCAACGCCGCGAGCCCGGTGCCGGAGGATCCCGGCGGAGCCGGCGTGGGAGCCGCAATGGGAGCCGATGGATCCGCGGCCGCTCCCGTCACGTCGTGTAGGAGAGTTCCTTGTAGCGCCGCTGGTACTGGTCGCCGCCCATGGGCTCGAAGATGTGGCACGACGTCATCTCGCCGCCGTAGACGTGGATCGTCACCGCGGGGTCGTCACCACCGTTCTCGAGCGTGTGGTACTCGAACGGCGGGATCAGCGCGCCCGCCGAGCCGACGCCGGCCTCCACCACCTTCTCGCGATGGAACGTGACCAGGTCCTTCTCGGGGTCGCCGCCGGCGACCGAGTACGAGGTGACGCGGATCATGCCGCGGTAGACGCACTCGCAGCACCACATGCCCGAGTGGTCGTGGAGGGCGGTGCCCTGGCCGCGGTCCCACACCATGACGAGCGCCGTGTAGCGCCCGTTGGGATCGCGGTGGAGCAGCCGGCGCGCGTACTGGCCGGTCGCGGTCTTCAGCATCTCGGCCGGGACGAATTCCTCGCCGCGGCCCACGACATCGATCAGTACGGCCTTGACGTTGCGACATCGAGCCGCGTCGTCGGGAGCCGTCACCGCCTCGTCGAGACGGCGGACCAGCTCGTTCACCTTGGAAGCCTGCGGTGCCAGCGTCATGGAATGAACCCTCCTCGGCACGATCCTAGCAGAGCGCCGTGATCCGAACCGCCAATTCCTCGGGACACCGAAGGGTCATGCGAGCCGGTAGAACGCGAGGCCCAGGACGACGTAGACCGCGAGCAGCAGCACGCCCTCCAGCCAGTTCGACTCGCCGTCCTGCGACACGAGCTGGACGACCGCGACCGAGATGCCGACCGCGAGCACCTCGAACGGCGTGAACAGCAGGTCCATCGGCTTGCCCGGAAGCAGGTACGACACGAACACCAGCATCGGGGCGACGAACAGCGCGATCTGCACACTCGAGCCGATGGCGATCTGGAGCGCCAGGTCCATCTGGTTCCGCATCGCCACGATCACGGCGGTCGAGTGCTCGGCCGCGTTGCCGATGACCGCGACGACGATGACGCCGACGAACACCTGCGTGAGCCCGAGCGTATGCGACGCCACCTCGACGGCGCCCACGAGCAGCTCGCTCATCCAGGCGACGAGCACGGTGGCGCCGAGCAGCGTGACGACCGCGCGCCGGAGATTGCCCGCCGGCTCCGCCGCGCCGTGCGGTTTATCGCCCGCGTAGTGATGGCGATGCGTCTTCAGGCTGAACCACAGGCTCAACAGGTAGACGACGAACAGCACGATCGAGATCTGCAGCGACAGGTCGCGCTCGAGGATCCGCTCGCGCTCGATGGTCATCATCGCGTGGTCCACCTGCGACAGCGCGGCGAAGTGGTACATCGCGGGCACCACGAGGCCGATCGCCGCCAGCGCCAGCAGCGTGGAGCCCGCGGCGGCCGACGTCTTGTTGAACGTCTGGCGCTCGCGTCGGGCGCCGCCCGCCACCATCGCCACGCCGAGCACGAGCAGCGCGTTGCCGATGATCGAGCCCGTGAGGCTCGCCTTCACCACGTCGGGATAGCCGCGCGACAGCGCGACGACCGCGATGATCATTTCGGCCGCGTTGCCGAACGTGGCGTTCAGGAGCCCGCCCACTCCGGCGCCCATGCGCGCGGCGATCTTCTCGGTGGCCTCGCCCATCAGGCCGGCCAGCGGGATGATGGCGAGGGCCGCGAACGCGAACGTCATGACCGCACCCCAATGGAGCGCGTGCGCGGCGACCGCGAGCGGGATGAACACGAGCAGCGCGCGCATGATCAGCGTCAGGTCGAAGCCGCGGCGCTTGCCCTTCGGCGCGGTGTGGCTCATCGATGCTCCGGTTCGTTCGCGACATAGGGCCCGCTGACGTAGGGCCCGCTTTGGGACACGCCGGCCGGCAGACTCGGCGCGAACGCTCGCAGGTGCTTGCTGAGGGTATCGCGCTCGGCCGGCCCGAACGCGAAGAACGCGAGGGTGTCGGCGCCGCACACGACGCAGTCCCGGATCGCCCACCGGCCGACGGGCTCGCCCCAGCGCGCGGGTATCCCGTTCCGCGTGACGCCGTCGGCAGTGAAGAACCACCGCTCGTAGCTGACGGCGATGCGCGCGCCGCGCTCCCGCGACAACCCGTCGGCCTCCGCGGCGGTCAACTCGCCGTGCGCGAGGCGAAACCGGGCGACCTCGATGTCGCCGAGGCCCATCAGGTCGGTCAGGTGGAGGTCGGCGAGGAAGTTCGGGGCGCCGATGTCGCTGAGCGTCACCGACTGGCCTGCGTACGCGGAGGCGAGGAAACGCCCGGTCTGGTACTGCTGCTCGTAGATGTTGCCGGTCGCGGTGGGCACGCTCTCGAGCACGGGGATGCGCAGCGTCACGCAGGCGACGGCGAACACGAGGGCCGCGAGGCGGTAGCCCGCGAGCACCGGCCAGGCCAGCCTTGGAGGGGCGGCGGGCGTTCGGGCGAACAGCGCCGGCGCCACGGCGACGATGCCGAGCACGAGCAAGTAAGCCTCATAGCGGTAGTACCAGCCTACCCGGGCGAGCTGCAGGTGGAGCAGCGACGTCCACACGAACAGCCACAGCATCAGCCGATCGCGCTCCGCGATCACGCCGCGGCGAAGTGCGGCCGCGGCGAGCGGGAGCGTCGCGAGCACGAGCAGCCCGGCGAGCGGCCGCGTCGCCGCGAGGCGAACGGGGATGGCTGTCAGGGTCTCGAGCATCGTCGGCGTGACGCCCTTGAGCAGCACCGTGTTCGGGAGCGGCAGCCAACCCCGGCCCATCGAGACCGCGCCGAACAGCCCGATCGGCGCGAGTGCCGCGAGCCCCAGCGCGACCGCGGCGGAGACGCGCCGGCGCAGCATCATCATCACGCACACGACGAACACGACGAACAACCCCTCGTAGCGCGCGAGCGGCAGGAGTGCGGCGAGGATCACGAGGGCGCGCGGGAGCCCGCTGCGCGCCGGAAGTCCGGCTGGAGCCGCGGGCTCAGAGCCGTCCACGAGCACGTCCGCCGCGGCGGCGAGGAAACACAGTGTGAGCAGGATGTGGAGCGTGTGCTCCATGCCGCCGAACATCACGACGGGCAGCGGCGGGAACACGACGACGGCGGCGAGGGCGACGAACGCGCCGAACGGGGACACGCGCCCCAGCAGCCGGGCATGGATCCAGACGAGCCCCAGCACGGCGAACACGAGATTGAGCACGAGGGGCAGTAATTCGTGGACGCCCGTGACGCGGAAGATCAGCGCCAGCAGCGCCGTCCACAGCACCGACGAGGACGAAGAGCTGAATGCGTACGGCGTGACTCCCCAGACGCCGCGCTGCGCGAAGTGCTTGGCGACCGCCATGTGGATGTAGGCGTCGTCGAGCGCGTAGATGAAGTGCCCGCCGGTGCGTGTGCGGCAGGCGGCGAAGAGCCAGGCGACGAGGACGCCCAGCAGGGCCAGTGCCGCGAGGATCGGCCAGTGTCGCTTCAGGATGCCTCCGTGCGCCGGTCGTTCGAAACGCCGCCGCAGTGTGCACGAGCCCCCTCCGGCGCTACAAACGCAACGGGCGGGGTCGTGGGACCCCGCCCGTGTGTCAAACCGCGGAACTCGGCTGCGTACGCGTTACGAACATCCCATCGAGTTGCCGCAGTTCATACAGCGATAGCAGGTGCCGTTGCGGACCGTGATGTGACCGCAGGTGCCGCAGAGCGGCGCGTCGCCCGAGAACTTGCCGAACATCGCGTCCTGGGAGTTCTCGGCGAATGCCGCCTCGACCTTGGGACGCGGCGCGATGCGGCTCGCGTCGGGCGCCTGCGCGGCGGCCGCGGGTCGGGGACCGCCGTTGGTGTTCGGCCGCCGGTGCTCGCGGCCCACCGGCACGTCGGTCGCGTGCGGTTTCACGACCGGCTGGCCCTGGAGATCCTCGGTGACGATGTGCGCAAGGTCGTTCCGGCTGCAGTATTCGATGCCGAGCACGCGGAACACGTAGTCGACGACGCTCGTGCAGGCGCGGATGTTCTCGTGCCCGTCGACACGGCCCTGCGGCTCGAACCGCGTGAAGGTGAACTGGTCCACCAGGTCCTCGAGCGGAACGCCGTACTGGAGCCCCATCGACACGGCGATGGCGAAGCAGTTCATGATGCTGCGGAACGCCGCGCCCTCCTTGTGCATGTCGATGAACACCTCGCCGATCGTGCCGTCCTCGTACTCGCCGGTGCGCAGGAACACCTTGTGGCCGCCGATCCGCGCCTCCTGCGTGAAGCCATGGCGCCGGCGCGGCAGCCGGCGGCGGCGCAGCTTGGCGGGCGAAGCGCCGGTCGCGGGCTCCTCGGCCTTCCTCTTCGCCGTCTCCAGCGGCTGCGACAGCTTGCAGCCGTCGCGGTAGAGCGCGACGGCCTTGAGGCCGAGCTTCCACGACTGGAAGTAGATCTCCGTGACGTCGGCGACCGTGGCCTCGTGCGGCAGGTTCACCGTCTTGCTGATGGCGCCCGAGATGAACGGCTGGACCGCCGCCATCATGCGGATGTGACCCATCGGCGCGATGTAGCGCGTGCCCGAGGGACCGCAGCGATTCGCGCAGTCGAACACCGGCAGGTGCTCGGTGCGCAGGCCCGGCGCGCCCTCGACCGTCAGGCTGCCGCAGATCACGGCGTTCGCGGCGTCGATTTCAGCATCGGTGAAGCCCAGGAATGGCAGCACCGTGAACGTCGGCTTCTCGCGCTCGGCAGCGCTCACGCCGAGCCGCGTCAGCGTCTCGTCGCTGACGAGGCCGCGCGAGAACGCGAAGCGGATGTCGAGCATGCTCGGCAGCGCCGTCTCGAGGCGGTCGATCTCGCGCTCGGTGAGCCCCTTCTGGGTCAGCGAGTCGCGATGGATGTGCGGGGCCCCCTGGAACGTGCCTGTGCCGACGGCGTGGCGGATGATGCGGTCGATCTCATCGGCCGAATAGCCCAGGCGCTCGAGCGCCAGCGGCACCGACTGGTTCACGATCTTGAAGTAGCCGCCGCCCGCGAGCTTCTTGAACTTGACCAGCGCGAAGTCGGGCTCGACCCCCGTCGTGTCGCAGTCCATCAGCAGCCCGATCGTGCCGGTCGGCGCGAGCACGGTGGCCTGCGAGTTCCGGTAGCCGTGCTGCTCGCCGAGCGCGACCGCGCGGTCCCAGCTCTCGACGGCCGCCGTCTTGAGCTCGCGCGGGGCGTGCATGTGATCGATCGCGCGCGCGGCGGCGCGGTGCAGGCGCATGACGTCGAGCATGCCGTCGCGGTTCGGCGCGTAGCCCTCGAACGGGCCCTTGCTGGCGGCCATCTCGGCCGACAGCGCGTAGGCCTCGCCGGTCATCAGGGCGGTGATGCTGGCCGAATAGGCGCGGGCGGCGTCGCTGTCGTAGGGGAGGCCCTGCACCATCAGCAGCGTGCCGAGGTTCGCGTAGCCGAGCCCCAGCGGGCGGTACTGATGCGAGCGATGGGCGATCCGCTCGGTCGGGTAGGACGCGAAGTCGACGAGGATCTCCTGCGCGAGGAAGAAGATGCGATTCGCGTGACGGTAGCCCTCGACGTCGAACGAGCCATCGTTCCCGAGGAACTTCATCAAGTTGATGGATGCCAGGTTGCACGCGGTGTCGTCCAGGAACACGAACTCGGAGCACGGGTTCGTGGCGTTGATGCGGTCGGTCGCCTTCGCGGTGTGCCACTTCTGGATCGTGTCGTCGTACTGGACGCCCGGGTCGGCGCACTGCCACGCGGCCTCACCGATCGCCTCCCACACCTCGCGGGCGCGCAGCGTGTCGACGACGTCGCCGGTCGTCCGGGCGATCGTCTGCCACTGCCCGTCGTTCACGACGGCTTCCATGAATCCGTCGGGCAGGCGCACCGAGTTGTTCGAGTTCTGGCCGGCGACGGTGGCGTAGGCGTCGCCGTTGAAGTCGGACGAATAGCCGGCCTGGACGAGGGCGGCGACCTTCTTCTCTTCGCGCACCTTCCAGCGGATGAAGTCGAGGATTTCGGGATGGTCGGCGTCCAGCACGACCATCTTCGCCGCGCGCCGCGTCGTGCCGCCGGACTTGGTGGCGCCGGCGCCCTTGTCGAGCACCTCGAGGAACGACATCAGCCCGGACGACGTGCCGCCGCCCGACAGCTTCTCCATGCGCCCGCGCAGTCGCGAGAAGTTCGTGCCGGTGCCCGAGCCGTACTTGAAGACGCGCGCTTCGTTCTTCGCCAGCTCGAAGATCGACATCAGGTCGTCCGAGATCGACTGGATGAAGCAGGCGGACACCTGCGGGTGCGAATACGAATCCTCGGTGACGCGCACGGTGTTCGTGCGCAGGTCGGTGAAGTAGTTGCCGCCCGAGCCGCGGATCCCGTACTCGTGGAACAGCCCGCAATTGAACCACACGGGCGAATTGAACGCGCCGATCTGGTGGACGAGCATGTACGTCAGTTCGGCCTCGAACGCGTCGGCGTCGGCGACCGTGGCGAAGTAGCCGCCCAGGTCCTCGCCGGCGCGGCGGGTCGTGCGCGCGATGCGCTGCACGACCTGCCGCACGCTCGTCTCGTGACCGGGGGCCGCGGGCAGCCCCGCCTTGCGGAAGTACTTGCTCACCACGATGTCGGTCGCGAGCTGCGACCACGACACGGGCACCTCGACGTCGTCCATCTGGAACACGACGGAGCCGTCGGGGTTCGAGATCACCGTGCGGCGATGATTCCAGACCACCTGCTCGAGCGGGTTCTGGTGGGGCTGCGTGTAACGGCGCGGGACGCGCAGGCCGGCGTGTGGAGCGCCGGATGGCGCGGCCGGAACGGCGGGGGAATCATTCACGAACGTGTGCGACATAGGGGGGACCCTCCTGGTCCTCGCGGCTCATCACCCGACTTCCCTGTTCCGATCGCACCGTCGCGGTGGGACGAAAAAACCGTTGCTCACCGCCGCGGTGTGACCCGCTTCGACGAACCCAACAGTCGCTTGCGTGAAGGAAGTTCGATGCACGTCCGCGCGCGAGGTCGATCACCGCGAACGTGGGTTGGGTTATACCACCTCGCAAGGTCGTACGCGCAAGCGCGAAGTTTTCCTGCAACGACGCGGGTGAAACGGACGGTGCGCGCGCGGAGCCGGTGTTCGCCGTGGCGGAACGACGCCGTGCGTCAGTACGGCCACTTGAGCGAGGGCTCGATCTCGTCGCCCACGCTGTCGTAACTCGGCGCCTGTCCGGGCGGATCGCCGGAGTTGCGATCGAAGTTCCACAGGTCCCAGCGCCCGAGACCGCCCGAGCGGTCGGACTGGAAGACAAGGATCGCGCCATTGTCGCTCACTCCCGGATGGAGCTCGTCGCTCGGCGTGTTCGCCAGGTGCACGTCGCGCAGGAGCGTGTCGTTCTGGGACAGGACCGACACGAACTCGAGCAGATAAACGTCGTGCAGACCCTGGGATCCCGCCCGATCCGAGCTGAATGCGAGGAACCGCCCACTCTGCGAGAAGCTCGGATCGAGGTCCTCGCCAGTCGAGACCAGCGCCTGGCGAAGCTTCGGACCATCGATCAGGCCGCGATACAGGCGGCTCCACAGGTAGATGTCCTTATTGCCGGTGCGATCCGACACGAATGCGATGATGGAGCCGTCGCGGTTCGGGGCCGGTGAATAGTCGTTGTACCCCACGCCCGTCGTGTCGAGTCCCGGTAACGCCTCGAGCTGTTTCGTCTGGCCGTTGTAAAACCGGATTCGGCGCGGCGAGCCCTGGACGAAGCACAGCTTGAGGCCATCGCCCGTGAACACCGGCTCGGTCTCGTCGAGCCCGGTGTTGAGCCCGGGCAGGTCGATGAAGATGTTCTTCACGCGATCGAACATCTCGATGTTCAAGCCACCGCCGCTGCCACGGTCGACCTGGAACGCGATGAACCGCCCGTCGCTCGAGATCGTCGGATGCCGCTCCGCGGCCGATGACCGCACGATGGCCGGCAGGTTGCGGAACGCCTTCTGGTCGTAATCCCACAAATACAGGTCGGTATTGCCCGGCGAATTGTTGCGATCACTGACGAACGCGCCGAGACGCAGCCCGCTCGCGTCCCCGGTGCCCGATCCCGTCGGATTGCT
>JANLWK010000247.1:0-6641 GCA_031364505.1 Candidatus Eiseniibacteriota bacterium | reverse complement strand
GATCCGCGCACGCCAATGCCCCTCGGAGACCGCGTCATGAACGATGCGCTGCAACAGCTCAAGCAACGATTGTTCGAAGTCTACGACCTCAACATGTCCACCGCACTGTTGCGGTGGGATCAGACGACGTACATGCCCATCGGTGGCGCGGCGGCGCGCGGGCGCCAGCTCTCGCTGCTGAGCCGGCTCGCGCACGAGCGGTTCAGCGATCCGGCCGTGGGCCGCTTGCTCGACACACTCGAGCCGTGGGCGAAGACTAAAGGCTACGACTCGGACGACGCCGCGCTGATCCGGGTGACGCGCCGCGAATACGACCAGGCGGTCAAGGTGCCGGCCGCGTTCATCTCGGAGTTGAACGATCACTGCTCGACGACGTACCAGGCGTGGGCCGACGCGCGCCCGAAGAACGACTGGAAGAGCCTGGCGCCGCTGCTCCAGCGCACGCTCGACCTGAGCCGCCGCTACGCGGACTTCTTCGCGCCGTACGAGAGCCCGGCCGACCCGCTGATCGATCAGTCGGACTTCGGCATGAAGGCGTCGACGATCAAGACGGTGTTCAGCGAGCTGCGGTCGCGGCTCGTCCCGCTCGCCCAGGCCATCCTGAGCCGGCCCGCGGCCGACGATGCCTTCCTGCACCGCCCCGTTGAAGCCGACCGGCAGCTCGCCTTCGGGCTCGAAGTGATCAAGGCCTACGGCTACGACTTCGATCGCGGCCGCCAGGACCTGACCCACCACCCGTACATGACGAAGTTCTCGCTGACCGACGTGCGGATCACGACGCGCGTGCGCCCCGACGACTTCACGAACGCGCTGTTCGGCACGCTGCACGAGTCCGGGCACGCGATGTACGAACAGGGCATCCGCATGGACTTCGAGGGCACGCCGCTCGCGACCGGCACGTCGTCGGGGGTCCACGAGAGCCAGTCGCGCATGTGGGAGAACGTCGTGGGCCGGAGCCGTGGCTTCTGGCAGCACTTCTATCCACGACTCCGCGAGATGCTGCCCGAAGTGCTCGGCGGCGTTTCGGTCGACGACTTCTACCGCGCGGTGAACAAGGTCGAACGCTCGCTGATCCGCACCGAGTCCGACGAGGTCACGTACAACCTGCACGTGATGATCCGCTTCGATCTGGAGCTGGACCTGCTCGAGGGCCGGCTCAAGATCTTAGACCTGCCGGAGGCGTGGCACGCGCGCTACCAGAAGGACCTCGGGCTGCGCGCTCCCGACGACCGTGACGGCGTGCTGCAGGACGTGCACTGGTACGCGAGCCTGATCGGCGGCCAGTTCCAGGGCTACACGCTCGGCAACATCATGGCCGGGCAGATCTACGCCGCGGCCCTGCGGGCCCGGCCGTCGATCCCGCAGGAGATCGCGAAGGGCGAGTTCAAGGGTCTTCACGACTGGCTGCGCGACAACCTGTATCAGCACGGCTCCAAGTTCACCGCGTCCGAGCTGATCCAGCGCGTCACGGGAAGCCCGATGGGCATCGACGACTACATGGGCTACCTGTGGGACAAGTACCAGCCGCTCTACGAGCTGGAGGGCGAGCCCGCGCGGACGTGACCGGGCGGCGGCGAGGCGTTCGGCCGTCGAAGCGAACGCGACATCGCCGAACCCATGACGAACGGCCGGGGCGCCGCGAGGCACCCCGGCCGTCGTATTTCGTGTCGCGAACCTAATTCGCGGACGTCTGCGACAGTTTCTCGAGCTTCTTGGTGAGGGACTCGACCCAGGCCTTGCCGCCCTGGCCCTCGGGCAGCGCCTTCGCGTAGACGATCGCGTCCTCGAGCGTCTTCTTGGCGCTCGCCGAGTCGCCCTTGCCCACGAAAATGTCCGCCCGCGTGGAGTAGATGCGCAGCTTCCGCGGACCGTAGGCGAGCGCCATCGCGCGATCGCTCACGGCGAGGGCCTTGGTCCACTCCTTCATGTTCTGGTACGCGACGGCGAGCCGAGCGTACGGGTTGTAGTCGTCGGGGAAGTCCTTCGTCGTCTGGAGGAGCATCGGCACCGCGCGCGCGGGCTGATTCAGCTCGAGGTAGGCGCTCAACCGGTGCGGGTCGTACACGGCGCGCTGCGCGGGCGTCTTCGCTTCCTTCGCCGCGCCCTCGAGGAAGTTCGCCCAGTCCTCGGCCCCTGCATGCGCGCCGACGGAATCACTCGCGGCCTTGCGCGCGTCCATGAGCAATGCCAGGTAGGACGAGCGATCGTCGCCCGACAGCGGGATCGACGGATCCGCCAGCTCCCTGCGCAACTGCGCCTCGAACTCGGCGGCCCACTCCTTCTTCTGCGGCACGCTGTCGGGGAGCGACATCGACGCGTCCAGGCCGGATCCCGCGGCACTCACGCCGGTCGGTGATCCCTTGAAGGGCACATAGACCTGGTGGGCCAGATCGATGATGGCCTGTGTCGAGTCGAGTTGGGACAGCGAGTAGAACAGCGACTCCAGGCTGCGCGCGCGGCTCGGCCAGTGATCGGGCGCCTGGGCCAGTGCCTCGCGATACGCATGGACCGCCTCGGCGTGCTTCTCGTCGCCGTAGAACCGATCCGCACGCGCGAGGGCCGCTTCGGCCCCCGAGCCACCGCCGCGATAGGCGACCTCGGCATCGTCGAACACGCGCTCCAGCTGGGCGACGTTGGCGCCCCCGACCCAGCGCATGACGATCTTCTCGTCGGCGGCGTCGAGAATCAGGAACGACGGCAGCGCCGGAATCGAATAGCGCTTACGAAACGCGGCGTTCGCGCGGTTCTCGGTGTCGATTGCGAGCCAGACGAACCGTCCGGCGTGTCGACGCAGGCGCTCGTCCGTGAAGACGAAGGCCCGCATCGAGCGGCACGTGTGTCACCACGGGGCCCAGGCTTCGACGAAGATCGGAAGCTTGCGCGCGCGCGCCTGCGCGACGGCCTTCGTGTAGTCGTTCTCGATGAACGGCAGCACCATGGCGGCGTGTGCGCGCGCGGCGGTCGATCGGGGCGCTGACTTGGACGCGGTGTGGGCCGCGGCGGCCGAGGCGGCCGCGGGCGCCAGCAGCATGAGCGCGGCCAGGACGGGGACTGCGCGGGAAGAAGTCATCCTCGAATGCTAGCAGAGACTCCGCGCGCGCGGCCACTGCGCAGCAGGCCGACCGGCCGCCGCGCGACGAGCGCGGTCGTGGACTCAACGGGCGCTGGGTCGAGGTGTGCGCGCGGGCTCCCGAGACTGTCCTCGAGGGCCGTTTCGTTTGATCTGCCTTACCTCCCCCGGCGCAGGTGGAGACCCGGCCCGGCTCAGCGGAGGTGCACCAGCCCGATCGCCACGAGCACGGGGATGATCACGGCGATGATCGCCTCGCCGGCGATGAACCCCGAGGCGAGCGGCACGAGATGCCGTTCGGCCTGGCGCGGGTTCGCGCGCCGCCACACGACGGCGGTGACACCGCCGAGGAACATGGCGACGATGGCGCTCGCCGGGACGAGCATGCCGATGCCGAGGCCCGCGGGCGACGGGACGCGCGACTTCCACTTCGTGCCCTCGAGCAGCGTGAGCACCACGCCGAACACGACGCCGACGACCAGGGCCGCGAGCGCCCCCGGCGGGAGTGCCGCGAGCCCGCCGGACAGCAGCTTCGCGAAGCCGGCCCACTTCTGCGAGATCGGCGACTGGAGTCCGTGCTCGCCGCCGATACCGTACGTCGCGCGCAGCAGCGGATACACGGCCGAGACGCAGGCGGCGCCGATCGGCACGGCGATCAGCTGCGCGTAGGTCAGGTAGCGCGGCGTGCTGCCGATCAGGTGGCCGGTCTTGTACGACTGCATCAAGCCGTCGGCCTCCGACACGATCGAGCCCGTGACGCCGCTCGACACCATGTTCGGCATGATCTGGCCGGGCACGAGCACGCCGAACAGCGCCTGCATCATGTTCGAGAGCACGCTCACCGGCCCCCAGTTCGTCTCACCGAGCACGCGGACGCACACGAGCATCAGCGGCACGGATACGAGAATCGCGACGACCGTCATCCACACCGGCATGCCGAGCGCCACGTGCTGGAAGACGGTGAGGGCCACCGAGCACGCGAGCGCGCCGGCGGCGACCCAGCGGATCGGCATGTCGCCGGCATCGGTCGCCGCACCCGACAGGTTGCGGAACGTCTTGACCATGACGCCCCAGCGCGCGAACAGCGCCGTCAACCCGCCGGCCACGAGCATCCCGGTCGCCGGCCACATGATCCACAGCAGCATCTTGCGGCGCACCATCTCGTCGACCCAGCCGTGCTGCAGCAGCAGCGGCGGTGCGATGACCCACGCGAGCACGGCGCCGATCAGCATGCTCAGGTTGACGCGCACGCCGAGCAGCATGCCCGAGCCGAGCGACAGCAGGCTCCAGGCGAGACCCACACCCATCGAGGCGCCGGTCGGGCCCATGCGCAGCATCTCGGGGATGCGGTACCACACCGCCCCCACGAGCCGCGCGTCCTCGCGCACGCACATGATCAGCGCCGACACCACCGTGCCGAGGCCCATCGACCGCGCGGTCATGCGCGCCTCGGGGCCCTTCGAGTCGAGCACGACGAGCGTCTCGGCGGCGGCGACCCCGTCGGCGAAGGTGAGTCGCTCGTCCACGATGAAGTGCCGGCGCATCGGTGCCGTGAGCAGCACGCCGAGCAGCCCCGCCGTCGTGAGCCACAGGAACGCCTGCATCGGCTGGAGCTGGAAATTGAAGCCGAGGGCGGCGTCCATGTGCAGCATGTCGAAGGCGGCCATCAGCACGCACAGGAACGCCGTGTGGCCGGCGGCCGAGCCGGCGGACTGGACGATGTTGTTCTCCCAGCGGTTGTAGCTGCGGGAGGCGCCGAGGATGAGGAAGCCGAAGAACGCCGAGACGACCGAGATGTTCGGGCCGAATCCGAGCTTGAGCACGACGTAGGGAAACGAGCCGCCGATCACCACCGAGACGAGGATCGAGACGATCACGGCGCGCGGCGTGAACTCGCGCAGGCCCGGGGGCTTGGGCGAGGCGTCGGCGAATGTGGGGGCGGCCTCGATCGCGGCGCTCATCGGACTGTAGGATTGCACGCGTTTCGACGCGACGGAAGCGCGTTCCGACGGGCGGCCCGGAACGACGATGAGGCCCCGCACCGAGCGGGGCCTCGTGGACAACGGGTTCGCGTGTGCCGCGTGCGGGCTACTTCTCCGCCGCCTCGTGACGCACGGGCGCCGGCGCGGGCGTCGCGGCCACGGCCGCCGCGGTCGATGCCTTCGGATTCCCGTCGCAGTCGAACACCCAGCTGCCGTCCGCCGCCTTCCGAACCTTGGCGTAGCTTCCGTAGCTGTCGCCGAGCCGCATCATCGCGCTGCCGTCGGCGTTGTAGACGATTTCGGGCTCGGCGCGCTGGCTGCTCGCCGCGGCGGCGCGGGATCCGCCGCCCAGCGCCTGCATCTGCTCGGGCGTCGGGCGCACGAGCTGGCCGGTCTGCGGGTCGATCGCGACCTTGAGCCCCGCCGAGCCGGGCGTCGCGCGCTGCGGCGCGGGCGCCGAGGTGATCGAGGTCTGGATCAGCTTCTTCGACGGCGTGCCGGGCGACACCTTCATGAGCTTCGACTTCTGCACCCGGCGATTCGTCGCGACGGTCGCCTTGGTGGCCGAGCGCGACATGCAGCATCCGGACGCCGCGGCCGCATCAGTGCACGAGGCCGCGGCGGTGCCCTTCATCGCGCACGATCCAGCGGTCGCGGCGGTGGCCTTCGACGCGCACGAGGCGGACGCCGCGGACGCGGTGGTCTGGGCCGAGGCCGCCTTGTCATGGTCGCAGCTCGACGCGGGCATGGGGGTCACAGCCATCACGATGATCGGCAGCACCGCCGCGAGCAGCAGGGCGGCGATCGACTTCTTGTGGAGCATCATGTCGAAGTTCCTTTCTGCGAAGTCGCGAACGACGGATTGCGGTACGGCTATCGATGCTGCACGGCTTCGAACGACGTCTGAACATCAGCGGCTGATCACCACCCGCTGGGTGAAGGTCCTGCCCCCGGCGGCCATTCTCAAGAAATAGACACCGACCGGCGCGGTTCCGGTGCCGATCGCGCCGTCCCACTGGGCGCGCCAGCGGCCGGCGCGGTAGACGGCGTCGGCCAGCACCGCGACCTCACGTCCCTGCACGTCGATGAGCCCGAGGTGGACGCGCGACTCGCGCGGCAGGGCGAAGGTCACGCTGAAGGGTCCCGACGTCGGGTTCGGGCCCGGTCCGCTCAGCGCGAACTCGGTGGCGGCGGGAGCGGACTGCACCTGGACGGGTCCGACGACCATGCGCACGCCGTCGGGCGTGAACCCGACCAGTCGATACCAGGCGGCGCGGTCGAGCCGCACGTCACGATCGAGCACGAACGTCAGCTCGCCATCGCGGACCCGGTCGGCCGACACCTCGGTCCACGGGCCGGTCGTCGACGGCGAGCGCTCGAGCGTGAGCCGCTCGAGCCCCTCGGTCGAGCGGGTGTCCCAGTGGATGCGGAAGCCGTCCTCGGTGGGTTCGCCGGACAGCGCCGTGATGATCGTCGCCGTCGTGGCATCGATCCAGCCCATGTCGCCGAACAGCGCCCGCGTCAGGTCGACTTCCGACGTCAGGTTCGCCGTGATGATCGGCTCCATCAGCAGGTCCGGCGTGGCCTCG
>JANLWK010000226.1:0-2440 GCA_031364505.1 Candidatus Eiseniibacteriota bacterium | reverse complement strand
CGAAAAGAGCAATCGCGGTGCCATCCGGGGGCATATCACCCGACGGCGCGTGGCCGCCAGTTAGCGGGATGCGGCCCGATTTTGCGGTGCTCCGCGCATGCGCCGATTACAACCGATGTAAGAGTTGCGGGGAAAAATGGGGCTCTTCCGGCTTTGGTGTGGGTGAAAGCAGTGGGCGCGACGACGTAGCCGACTGCTAGATTCCGCGCGGACCCTTTCCCCAAGAGGACGCGCGTGAGCGAGATCGACAAGCT
This sequence comes from Candidatus Eiseniibacteriota bacterium, assembly GCA_031364505.1. GTDB lineage: Bacteria > Eisenbacteria > RBG-16-71-46 > RBG-16-71-46 > RBG-16-71-46 > JANLWK01. The sequence goes on along the minus strand of JANLWK010000226.1, from coordinate 2,186 downwards.
GTATGCGGCCGTGCTGGGCCTGACGCCCCCTTGGAAGATCGAGCGAGTCGAGACGGACTTGAAGGCGGGCGAGGTTCACGTGTGGGTGGCGCTGCCGCAGGGCGAGCGCTGGGTGTGCCCCGAGTGCCACGCCGCGGCTCCCATCCACGACCATCAGGACCGCGCCTGGCGTCACCTCGACACGTGTCAGTTCCGAACGCTGGTCCACGCCCGCGTCCCGCGCTTGAACTGCCCGACGCATGGGATCCGACAGTTGGTGGTGCCATGGGCGGAGCCGGGCTCGCAGTTCACCGCGCTGTTCGAGGTGTTGGCAATCGACTGGTTGAAGGACGCGAGCATCAGCGCGGTGGCGAAGTACCTGCGGATCTCGTGGGATGAAGCGGCCGGGATCCAGAAGCGCGCCGTGCGACGTGGCCTGGCGCGCCGATCGTTCGAGCCGGCGAAGTACGTCGGCGTGGACGAGACGTCGTTCCAGAAGCGGCACGAGTACGTGACGTTGACCAGCGATCTCGAGCGTGGCCGGGTGCTGTACGTCGGCGACGACCGCACGCAGGCGAGCCTCGATGCGTTCTGGCTGGGGCTGCCGCGCGAGCACCTGCTGGCGATCAAGGCGGTGGCGATGGACATGGGTGCACCGTACATCCAGTCGACGCTGCTGCACGTGCCGCAGGCGGACGAGAAGATCGTGTTCGACAAGTTCCATATCGCCCAGAACCTGAGCCAGGCCGTCGACCTGGTGCGGCGGAGCGAACACCGGCGCCTGAGCGCCGAAGGCGACGACTCGCTGAAGGGAACGAAGTTCGACTGGTTGCGGAACCTCCGCACGTTCACGCGGCAAGCCGCCGAGTCGTTCGCCGCGCTGCGGGCACGCTTCGGTCGCATGGCGCGAGCGTGGGGGCTCAAAGAGGCTGCGATGGACGTGTTCGAGCTGAGGGCCCCGTGGGCAGCGCGGCGGGCGTTCGAGGCGTGGTACCGCTGGGCGGTCCGCAGTCGCCTGAAGCCATTCATGCGCGTCGCCAAGACGCTGAAGAAGTACTGGGATCAGATCGAGAACTACTTCCGCCATCGGATCACCAACGCAGGGGCCGAAGCGATCAACACCAAGGTTCAGCAGGTGAAGGCGCGCTCACGCGGCTTCCGCAATCGCGAGCGCTTCAAGATGGCCATCTACTTCCACTGCGGTGGACTGGATCTCTATCCGGCAGCGTGCAGGCGAGGCCAGTGAATTCACCCACACGATTCCCCGAAGAGCCACTAATGTTCGCACTGCTAACGCTGGGGAGTAATCCAACTTCCATCGCTCTTGGCATGGCGGGCATCGTTTTCGTCGCGCTCGTGGGATGGAGAGTCCAGGCGTCCATTGACTCGGAGCGCATCCGACACCGCGGCTTGTTCGCGTACCACGATTTCGAGTGGGCGCGAGTCCGCTCGGTGACATGTGCGATCTCCTTGCCATACCCGCAGAATCGCTTCCACGGTGGGCTCGGGGTCCGGACGTCCGACGCTCGATTCTTCATCAACCCCTACTATTTCGGCTCCTCATTCTCCAAGGCCTTCTTCACGGAGGTCCACCGTCGTCGGCTGATACGCAGTGCGCGTCAATAGCGTTGTTCGATCGAATCGGCCCGAGAGGGCCGGCGTAGACTCGAACCCTGACGCCGAACCGCCTGCGTCGAGTGATCACTTCGGACAAATGAAAGACCCGCGTCCGTAACTCCTTCAGACGCGGGTCTGTATTGGTGCCCGGGGCGAGATTTGAACTCGCATGGGTTTCCCCACACGCCCCTCAAACGTGCGTGTCTACCAATTCCACCACCCGGGCATTGAACGTCTCGTGTGACTCGGCTACTTCCCTCCCGCGGGAGGCGTCGTGCCGGGCGCGGGTGCGGGGGCCGGAGCGGTGCCGGTCGTGGGGGCGCCGGTCGCGGGGGCGCCGCCTGCGGGCGCGGGTGCCGTACCCGTCGGAGCGCCGCCGGTCGGAAGGGCCGGTGCCTGCGTGGTGCTGCTCGCGGCCTTGCGCGCCTCTTGCTGGATGACACTGCGCCGGGTTCCGCGCTGGCCGGTCGTCATGAGTGCCAGCACGATCGACGTGACGAAGAACAGGCCACCGAGGACCATCGTGGCGCGCGTGATCAGGTCGGTCGCGCCGCGACCGCCGAACACGGTCTGCGCCGAGCCGCCAAACG
>JANLWK010000215.1:0-6314 GCA_031364505.1 Candidatus Eiseniibacteriota bacterium | reverse complement strand
CGAGAAGATCACGACCTCGTAGTGGTGGAGGAAATGCGCCCACTCGGCGTGCGGGAAGGCCCGCGCGAGGATCGTGATGACGTTGGGGAACTTCTGTGGCCCCTGGTCCGCCGCCTCGTGCTCACCGGACTCGGCATGCGCCTCGGCGGCCGGTGCCGAGCCGTGCTGCTGGGCCGCGTGCGCCTCGGGCGCCACCTCGACCGTGCCGGTGTGCGGAGAGTCTGACTGGCTCATCACCTTGGCCGGCACCATCCACCACGCCGCGAGCAGCACCGCCGCGACGAGCCCCGCCGCGCGCCAGCGGCTGCGCGTCAGCTCCTTCCACGCGCGCGACTCGAGCACCACGGTCGAGACGGCCTTGAGGAACATGACCGCGAACGGCGCCACGAACCCCGCGAGCAGGGCCACCGGCGAGAGCCGGAGCAGCAGCACGCCGCCGATGCCGAACAACGGCAGCATGCCGCCGATGCCGAACGCGGCGCGGCGGACGGCGGCCGGCGTTCCGCGGCCCGGGCCCGTCACCGCCGTGATCACGCGCTCGAGCAACATCAGGTTCAGCAGCGACCACACGGCGCCGAGCGCCACGGCGAGTCCGTCCATCGGGGTGCGGTAGCGCGACGTCACCAATGCGGCGACCGCGGCCAGCCCGAGCGTGCTGCGGCGCACGCGCGCCAGGAATTCGAGGCCCATGGTTCAGGAGCGACAGCGGACGGGCCGCGTCACTCTCCACTCTCCTCTTCTTGGTAGCGCCGGTAGATCTGGTAGGTCTCGCGGCCGCCCGCCACGAACCCGAGCACGAGCCCGAGGATCAGTAGCCAGGGACCGGTGCCGAAGCGCCGGTCGAGCCAACCGCCGAGGAAGAAGCCCACGAGAGGCGAGACGATCAGCAGCGTGGGGATCGCGAGCAACAGCCCGGCGGAGCGCAGCCCTCGATACTGAGGGTCCTTGCCGCCCGGAACGGTCATATCGCGAACCCCTTACGATGCCTTCGTGGGGCAACCAGCGCCCCATTCCAGCTCGATGGGGTGCCGATCGGACGGGGAAATCTAGGGAAAGGCCGCCGGGGGGTCAACCCGAAAGTGTCACGCGATGATTAAGCCCGATTGTGAAGCGAAGCGTGTGTTTTTTGGGTCCAAGCTGCGTATCCTGCCGCCCCGTGCCCGCGCCACGCAGCACTCACGTCGAGGTGTACCTGTTCCGCCGCTCGGGGCGCAGGACGCAATTGCTGCTGTTGCGACGAGCCCCTGGACGTCGCGTGCTGCCGGGCGTCTGGCAGCCCGTCACCGGCAAGCGCCATCGGTTCGAAGGTCCGCTCGCCGCGGCGAAGCGGGAAGTACGCGAGGAGACGGGGCTCACGCCGGCGCGCTGGTGGGGGCTGGAGACCGCGACGCTCTACGTGAACGTGCGCAGCGGCCAGCTCCTGATCCTGCCGTTGCTCACCGCCGAAGTCGGGGCCGCGGCGGCGGTGCGCTTGTCGCGCGAGCACGATGCATTCGAATGGGTGTCATTCGCCGAGGCGTCGCGTCGCGTGCTGTGGGAATCGCAACGGCGCGGCATCGCGGCACTCACACGCGAAATCCTTCGCGGCGGACCCCTCGCCGCGGCACTCGAACTGACGCGCGCGCCCGCCGTGCGGCGCCGCGCGACTTGATCAGGGAGGCATCTATGGCCAGCACCAGCTCGTTCGATGTGACGACCGGTGTGGACTTCATGGAGGTCCACAACGCCGTCGACCAGGCGACCAAGGAGATCACCCAGCGCTACGACTTCAAGGGCATGAAGGTCGGGATCGAGCTGAACCAGAAGGACAAGAAGATCACCCTGACGGGCCCCGACGAGTACAAGCTCAGCGCGATCTGGGACGTGCTGCAGAGCAAGTTCGTGCGGCGCCAGGTGCCGCTGAAGAACCTGAAGCCGGGCGTAGTCCAGCCGGCCGCCATGGGCAGCGCGCGGCAGGAGATCGAGATCCAGGACGGGCTCACCGCCGACATGGCGCGCGACATCGTGCGCACCCTGAAGGATGCCAAGCTCAAGAAGGTGCAGTCCTCGATCCAGGGCGACACGGTGCGCGTCTCCTCGTCGAGCAAGGACGAGTTGCAGGGCGTGATCGCGCTGCTCAAGGGCGGGGATTTCGGCGTCGAGCTCAAGTTCGGGAACTTCCGCTCCAACTGAGTCGCGCGCGGCCGGCGCGGCGAGGGTCGCCGGCCCTCAGGGCGCGGCCCGCGGCGCGGCGCTGAACCTGGTGCTCAGCTCGGGCCGGTGAAGCGGTAGAGCACGAAGGCGCCTTCGCGGCTCACGAGCCGCCATCCGTTCGATTCAGGGTGCGCGCCGAACCAATGCTCCGCGAACCACGGTTCGTCGCAGAACCAGCGGATGCCCTGGCGACGCACGTAGCCCGCGATGTCGGCGCGCGCCGCGAAGGCCTCGGGGTTCACCTTGCCGTCGAGGTTGAGCACGTGGTCGCGGAAGTAGCCCAGGGTGCCGGTCTGGCCCGAGGCGACCCACTCGGCATCGGGCACGTGGCGGCGCACCAGCGCCAGTTGCTCGGCGTAGAAGTCGTTGCGCCCGAACACGCGCCCCTGGTGGAGCGCCACGACCACGAACGCGAACGCCAGCACGAGTGCGGCGCACGCGGCGGCGACGGGGCCGGTCCGCCCGCGCGTGAGGCGCCATGCCGCGAACGCGGCGGCGAGCGTGGCGACGGGGATCAGCGGCGCCAGGTAGCGCACATAGAAGTGCGACGCCCACGACGAGGCGCAGTACCACGCGGCGAGCACGGCGGCGAAGGCGATCATCCGCCCGCCGAAGCGAGTCGTGCGGGCGATCGCATCATCCCCCGGCGCGGACGGGGCGCCTGCGCGCGCGTCGCGTACGGTCCGCGCGACGAGCCAGGCGATGGGCGCGAGCACGGCGATCCGCAGCACGTCCCACGCCACGTCGCCGCCGCGGCGCGCGTAGATCCACGGCAGCGCGTCGGCGAGCACGGCGGTGATCATGCGGCCGATGCGCTCGCCCGACACGGCGAACTCCTGCTGGGCCGAGCCGCTCGTCGGCATGAGCGAGCCGAAGCCCACGAAGTTGTAGAGCCACCACGGCAGCGAGATCGCGAACGCCGCGGCACCGATCGCGAGCGCGCGCCGCGGCGAGCCGGCACGGCCACGCGAACCGGCCCACTCGGCGAGGCATACGACGGCGACGAGCAGTGCGGTGTCGATGCGCGCGAGCACGCAGAGGCCGAGGGTGATGCCGAGTGTCACGGCGCCCCGGAGACCGCCCTGGTCACCGAGCCGCTGGTCGGCGCGCCAGGCGACGGCGAGCAGGAACAGGACGAAGCCCGTCTCGAGCCCGTTCCAGTGCTGCAGGAACGTGTTGACGGCGACGAGATAGAGGAACGCCGTCAGCTCGCCGATCGCGCGGGCGCGGCGCTCCGACTCCTCGGGCGACACCGGCGCGGCGATGCCGCGCGCCGCCTCGCGCGCGACCGACGCCAACACTCGCGCCGTGGCCCATTGCACGACGAGGTGGAGCAGCAGCAGGCCGCGCAGCGGCGCGAACAGTCCGCGGGTGAGCCAGAACAGCGGCACGGTGAGCAGCGTGAACAGCGGCTGGAAGCCATTGGTCGCCCGCACGCCGTCGGCCGTGGCGCCCAGGCCGTGCGCGATGTTCCGCGCGATGGTCAGCGCGTAGTAACCGTCCTCGGTGAGCGGGCGGTCGAGCGTGCGCAGGTCCGGGCGGAACAGCAGCGACGCCTGGAGCAGCAGCACGGCGGCCGCGAGCACCGGCAGAACGCGCGCGGCCGGGACCCTCACACCCCGTACTCGTCCGCCCGCAGGCCGTGCAGCCAGTGGTCGAACCAGCGCCGGATGTGCCGCTGGTTCTGGACCCGCCGTGAAGGCGTGCCGCTGCGCGACAGCTCGTGGTTCTCGCCCGGGAAGCGGACCATCACGACCGGACGCTTCATGTACTTGAGCGCGCGGAACAGGATCTCTCCCTGCGCGATCGGCGTCCGCCAGTCCTCCTCGCTGTGGAGGATCATGAGCGGCGTGTGGATCCGGTCGACGTAGGTGCCGGGCGACCGCTCGGCGTACTCCTGCGGATTCTCGTGCGGCTGGGCTCGGAACCAGAACGGGCCGAACATCGCGAAGTCGGCCGAGTACATCATGCTCGCCCAGTCGGTCACGCAGCGCTGCGTGCATGCGGCCGCGAAGCGGTCGCTCTGCGCGATGAGCCAGTTCGTCAGCAGCCCGCCGCCGCTGCCGCCGGTGACACCGATCTTCTTCGGATCGATGTATCCGCGCGCCACGACCGCCTCCACCGCGGCGAGCAGGTCCTTCGCGTCGTCGCCCGGGAACACGTACTGGATGACGTTCGCGAACTCCCAGCCGTAGCTCGTGCTGCCGCGCGGGTTCGTGTAGAGGACGACGTTGCCGGCGCCCGCGAGTACGTGGAACTCGTGGAAGAACCCGACGCCATACGCGGTATGCGGGCCACCGTGGATCTCGAGCACGAGCGGATACTGCTTCGTCGCGTCGAAGTCCGGGGGCTTCACGATCCAAGCGTGGATCTTCGTCCCGTCGAACGACGACAGCCACACCTCCTCGACGCTGCCGAGCGACACGCGCGCGAACAGTGCGTCGTTCGGCGCGTAGCGCTTCGTGAGGGCACCGCTCTCGGCATCGAGCACGTACAGATCGCCCGGGCGGTCGACGCTGCCGAGCGTGAGCGCCCACGTGCGGCCGTCGGCCGACACCGTGCCGGCGATCAGGTCGCGGTCGGACGGCGTCAGCTCGCGCTCTTCGCCGGTCTTCGCGTCCACGCGAACGAGGCGCGACGCGCCCTCGCGCGAACCGAGGGCCACCACGGCGGCGCCGTCGGCCGCCCACGCGAGCGGCGTGCTGCCGCCGCCGCGCGGCGGGTGCTGATCCGAGTTGACGCCGTCGCCCCACGTCGTGCGGCCGGTCTTCGGCACCACGCGCGGCGCCGTCACCGGTCGCGCGCCGGCGATCTCGAGCAGCGTCATCTGGTCGTAGGAACTGTGCTTCTCGGGCAGCACCGCGCCGATCACCGCGATGCGGCCGTCGGCCGCCTCGGCGAACTCGCGCACGGGCCCGCGGAACTCCGCGACGCGCTCGGCGCCGTCGACCGGCGCCGCAACGTCGGCCGCGACGGCGTACAGCCGGTTCTCGTCGAGCCCGAACCACGGCTCCTCGCGGCGGTCGCTCGTGAACAGCACCGAGCGGCCGTCGCGTGACCACCGCGGCGGCCCTTCATTGAAGCGCCCGGTCGTGAGCTGGCGCGGCGCGCCGCCGGCGCCACGCTCGTCGTGGAGGGCGTCGGTCACCCAGACGTGCTGCGGGTGATCGAAGTCGTAGAAACCGATGTCGTTCTCGCGGAACATGACGCGCGTCACAACGCGCCCCGGCTCGTTCTTCGGCTTCACGGGCGCCGTGGCGCCCGGCGCCACGCGGTCGAGCGCCGGATTCGTCTCGCTCGAGAACGCGATGCGCGTGCCGTCCGGCGACCAGGCCGGGTTCGACGCGCCCTTCTCCAGCGACGTGAGCGCCGCCGATTCGCCGCCGTCCATCGGCAGCACGTGGATCTGCGCCGGCTTCTCGCCGTCCGGCTTCCGTACGAACGCGATGCGGCGGCCATCGGGCGACCATCGCGGCTGGCCGTCGCGCGGGCCCGCCGTCAGCGGCCGCGCCTCGCCGCCCGCCACGGGGACGACCCACAGCGCCGTGCGGTACGCGTCCTCGGCCGCGTCGACCTCGACGCGCGTGAACGCGACGTGCGCGCCGTCCGGGGACATCTGCGGGTCGGCGATCCACACCAGTTCGAGCAGATCTTCTTCGCGCATGGGCCGGCGCGGCGCGGCGGCGGTGGCGTCGGAGGCGTTCGCCGCCCCGGCGTCGAGCGTGGCCTGGGAGTCCGTCATCGTGTTCCTCTCATTCGGCATGTCCGTCGTCGTTCACGCACGGCCGCCCGCCTGCTCGCCGCAGCGCGCGAGCACGCGCTCGAGCAGCGCGGGCAGCCGCTCGAAGGCGTACTCGGTGTTCACCCGTTCCCACGGCGCATGCGCGTCGTGCCCCCAGGGACCGAGGCTCACGACATCGAGATCGAGCGCGCGCGCGTCCTCCGTGGGCAGCGCGTACTCGCGCCCCAGGGCCGGCATATGTGCCGCGATCGTCTCCGGCGCGTCTCCGCGCCACGCCACGTAGCAGGCATCCGAGACGAGCGGATAATACGGCACGATGCCGGTGCGCCGCTCGTCGGCGAGCGCCTCGGCCGCCGCGCGCGACAGCGGCCCGTCGCCG
>JANLWK010000211.1:0-4780 GCA_031364505.1 Candidatus Eiseniibacteriota bacterium | reverse complement strand
ATCCGCGCTCTCGCCCAGCGACCAGGAAGGCTACGAAGGGCTACCAGGGGGCGCGGACGAGCCCGTCATGGCTGGGAGAGCGTGGCCTCGAGCGTCGTCGTGACCTGGCGGTCCATCGGGTCGGTGCGGGGGCCGAACCGGGCGACGACCCGCCCGTCGGGACCGACCAGGAACTTGGTGAAGTTCCACGAAATGGCTCCCGGGAACCCCGAGTCCTGCGTGAGCCACGTGTACAACGGTGCCATCTTCGACCCGCGCACGTTGATCTTGGCGAACAGCGGGAACGAGGTGGAGTACGTCGTGGTGCAGAACTTCTGGATCTGCTCGTTCGTGCCAGGCTCCTGCGCGCCGAAGTTGTTGGCGGGGAAGGCGAGCACCTCGAAGCCGCGGTCGTGGTAGGTCTCGTACAGGCGTTCGAGCGACGTGTACTGCGGGGTGAACCCGCACTTCGACGCCGTGTTGACGATGAGCAGTGTCTTGCCGCGGTAGTTCTCCAGCGACTGCTCGGTGCCATCGATCGTGCGCACCGTGAAATCGTACACACCGTGCACCGGTTTCCCTCCGGATGCGGATGCCGCGGGCGCGGACTGGGCGCCGATCAATGTCGCCCACGCGATCGCGGGCAGCCATCTCCGTCCCGGCATCATGCCCGGCATCGTGGAACCCCCCGTTCGAAGCATTCGGGGCGTGCGTCCCCGTGATTCATGGTGGATGCGCGCGGTGTGGCACGAGGTGCACGAAATCCCGCGGCCACACACACGCCGGACATCTGACCCAACGACTCGGATGTCTTGGTCGACGCCCGAGCGGCGCATCGCTTAGAGTGCGGACGTCGTTTCGCGACCTTGCCCCCGCACCCGCTCCCGTCCACGGAGGGACCTTGCCGGAGCCCAACGCATCACTCCTCCCGCTGTTCGCCCCACCCGTGTCGAGCGACCCCCAGCAGGTGCTCGAGACGGTGTTCGGTTACCGGGATTTCCGGCCAGGGCAGCGCCGGATCATCGACGCCGTGCTCGCGGGGCGCGACTGCATCGGCGTCATGCCCACCGGCTCGGGCAAGTCGCTCACCTACCAGATCCCGGCCCGGCTGATGAAGGGCGCGGTCCTCGTGATCTCGCCGCTCATCTCGCTGATGAAGGATCAGGTCGACGCCCTCACGCGGCTCGGCTTCCGGGCCACGGTGATCAACTCGACGATCGAGTTCGACGAACGCCGGCAGCGACTCGCGGCGCTCCGCCGCGGCGAAGTCGAGCTGCTGTACGTGGCGCCCGAGGCGCTCGAGGGCTCGTTGCGATCGATCATCGCGGGATGCGACATCGGCCTCGTCGTCGTCGACGAGGCGCACTGCATCAGCCATTGGGGACATGATTTCCGGCCGGCCTACCGCAGGCTGCGCAATTTGAAGCAGGAGATGGGCGAGATTCCGGTGCTCGCGCTCACCGCGACGGCGACGCGCCGCGTGGCCGGCGACATCATCCAGCAGCTCGGCATGGTCAAGCCCGATGGGTTCAAGGGCTTGTTCTTCCGCCCGAACCTGATCATCACCGCGCACCGGAAGGGCGAAACGCCGGGCGCCGAAGGCGGCACGAAGCGCAACACGCGCCGCGACATCCTCGGCGTGATCCGGCGGCATCGCGGCGAGAGCGGCATCGTGTACTGCCTCAGCCGCAAATCGGTCGACGGCATGGCCGAGTGGCTGGCGAGCCAGGGCGTCAAGGCGCTGCCCTATCACGCCGGGCTGAGCGACGCGGAGCGCATGCGCAACCAGGACGCGTTCGCGCGGGACGAGGTCGATGTCGTCGTCGCCACGGTGGCGTTCGGCATGGGCATCGACAAGAGCAACGTCCGGTTCGTGATCCACCGCGACATGCCGAAGTCGATCGAGGCGTGGTACCAGGAGATCGGCCGCGCCGGCCGCGACGGGCTCGAGAGCGACTGCGTGCTGTTCTACTCGTGGGCGGACGTGATCGGCTTCGACCGCTTCCTCGACGGCATCGACGATCTCGCCGTGCGCGAAGACACGCGCCGCAAGACGGTCGAGATGTTCCGCGCCGTCGACCGCGGAGGCTGCCGGCACCAGGCGCTGGTGCGGCTGCTCGACGAAACGATCGAACCGTGCGGCCGCTCGTGCGACACGTGCCGAGGCGAGGGGATCCAGGCGCTGGTCGCGGTGCACGAAGCGGAGCCCGTCGCCGGCGAGCGCCGCCGCGGGGTCCGCGCCGCGCTGGGTGCGAACGTCGACCCCGAGTTGTTCGAGACGCTGCGCGCCCTGCGCAAGCGCCTGGCCGACGCCGAGGGTGTTCCGGCGTACATCGTGTTCAGCGACGCGGTGCTCCGCGGCATGGCGGAACTGAAGCCCTCGACGCGCGCCGAACTGCTGCTCGTCTCGGGCATCGGGCCGGTCAAGCTCGATCGCTACGGCGACGCGTTCCTCGAGGTGTTGCGGGGGGCGTAATACACGCGGCGTCGGACGGGTCGGCGCCGGACGCATCTGCGCTGGACGGATCTGCGCTGGACGGATCGGCGCCGGATGGATCAGCGCTGGCGCGAGCAGGGAGTACCGTGGAAGGGGCTCGCTCGCCCTCCGCTCCTGCTCCGGCTCGCTACCTCTGGCGCGCTGCGCCATCCTGGCTACGCGCGCCATTCACATGCCCCGGCCACGGCACTCCCTGCCCGCGCTTCATGCGATGCGCGTGTGCGGGACAATGAGCATCGGCATGTTCAAGCCCACACTGCCCCGGGGCAGGTGGATTTCAGCTGCGCTAAACGAAACGTGCTGCGCAGCACCCTCGCAGCGTGTGGCCGGCCGGCATCACGCGCCTGGCGTACGGCGCCCTCGTATCACACGCTCTGCAGCAGATCCGCTTCGATCGCGTTCGCGCGCACGATGCGCGAGTAGACCTCGGCGCTCTCCGTGCGTTCGCGGCCGTCGGGGTCCTTCATCGTGTCCACGCGGTACAGCCCGAAGCGTGGGTGCCAGCCGTCGGCCCATTCGAAGTTGTCCATCAGCGACCAGTGCAGGTAGCCGAGGACGTTCACGCCGCGGTCGATCTCGCGCCCGAGCGACGCGAGTGAATCGACGATCGCGCGCGGGCGGAACCGGTCCGTTGCATCGGCGAATCCATGCTCGGTGACCAGCACCGGAACGCCCGCGAGTGCCGCGCGCCGTGCAGCGAGCGCCAGGCCTTGCGGATAGATCTCCCAGTCGAGATCCGTCACCGCCGCTCCGCGTCGCGCCACGTGCGGCGTGCGGCCGGCGGCGTCGACCTGCCAGCGCGTGTAGTAGTTGAGCCCGATCCAGTCGAGGCTGCGCTCGAGTGCGCGCACCGTCCGGCGAACGGCCCGCGCGCCGGGAATCGACAGGGCAATGCGTCCCGTCACGGCGGCATCGAGCACGGCCTCGTTGAACACGCGGTCCTCGACGTGCGTGCGCAGGTGGTCGAGCGGTGACCATGCGCGCAGCGGCTCGAACTGGATCAGGTGCTTGGCGAAGCCCACGCGCGCGGCCCGACCGTCGCCGTCGGCGTCGGCGCGATCCTCCTCGTGGAGGATGCGGTAGGCGCGCCCGTGCGCCTCGAGCTGGTTCGCCATCACCGCGAGCGCTCGCGAGTCGTCGCGCACCTGCGGAGGCCACACGCCCTCGGAGTAAGAGCGGAACGCCAGCACCTCGGGCTCGTTCACCGTGCACCACCAGTCGACCTCGCCCCCGAACTCGCGAGCGCAGCGGCGCACGTAGGCGTCGAAGCGGTCGAGCGTGTCGCGCGATTCCCACCCGCCCAGGTCCGCGACCCACGCGGGCAGCGTGAAGTGCGAGAGCGTGACGACCGGCGTCAGCCGGTGGCGGCGGAGCGAGGCGAAGACATCGTGGTAGTGCTGGATCGCCGCGACGTCGATGGCACCCGGTGCGGGCTCGATGCGGCTCCATTCGAGCGACAACCGGTGCGCGGCGTGGCCGTCCGCCGCGGCCAGTGCGAAGTCCGCGTCGAACCGCTCCCAATGGCGGCACGCCTCGCCGCTCTGCAGGCGCGGATCGATCCCGGGCTCGCGATGCTCCCATCGCCACCAATCGTTCCAGCGGTTGCCGCCCTCGACCTGGTGCGCCGAGGTGGCGGATCCCCACATGAAACCGGCCGGAAACCGGATCGCATTCCCTTGCGGCATCGTTCATCCCCGGGCATTGCATCGCGGCCCCGCGGCGGGTGGCGAGCGCGTGACCCGAGTTCACTATACTCGACGTATGACCGGACTCGGCGACGAGCGCGCACGGCGCGCGGGCGATGAGCGCGCGAGGAGCGCGACGGACGCGCGCGCGAGCGGGACGCCTTTCGCCCCATCACCCGCCGGCGCCCGCCCGCGCGTCTGCGCCACGCTGGGTCCCGGCTGGCGCGAGTGCGTGGATCCCGCGTGGATCGAGGGCTGGACGCCCGAGCCGTTCGACCTCGGCGACGGCATCACCGACGTCGTCGTGATGGGCCGGGGCCCGAGCGTGTTCCTCGTGCCGCCGCTCCCCGGTTGCAAAGAGGCGTGGATCGGCGTCGCGCGCCGGCTCGCCGAGCGCTTCCGCATCGTCACGTTCGACCTGCGCGACCGGTTCCCCGGCCGGCCCGACTGGCGCCTGATGCGCGCGGACCTCGACCGCGTCGCGGACGCGTTCGCGGACGGGCCCGTGGCACTCGTCGGGCATTCGCTCGGTGGCGCCCTCGCCCAGCAGTGGACGCTCGAGCATCCCGAGCGGGTCCGGGCGCTCGTGTTGTCGAGCACGTTCTCGCGCATCACGAAC
>JANLWK010000208.1:0-11163 GCA_031364505.1 Candidatus Eiseniibacteriota bacterium | reverse complement strand
CTGATCACGCTGGACGCCGAGGACGCCTACCTGCCCTCGGTGCTCAAGATCCTCGCCGAGAAGGGCGACCTGAACATCGTCACCGGCCCCGGCGTCACGGCCGGCCGGTTGTCGATCCACTTGAAGGACGTCCCGATCGACCAGGCGGTGAACCTCGTCGTGCGCGCGGCCGGCCTCGCCTACGAGCGCATCGGCAACTCGGTGCTCGTGGCGGAGTCCCGCTCGCTCAAGGAGGAGACCGGGCTGTCGAGCTACGTGGTCGAGCTCAAGTACGCCGACGCGCTCGCCGTCCAGGCGGCGCTCAAGAAGCTCGCCGCCGACATCGAAGTCGACCGCGGCGGCAACCGGCTGATCGTCGTCACGAGCCCGCGCGTGATCGCCGAGATCCAGGCCATCGTGGTGAAGCTCGACGTGCCGGCGAAGCAGGTCATGCTCGAAGCGCGCATCGTCGAAGTGTCGACGGATGCCACGAAGGAGCTCGGCATCGACTGGGACCTGCTCAACCGCCAGGGCTTCATCATCGTCGAAGGCAACCCGGCCGCGGTGGCGCCCGGCAGGCTGCCGTCCACCCTGCCGTTCGTGAAGGGTGTCCCCGCCGCGAACGACATCCGGCGCCAGGCGCGCGCGATCGAGGCGGCGATCGACCTGTTGATCCATGACGGCAACGCCCGCGTGCTCGCGAATCCGAAGATCGCCACGCTGAACGGCAAGGAAGCGACGATGCTGATCGGCCAGCGCATCCCGTTCGTCGTGCAGGGAACGACGTTCGCGGGCGGTGGTGCCGCGGCGACGCAGTCTGTACAGCGTGAGGAAGTGGGTATCAAGCTCCGGATCACGCCGCTCATCAACGCCGACGGCTACATCACCACCGAGATCAATCCCGAGGTCAGCTCGGTCAGCGACTTCCGCGGCCCGAACGCCGACCTGCCGGTCATCTCGACGCGCCAGGCGAGCACGACGGTGCGGCTCAAGGATGGCAACTCGGTGATCATCGGCGGCCTGCTGAGCGAGGAAAAGACAACGAACATCACCAAGGTGCCGCTGCTCGGCCAGATCCCGGGGCTCGGCCTGCTGTTCCAGCACCAGCGCATCGTGTCATCCAAGAAGGACCTGATCATCGAGGTGACGCCGCGGATCATCCCCGAGCAGCAGTGAGGACGACGGCCCGTGGGGCCGATAACCGAATGACGTGACGGTGGTTCGGGTCAGCCGGCTACAGCGGGTACGGCCGGCTGACCTGGACCACTCCGGCGATCCATCCGAGCCACTGCCCCACCGCGACCGTCAGGGCCAGCGTGACGAGGCCCATGCCGAGTGTCGCGAGCACCGGCGAGTGCGACCGGCAGCGGTGCAGATGGACGATCAGCAGCGGCGTGATGGCGCCCTTCACCAGCACGAACAGCCACCAGTGCTGGTGGGCGAGGCCGGCGAGCAGGGGGTTGCCCTCGCGATTCCCGAGCCAGTGGATACCCAGGGCGGTGGCGACGAGATCGATGCTATTCGCGACGACGGCGAGGAACAGCACGATGCGCACGAGGGATGTCTCCGACAAGGGATTCCGTTGCGCTGCTCCCTCGGATTTTGACAGAGGCGACCGCCCCGGGCAACGGAGATGTTCCTCGAAATGATGCCACCCGTCATGCTCGTGTCCGCGGGAGTATTGGGTCTTGTCATGGGGAGCGCCGTCACGGCGCTCGCCTACCGCATTCCCCGGGACATCTCGTGGGTCCACGGGCGGTCGGCTTGCCCGCACTGCGGCCACACCCTGCGGGCGATCGACCTGTTCCCGGTGCTGTCCTGGGCCTCGACGCTGGGCCGTTGCCGTTACTGCCGCGCCCGCATCCCCTTCCGCTACCCCCTGACCGAGCTGTGGTGCGGCGCCTGGGCCGTCCTGCTGCTGCTCCGGGTGGGGCTCGTTCCCGCCTACCCGCTGCTCGCCGTGTGGGGATTCCTGCTCGTGGCACTGTTCTGGATCGACCTGGACTTCCAGCTCCTGCCCGACGCCCTGACCTTCCCGGGGACACTCCTGGGGCTCGCCGCGGCCCTGACGTGGCCCGGCGGCGCCCGCCACGCCATGTTCGGCATGGCCCTCGGCAGCGGCATGCTGTGGTTCCTGGCCTGGGGGTACCTGCGCGTGCGGCGCATCGAGGGCATGGGCGGCGGCGACATCAAGATCGCCGCGATGTTCGGCGCCGTGCTCGGCTGGCAGCGGACGCTGCTCACGCTGTTCGTGTCGGCCCTGGGCGGCAGCATCTGGGGCCTCGCGATGATGGCGCGCGGGCAGGGCGGCCGCACGACCCCGATCCCGTTCGGCTGCATGCTGGCGCCCGCGTCGATGCTCGTGTTCCTGTGGGGCAACGAGTGGCTGGGCGCGTACCTCGCATTGTTTCGGTAGCGACTGCCGCGCCCCGAACCGACGCCGTCGCGGCGCGAGCCGCGACCCTGAAGACTGGCGCGCCACCCGTGCGCGACCGTAGGGTGAGCGCATGAGTTCCTCCGCCCCCACGCTCGCGCCCGAGACCGCGCGACACGGCGCGGCGATCGTCGCCGCCGCATACGAGGACTACCGCGCCCGGCTCCGCGCGCTGATCACCGCCGCGCGCACGCACTTCGAGGCCCGCGACTGGGCGGCGTCGCAGCGCGACTCGGCGCTGCGGCTCGACGTCTACAACGCCGCCGTCGACCGTGGCCTCGGTTCGCTGCACGCGCTGCTCGGCCCCGCGATGTCCGAGCGCCCGACCTGGGCGGCGCTGCGCGCGGCCTACGAGCCGCTCGTCGCGTCCTTCGCCGATCCGGAGCTGGCCGAGACGTTCTTCAATTCGTTCACGCGACGGATGTTCCACACGATCGGCGTCGACCCGGGAATGGAGTTCGTCTCGCCCGTCGCCGAGACGCGCGCGCCGAAGCCGGACGGCGATCCCACGGTGCGCTTCCCGGCGCAGGCCGGGCTCGCGCGCGCGCTGCACGACGCGCTCGCCCACTTCGCCTTCGAGGCCGGCTACGAGGACGCCGCCGGGGACGTCGAGCGCATGGCGACGGTGATCGGGGCCGGTCTCGACGGCCGCGCGCCGGGCGAGCTCCAGCTCGCGCGTGCGGTGTTCTACCGCGGCAAGGGCGCCTACCTCGTCGGCCTGGTCCACACCCGCTCGGGGCCGATGCCGTTGCTCGTGGCGCTCACCCACCCGCCCGGCGGCATCGTGGTCGACGCCGTGCTCACGACGACGGACGAGGTGAGCATCGTGTTCAGCTTCGCGCGGTCGTACTTCTTCGTCGACGCCGAGCCCGCGCGCGACCTGGTGGTCTTCCTGCGTGCGATCATGCCGCGCAAGGCCCGCGCCGAGCTGTACAACGCCCTCGGCTTCGACAAGCACGGCAAGAGCGAGCTGTACCGGAGCCTGCTGCGCCACCTCGACACCTCGGACGACCGATTCGTCGTCGCCCGCGGTCAGCGCGGCATGGTGATGGCCGTGTTCACGCTGCCGGGCTTCGACGTGGTGTTCAAGGTGATCCGCGATCGCTTCGAGTACCCGAAGACCGTGACGCACGAGGAGGTGCGCGCGAAGTACCGCATGGTGTTCCGCCACGACCGCGCCGGGCGGCTCGTGGACGCCCAGGAGTTCGAGCACCTGGCGTTCGACCGCGCCCGCTTCGAGTCCGGCCTGCTCGACGAGCTGCTCACGTCGTGCTCCGAACGCGTTGCGCTGCAGGGCGACCAGGTGGTCATCGCGCACCTGTACACCGAGCGGCGCCTGCGCCCGCTCGATCTCTACCTGCGCGAGGCGGGCGACGCGGCGGCTCGCGAGGCCGTGATCGATTACGGCCACGTCCTGCGCGACCTGGCGGCCACGAACGTGTTCCCGGGCGACATGCTGCTCAAGAACTTCGGCGTGTCGCGCCACGGCCGGCTCATCTTCTACGATTACGACGAGTTGTGTACGCTCACCGACTGCCGGTTCCGGGAGCTGCCCCCGTTCCGCGACGAGTACGAGGAGGGGGCCGCGGAGCCTTCGTTCTACGTGGGCGAGCGCGATATCTTCCCCGAGGAGTTCCGGGGGTTCCTGGGGCTTCCGATCGAATTGCTGAACGTGTTCCTCGCCCACCATCGCGAGCTGCTGTCGGTGCGTTTCTGGCACCGCATGCAGCAGCTGCACGAGAGCGGCGAGGTGCTGGACATCTATCCGTACAAATCCACGCGCCGGCTCAGGCCGACGCCACGGCGGCCGCGCGACGCGGACGCCGCACCATCCGCGTGAGGAGCAGGTCATGAGCGTCGTCCAGGGCGAAGCCATCACGATGCGCGGCGGCACGATCGACGTGCCCTCGCACCCGATCATTCCGTTCATCGAGGGCGATGGCACGGGCCCCGACATCTGGCGCGCGTCCGTGCGGGTGTTCGACGCCGCGGTCGAGAAGGCCTACGGCGGCAAGCGCCGCATCGCGTGGCAGGAGGTGCTCGCCGGGCAGAAGGCGTTCGACGCGACCGGCAACTGGCTGCCCGACGCGACGCTCGAGTCGTTCCGCACCTACCTCGTCGGCATCAAGGGCCCGCTCACGACGCCGGTGGGCGGCGGCATTCGTTCGCTCAACGTCGCGGTCCGCCAGATCCTCGACCTGTACGTGTGCCTGCGGCCGGTGCGCTGGTTCAAGGGCGTGCCCTCGCCCGTCAAGCATCCCGAGAAGGTCGACATGGTGATCTTCCGCGAGAACACCGAGGACATATACGCCGGCATCGAATTCGCCGCCGGCTCGGACGACGCGAAGAAGGTGCTCGGCTTCCTGAAGGAGAGCTTCCCCGCGGCGTACAAGAAGGTGCGCTTCCCCGAAACGACGGGCATCGGGTTCAAGCCGGTATCGCAGGAGGGCAGCGAGCGCCTCATCCGCGCCGCCATCGACTACGCGCTGGCCCATGGCCGGAAGAGCGTGACGATCGTCCACAAGGGCAACATCATGAAGTACACCGAGGGCGCGTTCCGCAACTGGGGCTACGCGCTGGCCGAGCGCGAGTACGCCGACAGGGTCTACACGTGGGAGCAGTGGGAGCGCACCAAGGCCGCGAAGGGCGAGGACCAGGCGAACGCCGAACAGAAGGCCGCCCTCGGCGCCGGCCGCGTGCTGATCAAGGACGCCATCGCCGACATCACGCTGCAGCAGGTGCTGACGCGCCCCGACGAGTTCGACGTCATCGCCACGCTCAACCTGAACGGCGACTACCTGAGCGACGCGCTCGCGGCACAGGTCGGCGGCATCGGCATCGCCCCCGGCGGCAACATCAACGACCTGACGGGCCACGCCGTGTTCGAGGCCACGCACGGCACGGCGCCCAAGTACGCGAATCTCGACCGCGTGAACCCGGGCTCGGTGATCCTGTCGGGCGAGATGATGCTGCGCTACCTCGGCTGGAACGAGGCGGCCGACCTGATCATCCACGGCATGGACGGCGCGATCGCCGGCAAGCAGGTGACCTACGACTTCGCGCGCCAGATGGACGGCGCCACCGAGGTGAAGTGCAGCGAATTCGGGACGCAGGTCGTCGCGAACATGAAATAGCGGCGCCTACGATCGCGTCGACGCACACGCCGCGGCCAAACGGCCGCGGCGTTGCATTTGATGTGAGGCCCGGCGCCGACAGCGTCGCGCTGCACCCGGGGGAACGAGGGGCGGAGGTGCGCGGCGTCAGGTAAGCAATCCAAACGAAACTGTCCCCGGGGACAGTGGAGGTGTCTGCGCGGACACCTCGGTCGCGCGCGCCGAAGACGCGATGTCAGCGAGTCGCCATGCCAACTCGTCCCGGGACGAGTTCATGGAACACATGAAGTGGCTGCGCAGACACCCGAACGGAGCAGGAATACGAGGGCAAGAACGACTGTGGCCGCGCGAGGTTGCGGTCCCCGCACCGCGCGGCGATGCGCCGCGCCGGCCGTGCCCTCACCCCGCGATCTTTGCCCCGGCTTCTTCGAGCAGCTCTTTCAGGATCGAGCGGTGGCAGCGGAACTCGTCCTCGCAGTAGCAGCCGACCGAGAAGTTCGTCGTGTGGGACAGCGCGGCGAGCAGCTCGAGGTCGTGACGGGGGCCCGACTCGGCCATCTCGGCGTGGTAGGCGCGCTCGAAGGCGGCCCACTGGGCCTTCGTCTTCGCCGCCTGGCCGAGCTTCATCGTGGCGACGCTCGGCGCCAGGTTCGGGAACCACACGTCGTACCAGTTCTGCTTCCCGAACTTGGCCTTGGGTACACCGCGCGGCGGCAGGCGCACGGTGCCGATGCGCAGACCTTCCCCCGCGGCGCGGGGTGAACCGAGTTGGACGATCCGCATGCTCATCGTTGCCCCCTTTCTCGCGCGCATATCGGCGCCCTACAGCGCCGCGGCGGCGGCCTTCGTGGCCGGTTGAGGCGTCGCCTCGGGCTGCGCCTTCGTCGCGCGGCGGCGGCCGAAGCGGCGCTGGAGGCTGTCCAGGTACGTGTAGATCACGGGCGTGATGTAGAGCGTCACGATCTGCGAGAACGCGAGACCGCCGACGACGGCGAGGCCCAGCGGGCGGCGCGCCTCGGCGCCGGCGCCGATGCCGAGCGCGATCGGGAGCGTGCCCATCAGTGCCGCCATGGTCGTCATCATGATCGGGCGGAAACGGATGCTGCACGCCTCGAGAATCGCGTCGCGCGCGGACTTGCCCTCGGTGCGCTCGGCGTCGAGGGCGAAGTCGATCATCATGATCGCGTTCTTCTTCACGAGGCCGACGAGCATGATGACGCCGACGAACGCGTACACCGACAGCTCGGTGCGGAACAGGAACAGTGTGAGCAGCGCGCCGAATCCCGCGAACGGCAGGCCGGACAGGATCGTCAGCGGGTGGATGTAACTCTCGTACAGCACGCCGAGCACGAGGTAGATGACGAGCACGGCGAGCAGCAGCAGCCACAGCAGGCCCTGCTGGCTCGACTGGAACACCTGGGCCGTGCCGAAGAAGTTCGTCGAGATGCTCGCCGGCAGGACTTCGCGCGCGGCGCGCTCGACGGCGGCCGTGCCCTCGCCGAGCGACACGCCCGGGCGCAGGTTGAACGACACCGTGACGGCCGGGATCTGCCCCGCGTGGTTGACGCTC
Organism: Candidatus Eiseniibacteriota bacterium; assembly: GCA_031364505.1. GTDB lineage: Bacteria > Eisenbacteria > RBG-16-71-46 > RBG-16-71-46 > RBG-16-71-46 > JANLWK01. Next base: position 4,067 of record JANLWK010000208.1, on the reverse strand, counting down.
AGCGGGCCCACGGTGGGCGACAGCTTCGCCACCGCGCCGAGCGGCACCAGATCGCCGCGCGACGAGCGTACGGACAGGATCGACAGCGCCGAGGCGTCGCGCTGGAACTTGGGCATCAGTTCCATGATCACCCAGTACTGGTCGTTCGGCGTGAAGATCGTCGAGACCTGGCCCGAGCCGTACGCCTGGTACAGCGCCTGCTCGATCTGGAGCGCCGTGATCCCCATCGCGGCGGCGCGTTCGCGGTCGATCTCGACCTGGACCTGCGGATTCTTGATCTGCAGGTCGCTCGTCACGTCCTGCAGCCCCTGCTCGTGCTGCAGCCGGTCGACCAGCGCCTGGGCGCCGTCGTACAGCGTGCCGATGTCGGTGCTCTGGAGCGTGTACTGGTACTGGCTCTTGGCCTGGCGTCCGCCCACGCTGATCGCGGGCGGGTTGTTCAGGAACACGCGGATGCCGGGGACGCGGGCGAGCTTCGGCTGCAGCTCGGCGATTACCTCGTCGGACGTGAGCTTGCGCTCCGAACGCGGCTTGAGCTTCAGGAACAACCGCCCGCTGTTGCTGCCGCCGCCGCCGCCGCCACCGGCGTTCGACATGAAGTCCTGGACGTTCGGATCCTGGGCGATGATGGCGGCGACCGCCTGCTGGTGGCGTACCATCGATTCGAACGACGTGCCCTCGGGCGTCTCGGTGCCGCCCTGGATCTGGCCGGTGTCCTCGCTCGGGATGAATCCCTTCGGCACGAAATGGAACAGCACCACCGTGCCCGCGAGGATCGCGAGCGAGAAGCCCCACGCCACGGGGCGGTGATCCATCACCCACGCGAGCGTGCGCTCGTAGAAGCGCAGCGAGGCCTCATAGCCCCGCTCGAAGGTCCGGTAGAGGCGCCCGTGCTGCTGCGAGTGCTCGGGCTTGAGGAAGCGGCTGCACAGCATCGGCGTGAGCGTCAGCGACACGAAGCCCGACACGAGGATGGCCGCGCTGATCGTCACGGCGAACTCGTGGAACAGGCGGCCGAGCAGTCCGCCCATGAACAGCACCGGGATGAACACGGCGACGAGCGACAGCGTCATCGACAGGATCGTGAAGCCGATCTCGCGCGATCCGTCGAGGGCCGCCTGCAACGGCGACTTCCCCATCTCCATGTGCCGGTGGATGTTCTCGAGCATGACGATGGCGTCGTCGACGACGAACCCGACCGACAGCGTGAGCGCCATGAGCGACAGGTTGTCGAGGTTGTAGCCCATGCGGCTCATCACGCCGAACGTGCCGATGATCGAGAACGGAAGTGCCAGGCTCGGGATCACCGTGGCCGGCAGGTTCTTGAGGAACAGGAAGATCACGAGCACGACGAGCGCGAACGTGAGCAGCAGCGTGAACTGGACGTCGTGAACGGAATTGCGGATCGAGATCGAGCGGTCGTACAGCTGGACGAATTCCACCGACGCCGGCAGCTGCGACCGGAGGTTCGTGAGCAGCGCCTGCACGCGGTCGGCGACCTGCACCGTGTTCGTGCCGGGCTGGCGCTGGATCGCCAGCACGACGGCGCGCTGGCCGTGGACCCAGCTCGCGGCCTTGTTGTTCTGGACGTCGTCGATGACCTCGCCGAGATCGCGCACCCGGACCGGGGCGCCGTTCCGATAGGCCACGATCAGGGCGCCGAAGTCCGCGGCGTTCTGGAGCTGGCCGTTCGCCTGCACGGTCGCCGTGCGGTGAGTGCCCCACAGCACGCCGGTCGGCAGGTTCACGTTGCCCGAGTTGATCGCGCTGCCGACTTCGTCGATGCCGATCTTGAGCGCGTTCAGGGCGTGCGGATCGAGCCGCACGCGCACCGCGTACTTCTGGGCGCCGAACACCTGCACCTGGGCGACGCCGTTCACCATCGACAGTCGCTGCGCGATGAAGCTCTCGGCGTACTCGTTGAGCCGCGACAGCGGCAGCTCGTGCGACGTGAGCCCCACGAACAGGATCGGCGAGTCGGCGGGGTTCACCTTCTGGTAGGACGGCGGCACGATGCCCGACGGCAGGCGACGCAGCACCTGGGCGATCGCGGCCTGCACGTCCTGTGCGGCCGCGTCGATGCTGCGGTCGAGCGTGAACTGCATCGTGATGCTGGTGCTGCCCTGGCTCGAGCTCGAGGTCATCACGTCGAGGCCGGGGATCGTCGAGAACTGCTTCTCGAGCGGCGTGGCCACCGCCGACGCCATCGTCTCGGGCGACGCTCCGGACAGGCTCGCGTTCACGGAGATGATCGGGTAGTCGACGTTCGGCAGGTCGCTCACCGGCAGCAGCCGATAGCCCATCAAGCCGAAGAACAGGATGCCGAGCATGATCAGCGTGGTCGCGATCGGCCGGCGGATGAAGATGCCCGACAGGTTCACCGCGCGCCGCCCTTGGCGCCCTTGGAGCCCTGGGCGCCCTGGCCACCCTGGCCGCTCGCCGCGGCCTTCGCGTCCGCCGCGCCGTGCCCGCCGCCCGCGTCTCCTCCGCCCGGGGCGCCGCCCGTGCCACCCGTACTACCCTGGCCCGGCTCGCGCACGAGCATCTTCGATCCGGGCGACAGCCGGAACTGGCCGTCGGTGACGACGGTCTCGCCCGCCTCGAGCCCGCTCGAGAGCACGGTGATCAGGTCGTCCGAACGCAGGACCGTGACCGGCCGCGAGGCCGCCGTCGAATCGGCGTTCATGACGTAGACGTACGTGCCCTGCTGGCCGCGCGTCACCGCGGTCGAGGGCACCACGAGGGCGTCCTTCTGCGTCGTCAGCACGAGCCGCACCTCGACGAATTCGCCCGGCCACAGCCGTCCGTCGGCGTTCTTGAGCTCGCCCTTGAGCAGCAGCGTTCCCGTGTCCAGGTCCACCGAGTTGTCGACGAACACGAGCCGGCCCTCGATCTGCGTCGAGTCCTCGGACACCGGACGGACGATGACGCGGGGATCATGGCCGCGGTACTTCTGGATGCTGGACAGCTCGCTCTGGGCGACCGTGAAGCGCACCCGGATCGGGTTGATCTGGTTGATGGTGACGAGGGGTTCCGAGGTGCCGGACTTGACGAGATCGCCGACGTGCACGTTGAGCCGCCCGGTCCGCCCCGAGATCAGCGCGCGGATCGACGCGTAGTCGAGGTTCAATCGCGCGTTGGCGACGGCCGCCGAATCCGCCGTCACGCTGCCCGCCGTGGCGTCTGCGGCCGCGCGCTTCTGCTCCCACTCCGCTTGCGAGATCATCCCCTGGTCGACCATTTTGCGCGCGCGCTCGGCATCGAGCCGCGCAGTCTGGGCCTGGGCGCGATCGCGCGCCAGCACGCCGCGCGCCTGGTCCAGCTCGGCGCGGAACGGGCGGGGATCGAGCTCGACGAGCACCTGGCCCGCGCGCACGAAGTCGCCCTCGTGGATGCGGATCCGCATGATGACGCCGCCCACCTGTGAGCCCACGGCGGCGGACTGGATCGGCTCGATCGTGCCGCTCGCGGCCAACTCGAGTGGCACCGACCGGCGCTCCGCCTTGGCCACGGTGACGGACACGCGCGGGCTGCGGCGCACGGCCTTGGCTCCGCAGCCGGCCGCGAGAATGGCGAGCGCCGACACCGCGAGCACCGAAAGCGCGCGAAGCCGAAACACGCGAACGCCGCGAGGCGTGAGGCGCCGCAGTCTCCAACTCGGGCGCGTACGCGGCCCACCCGGCCCGCGGGGATCTGCTGCGTCGAAGGTCATCGGGGAGGCCTCAGGTGTTCCGAAGGGTCGAGCCTCGACGAGGATACCGCGAGCGCCGTGGCTCGAAGGTCAAGCGCTTGTCCGAAAAGGTTCTGCAGGGATGCCATTCGGTCCGAATTTGGTGGCAGCGGCTCGGCCCGGGTCGGTCCGGGGGTCGTCTCGTGGGGCCGTCGCCCCGGCCACGCGTCAGCCTTCGAGCATCCTCAGCAGGTATTGCCCGTACTCCGTTTTCGCCAGCGGCTCGGCGATCCTTCGCACTGCCTCTGCATCGATCCAGCCGTTCCCGTAGGCGATCTCTTCGATGCAGGCGAGCTTGAGCCCCTGCCGCTCCTCGATCGTCTGGACGAAGTTGGAC
>JANLWK010000171.1:0-7131 GCA_031364505.1 Candidatus Eiseniibacteriota bacterium | reverse complement strand
CGGAGCTGCGCGACCTGTCACGTGGCGGGCCTGGGCTTCAGGATGCCGCCGAGCGACATCCAGTCGCGATTCTCGTCGCTCGCGTCGACATTCGACCTGCTGTTTGTCGGTGAGTTGAAGCCATCCGCTTTCGACGCCGGCTTCGACTTCAACCTGAACACGTTGGACCTGACGGCGGCCGTGGGGAGCAACGCGCCCTGCTCCGGCGAGCTGAGGGGGATCATTACGACGCCAAACAGCGGCAGGGCGAAGGTGTTGGGGCGGGTGTCCGGAACGAGATATCTCATTCAGGGCGGCGCCAACCCGGCGATGTCGGCGGGTCTCGTGGTGTCGGACAGCTTCTCGTGCTCAGCGACCGTGAGCAGTTTCACGGCTGGCGACCTCGCCCGGACCGAGGCGTCCGGCGTGGACGGCCTCGAAAGCCCGCGGCGGATGAGGACCAGTTTGGACCCGGCCTTTCCTCAGGGTCGCGGCCTCATCCTGGAAAACGTCGACGGCATCGGTCCTCCGCTGACCGCCAAGGTGTTCCGGAAGTCGCCACACCTGCTGAATCTGAACCGTTCCGCGCCCTTCGGGTTCAGCGGTGACGTGCCCGATCTGCAGGCCTTCCTACAAGGCGCGATCATCCAGCACTATCCGAAGACGCTGGCCCGGAGCAGTTCCAACGCAAATCCCGACTTCCGAACTCCCACGACAGACGAACTGCGGGCGGCGGAAGCCTTCATGCTGGCGCAGGAGTTTCCATCAGGAACGGATCCGAATAAGTTCGATCTCGATCGGTTCGCGACCAGTGCCGCGCAAAGGCGAGGCCGTGCGCTTTTTTTTGGTCCGGTGGCCAAGTGCTCGCAGTGTCACGGCGGAGCGGTCCTCGCGGCGACGACAGTGTCCATTCTTGGCAAGGCGGTCGGCATCAACGCCGCCTTCAACACCGGGGTCCAGAACCAGCCAATCAACGGAGTGGCGGTCGATAACCTTCCTCTCGAAGTAAGCGGGACGCGCGAGTTCAGCACGCCGCAGCTGTTCAATATCAAGAATCTCGGGCCGTTCTTCCACGACGCGTCGGTCCCCGACGTCGCCGGAGCCGTGTCGTTTTACGCCTCCGTCGCATTCAACAACTCCCCGGCCGGCACGGCCGTCGGTGGCATCGCGTTGAGCGCGTCGGAAAAGAACGATCTCACCGCGTTTCTCGAGGGACTCGCGCCGAGGCCCTACACGCTGAGCGTGGGCATCGTCAGGTTCGGCTCGCAGGACAAGAACGCGGGTCCCACTGCGTCTCAAGGGATCACGATTACGAACACGAGTACCTCGCCGATCACGTTCGCGAGTGGCGGGTGCACGCTGACGGGAGCGGACCTTGGGGAATTTGCCGTCTCGAACTGTCCGCTCAGTCTGGCAGCAGGGGCGAGCCAGACGATCCAGGTCACGTTCGACCCGAGCACGAACGGCATGAAAACAGCCGTGCTCGAGATCAACGCCCCGGATGCATCAGGCGTTGATCTGTTCGGTACCGGCGGCCCCCTCGGCGCGGCGCCTACGGTCGGTTCGATCTCGCCGACGTCAGGGTCGACACTCGGTGGCACCGCCGTGACGATCACCGGCACCAATTTTGTCGCCGGCGCCACGGTGGCGATTGGCGGTGTGGCCGCGGGCAGTGTGGTGGTCGTCAACCCGACGACGATCACCGCGTCGACCGGCGCGCTTTTCGCCGGCGTGTTCAACGTCGTGGTGACGAATCCTGATGCGCAGGCCGCCACTCTGACGAACGGCTTCACCTACGTCCCGCCGCCGACGGTGTCGTCGATCACACCCTCATCCGGTTCGACGAGTGGCGGGACCACGGTGACGATTACCGGCACGAACTTCGCCCCGACGGTGACGGTGACCATAGGCGGCGTCGCCGCGACAAACGCCACGCAGGTGAACTCGACGACGGTGACGGCGACCACGGCCGCCCACGCAGCGGGGCCGGCGGACGTGGTGGTGACGAATTCGGGGAACCAGCTGTCCGCGACCCTGGTCAGCGGCTTCACTTACATAACCCTCGGCCCGCCACCCGGTGTGGCTTCGATCGCGCCCGGGTCCGGTCCGACCTTGGGGGGAACGCCGGTGACGATCACGGGCACCGGCTTTACGACGGGTGCGACCGTGTCGATCGGCGGGGTTGCCGCGACGAACGTGGTCCGGGTCTCTGCGACGACGATCACGGCCACGACGGGCGCGCACGCCGCTGGGACGGTCGACATCGTCGTGACCAATCCTGACAACCAGGCCAGCACGTTGTCGAACAGATTCACCTACAACCTGCTGACGTCCAACAATAATTTCGCCAACCGGTTCCTGTTGACCGGGTCAGGCGCCTTGACCGCGACGGGCTCCCTCGCCGGAGCCACCGCCGAAGCGGGCGAGCCCTCGGATGCAAGCGGGGCGGGCACGACGCCGAGCGTCTGGTGGACGTGGACGGCACCCTGCTCGTTCACGGTCACGGCGCCAACCTCATTCGTGAATACCACCGGGAGCAACTTCGATTCAGTGCTCACGGTCTTCACGGGGTCGAGCCTGGCCGGGCTGGCCTCGTTCGCGAGCGACGACGACGCCGGCGGCGGCGGTACAAGCAAGGTGCCGGCCGCGGGGTCGTTGAATATCGTGGGCGGCACAGTGTTTCAGATTCGCGTGCGGCACTTCAGCAACGTCGCATCAGGCAACGTCACCCTTAACGTCACCAGTCCGTGTACCGGGACGGCCACGGTGGCATCGATTGCGCCGGCGTCCGGTGCGACCGCCGGCGGGACCAACGTGACGATCACGGGGACGAACTTCGCAGCCCCGGCGACGGTGCAGATTGGCGGCGTGGCGGCCAGCAGCGTGGTGGTGGTCAACTCGACGACGATCACGGCGACGACCGGCGCGCACGCCGCGGGTCCCACCGACGTCGTGGTGTTCAGTTCCGCGGGGCCATCCGGCACGCTGGAGAACGGCTTCACCTATTCCGGCAACAGTGCGCCGACGATCACGGCGATTGCCGCGCAGACGATCAACGAGGACGCCACGACAGGTGCGCTGGCGTTCACCGTGGGCGACGTGGAGACGGGGGCGGGGAGCCTGACGGTATCGGGCAGCTCGTCGAACACGACGCTGGTGCCGAACGCGAACGTCGTGTTTGGCGGCAGCGGTGCCAGCCGTACCGTCACGGTGACGCCGGCGCACAACCAGTTCGGCTCGTCCACGATCACGGTGACGGCGAACGACGGCGCGGCGGCGACGTCGACGACGTTCGTGCTGACGGTGACCAGCGTGAACGACGTACCGACGATCACCACGATTGCCGCGCAGACGACGAACGAGGACACGGCGACGAGTGCGATCGCGTTTACGGTGGGCGACGTGGAGACGCCGGCGGCGAGCCTGACGGTGTCGGCAACCTCCTCGGATACGACGCTGGTGCCGAACGCGAACGTCGTGTTTGGCGGGAGCGGTGCCAGCCGGACCGTCACGGTGACGCCGGCCCTCAACCAGTTCGGCTCGTCCACGATCACGGTGTCGGTCAGCGACGGCACGGCCTCGACGCCGACGACGTTCGTGCTGACGGTGACGGCCGTGAACGACGCACCGACGATCACCGCGATTGCCGCGCAGACGACCGGCAGGAACACGGCGACCGGCGCGCTCGCGTTCACGGTGGGCGATGTGGAGACCGCGGCAGGGAGCCTGACGGTATCGGGCAGCTCGTCGAACACCACGCTGGTGCCGAACGCGAACGTCGTGTTTGGCGGGAGCGGTGCGAGCCGGACCGTCACGATGACGCCGGCGCTCAATCAGTTCGGCACGTCGACGATCACGGTCACGGTCAGTGACGGCACGGCCTCGACGGTCACGACGTTGGTGCTGACGGTGACGACGATAGCGTCCTCGATCGCTCCTGGATCGGGCCCCACCTTCGGCGGCACGCCGGTGACGATCACGGGCATCGGCTTCACGGCGGGTGCGACGGTGTCGATCGGCGGGGTTCCCGCGACCAACGTGGTCGTGGTCTCCCTCACCACGATCACGGCCACGACCGGCGCACACGCCGCCGGGCTGGTCGACATCGTCGTGACGACCGCTGACAACCAGGTCAGCACCGTATCCGACCGATTCACTTACAAGCTGCTGCCGTCCAACAATAATTTCGCCAACCGGTTCCTGTTGACCGGGTCTGGTGCTCTTACGGCTACCGGCACCAACGCCGGCTTCACCGCGGAAGCCGGCGAGCCCGCCGCTGTGTTCGGGAGTGGTACGGCGAGCGCATGGTGGACGTGGACCGCGCCCTGCTCGTTCACCGTCACCAACCCTGCGTCGTTGTTCGATACCACGGGAAGCAACTTCGACACCGTGCTGGGCGTCTTCACGGGCTCGGCCTTCCCGCTCACGTCATTCGCGAACGACGACGAGGGGGGTGGCAGCAGTACCAGCAAGGTGCCGGCCTCAGGAGCGTTGAATATCGTGGGCGGCACGGTATTCCACATCCGTGTGCAGGGTGCCACTGGCGCCCTCTCCGGCAACATCACCCTTCATGTCAACAGCCCGTGCGCCGGGACGGCCACGGTGGCCTCGATCGCGCCGCTGTCCGGTCCGTCTGGCGGCGGGACGAACGTGACGATCACCGGCACGAACTTCGTGGCCCCGGCGTCTGTGACGATTGGCGGCGTGGCGGCGACCAGCGTGGTGGTGGTCAACGCGACGACGATCACGGCGACGACCGGCGCGCGCGCAGCGGGCACAGTCGACGTCGTGGTGACGAGTCCCGTCGCGCCGTCCGGCACACTGGAGATCGGCTTCACCTATGCCGCTGCCGCCAACAGTCCGCCGGCCGACGACCCGCCTGCCGTCAACAGTCCGCCGACGATCACAGCGATCGCGGGTCAGACGACGAACCAGAACACGGCGACAAGTGCGATCGCGTTTACGGTGGGGGACGTGGAGACGGCGGCGGGGAGCCTGATCGTGTCGGCGACCTCGTCGAATACGACGCTGGTGCCGAACGCCAACATCGTGTTGGGCGGGAGCGGTGCGAGCCGGACCGTCACCGTGACGCCGGCGCTGAACCAGTTCGGCACCTCCACGATCGTTGTGTCGGTGAGTGACGGCACGGGCTCGACATCGACGGCGTTCGTGCTGACGGTGACGGCGGTGAACAGCGCACCGACGATCACGACGATTGGCGCGCAGACGACGAACGAGGACACGGCGACCGGTGCGATCCCGTTCACGGTGGGAGGCAGCCAAACCGCGGCGGGCAGCCTGACGGTGTCGGGCAGCTCGTCGAACACCACGCTGGTGGCGAACGCGAACATCGTGTTTGGCGGCAGCGGTGCCAGCCGGACTGTGACGGTGACGCCGGCGAGCGACCTGTCCGGCACGGCCTCGATCACCGTGACGGTCAGCGACGGCACCCTGTCGGCGACCACGACGTTCGTGCTCACGGTCACGGCGGTGAACGACGCACCGACGATCTCGGCGATTGGCGCGCAGACGATTGACCCGGACACGGCGACGGGCGCAATCGCGTTCATGGTGGGAGACGTCGAGACGGCGGCGGGGAGCCTGACGGTGTCGGGCAGCTCGTCGAATACGACGCTGGTGCCGAACGCGAACATCGTGTTTGGCGGGAGCGGTGCCAGCCGCACCGTGACCGTGACGCCCGCGAGCAACCTCTCCGGCACGGCCACGATCACGGTGACGATCAGCGACGGCAGCCTGTCCGCGACCACGACGTTCGTCCTGACGGTCAGTTCCAAGCCGACGGTGTCGGTGGACCGGCTGTCGCTGAACTTTGCCGCGGCGTCGAGCGGCACGGCCTTCACGAGCCAGACGAGCGCCCAGACGGTGCAACTGAGTCAGATCGGCGCCGGGACGGTGACGTGGACGGCGGTCTCGAGCGCACCGTGGCTGGTCGTGTCGCCAACCTCGGGCACGGGCTCCACGGCGTTGAAGATCTCCACGCAGTTCGTGGCCGGCCTCGCGCCCTCGCAAACCGCCGGCATCACCCTGACGTTCACCGGCGCGACCAACACGGCTGGGCCAATCGCCGCGACGCTGACGGTCGTGACGGACCCCGCGCTGTCGCTGCCGTTCGGCATCTTCGAGACGCCGGTGGGGGATGCGACGGTGTTGTCCGGATCCATCGCCCTGACCGGGTGGGCCCTCGACAACGTGGGCGTCGAGCGCGTCGAGCTCTGGCGGGACCTGCAGCCGGGGGAGACGACGCCGCCGTTTGCGAGCACGCCGACCGATCCGCGTCACGGCAAGGTCTTTATCTCGAACGCCACCTTTGTCGACAACGCCCGGCCCGACCTCGAGGCGCTGCATCCGACGATGCCGTTCACCTACCGGGCCGGGTGGGGCTATCTCATGATGACGTGGGGCTTGTGGAACCAGGGCAACGGGACCTACAAGTTCTACGCCTATGCGTTCGACCAGGAGAACAACGTGGCGACGCTCGGCACGAAGACGGTCGTGGTGAGCAACGACGCGGCGGCGAAGCCCTTCGGGACGATTGACACGCCGGCGACAGGCGGCGCGGCCTCCGGGCCCAACTTCGGCTGGGCGTTGACGCCGAAGGTGAATGGCCAGGCGACGTGCAAGATCCAGCCCTCGGGCGTGCAGGTCTCGATCGATTCGGGCCCGCTGCAGCCGGTCGTCTATGGCGCCGACGTGCGGACGGACATCGCGGCCGCCTTCATCGGCTTCTCGAACTCCGCGGCAGCCGGCGGCCACTACATCTTCGACTGGTCGACGTTGAGCAACGGCACGCACACGATCGGTTGGCTGGTCACGGATGACTGCAACCGCGCCGATGGAGTGGGTAGCCGCTTCTTCAACGTGGTGTCCGCCCCCGGTCTGACCGCGGCCGCGAGTCAGCCCGAGAACGCCGTCATCGCGCCGGAGACGGAGAGTTCTGAGCCCATCACCGTGGCGCACGGCTTTGGGGAGCTGCCGGTCATCCTGAGACCGGGAGACGCGGGAAGCCGCACCGTCGAGGTGGCGCAAGCGGACCGCATCGAGGTGCGCCTCCCGCGCGGCTTCGAGACGGCGTATCAACTCGGACCCGACGGGCAGCGGCGGACGCTCCCGACCGGGGCGACGTGGGACGCG
>JANLWK010000159.1:0-3405 GCA_031364505.1 Candidatus Eiseniibacteriota bacterium | reverse complement strand
TCGGGTATTCCTTCAAGATGCACCTCCCAGCGTGGGCGGGACGGTGATGCCCTGGTGAAGCCGGTCGACAGGTGAAGCAGGCGTGGAGCAACACGCCGTAAACTTATGTAATGACGGAACCTAACACGCTGTCTCGAACAGGGTCAACTAGCGGAGCTGGATGCTCCACGGCAGCAGCGCGAGCGTGCGGCCCACGGGGAATCGGGACGCGGAGACCCACGCCGCGATCACCGGCGCGAGTTTCGCGAGACGCGATTCCGTGTCGTCGGTGTCCTCGTCGATCCACCCCTGCAGCGTGCGCTCGAAGAACGAGCGCTCGACGCGCGGGTATTCCTCCATGTCGAACGGCGTGCTCGACGGCAGCCCCGCGTGTCGCACGGCGAGCCGGAACGCCGTGCGGATTCCCCCCAGCGTGTCGACCAGCGCGCGCTGCTGCGCGGACTGGCCCGACCACACGCGCCCGCGCGCGACCGAGTCGACGTCGGCGACGCCCAGGTGCCGGCCCTCGGCGACGCGATCCAGGAACTGAGCGTAGTCCTCGTCGATGTGCGCCTGGAACCGCTCGGCCTCGTCGGGCGTGAAGTCCCGGAACGGCGACAGCATCTCGGCGTGGAGACCGCGCGAGACCGTCTGCACGTTGAAGCCCAGCTTCCGGTACAGGCCGAGCACGTTGAGCTTGCCGGCGTAGACGCCGATCGAGCCGGTGATCGTGGCGGGCTGCGCGACGATCGCGCTCGCGGGGGCGGCGATGTAGTAGCCGCCCGAGGCCGCGAGGTCGGACATGCTGACGATGACCGGCTTGATCCGGCTCAGCCGCCGCACCTCGTGCCAGATCTCGTCGGAGGCGCCCACTTCCCCGCCCGGGCTGTCGATGCGCAGCACGACCGCCTTGACCGAGTGGCGCTCGCGCACGTCCCGCAGCGCCTCGATCAGGGTCTCGGCGCCGAGCACCTGGCCGCCGCCGGTCTCGTAGTGGCTGCGTCCCGACGAGATCTCGCCGGCGGCGCTCACGTAGGCGATGTGCGGACCCCATCGTGGCAGCGAGGCGGGCTCGTAGTCGCGCAGCTCGACCACCTCGGCGTCGCCCGCGCGGCGCACGGCGAGGGAATCGAGCTGGTCGGCGTACAGCAGCGTGTCAGCGAGGCCCGCCGCGCGCGCGGCGCGCGCCCCGAACGGCCCGGCGTCGATCAGGGACAGCACGGAGTCGCGCGACAGGCGGCGGGCCGAAGCCAGCGAATCGACCATCATGTCGAACGTGTTGTCGAGCAGCGAGGCGAGCGCCTCCTCGGCGGGCTCGGACATGTCGTTGCGCATGTAGAACTCGATGCCCGACTTGTACTCGCCCGCATGGACGAAGTTCGGGTGCACGTCGAGCTTGTCGAGCGTCCCGCGCATGAACATCGCGCTCGCGCTCAGCCCGTCGACGCGGAGCAGCGTCGAGGGCGGCACGACGATCGTCCGGGCCGCGGAGGCGAGGAAGTACTCGGCGTCGCCACCCGACGACATCACGGCGTAGACCGGCTTGCCCTTCGCGCGGAACCGGCTCACGGCGTCGCGGATCTCGCTCAGGCGGCCCCAGCCCCAGTCGAGGTCGTCGATGTGCAGCACGAGCGCCTTCACGTCGTCGTCGTTCGAGGCGCGGTCGAGCGCGCGCAGCACGTCGAACACGGTGGGCTGCGATCGGCGCAGCCAGCCGAGCCCCAGCGGCCGGCGTGGCGGCTCTCCCTCGGACAGCTCGTCGGGAACGGTCCACACGAGCACGGTGCTCGTCTGCGCCGCGGGCGTGGGGCCGCGCAACATGAGCGCCACGCCGAACACCACCGAGCCGGCAAGCGTGACCAGCAGGACGAACCACCAAACGCCGCGCGACGACGCCATGAACGTTCCTCCGACGGACGATGAGACGAGCGTCAGAAGAGTCTACGCACCTCGCATGAGATGTAAAGGCTGGCGGCGTCCTCGGCCGAGTCGGTGTGGCGTTCGACGCGCCCGGTGCCGAGCAGGCGCACGCGCAGGCCGAGCGGGACGGGCTGATCGGCGAGCGCGTTCAGCTCGTAGAACGCGTACGACGAGCGCGCGGACGGCGTGGGCTGCGTGCCGTCGGCGCCGGCGACCGTGTCGTCCGAATACTCGCGCCACCCCGCGATGGGCGTGAGGCTCCACCAGCCGCCGCCCGGCGCCCACTCGACGTCGAGGACGCCGGCGATCTCGCGGTATTCCTCGTCCGGCGACGCCGGGCTCCGCAGCCATTCGCCGCGGGGCCCGAGTCGTACCGTCCAGGCGCCGAACGAGAGTTCGGGTTGGAGCGTCACGCGATCCACGTCGGAGTCGAAGAACAGCACCGAGTCGGGCGCGTCGTAGCGCAGCCGCTCGAACCTCGCCTCGAGGCCGAGCGCCCAGCCCGCGTCGCCGAGCAGGGTGGCCGAGAGCGCGAGCTCGCCGTCCCAGTAACGGTCGCGGCTCGTCGGCGCCGGATCGAGCGTGGCGCGGCGTGTCCAGTCGAGCGTCGCCTCGACCGAGTGGCCGCCCGCCAGCTCGCGCCGCGCCGAGCCCTCCACACGATGCTCGAGGTGATTGCGCACCGACGAATCGGGGTAGTCGCGCCAGGCGAGCGCATAGCCGGCCCGCCACTCGGTGCCGAACAACGGCGCGCGCGCGACGTCGGCGCCGAGCCGCGCCGTGTTGCGGTCGGGCAGGAAGTCCGCGCCCTCGCCGCTCGCGCGGAACCACTCGCCCGCGCCCGTCAGGTCGAGCTGCGTCCCGGCGTCCGGCCACAGGCGGCGCAGCCGCGCCGCGCCGGAGGCCCGGCTCTGCTCCAGGTCGCGGCCGAACGTCTGATCCTTCCGGTAGCCCGCCCGAGGCGACAACTTCCATTGCCAGGCGTCGGACACGGTGTGCCGCCAGTCGAGCCCGGCGTCCGCGCTCCGCACGCGATCTCCGAACGTGCCGGCGGCGTCGGCCCGGTACACGGTGGCGCCGTCCCCCCGCGTGCCCTCGATCGAGGCGCGGGCGAGGGCGGCCGTGCGCGTCTCGGGATCGCTCACGAGCCGCCGCCCGAGCGCGATGGTGTCGACGAACGCGTCCTCGTAGAACTGCTCGTTCGCGACATCGACGGACGCGCCGATCTCGTAATGAGCGCGCGAGGTGTCGGGCGCCACACGCTCCGCAGCCGCAGCGACTGCCGGCGTCGACGCGACACCCCAGGCGAGCGCCGCGACCGACACGGCGACTCGCCCGAGGCGCGCGCTCAGCGGTGCGGGCGTCGGCGGCCGGGGCATGGGCTCAGGGGCGGATGTTCACGCCACCCGAGAGCCGCAGGGCGCGCAGCGCGAACGCACGAGCGGACAGGGTGAGCCTGAGGCTCGCCTCGAAGTGCCCGTCGCGGTACTCCGCGTGTGCGCGCGC
>JANLWK010000156.1:0-22659 GCA_031364505.1 Candidatus Eiseniibacteriota bacterium | reverse complement strand
GCCCGCCCTCCGCGCGCGGCAACCACTCGGCGATCTACGACCCGGTGCGCGACCGCATGGTGGTGTTCGGAGGAAGTGGCAACGACGTGTGGGCGCTGTCGCTCGCGGGGAGCCCAGCCTGGAGCGCGCTCGCCCCCGCGGGGAGCCCGCCCTCCGCGCGCGCCGGCCATACGGCGATCTACGACCCGGTGCGCGACCGCATGGTGGTGTTCGGGGGAATCGACGGGGGCTCCCGCAACGACGTGTGGGCGCTGTCGCTCGCGGGGAGCCCGGCCTGGAGCGCGCTCGCCCCCGCGGCGAGCCCGCCCTCCGCGCGCGCCAACCACACGGCGATCTACGACCCGGTGCGCGACCGCATGGTGGTGTTCGGTGGAAGTGGCAACAGCTCCAGCAACGACGTGTGGGCGCTGTCGTGGGCGGACGCATCGACCGCCGTTCTCGCCTCGCTTGTCAGCGTGGACGCGCAAGCCAGCCGCGTCCGGCTGGTCTGGTACGTGTCCGGCACGGGCGGCCCCGACGCCAAGCTGTACCGCCGCACGGTCGACAGTGATTGGACTTTCGTCGACAGGATCGCGCCCGACGGCACCGGATACGTGCGCTACGAGGACGCGGCGGTGACGAACGGCACTCGCTACGGTTACCAGCTCGGCATCATCGACGCTGGGGAGGAGGTGTTCGTCGGCGAGGTCTGGGCGGATGTGCCGGCCCCGAACGTGGAGTTGGCGATGCGCGGCGTGACCCCCAATCCGTCCATCGACGGCCGATTGCGCGCTGAGTTCACGCTGCACGACGGGAGCCCGGCCCGGCTGGAATTGATCGACGTGGCGGGGCGCGTGCTGAGCTCGAAGCAGGTAGGGGCACTCGGGCCGGGGACGCACTTGCTCGATCTCTCGGAGGGCGCCGCGGTGCGGCCCGGGATCTACTTCCTACGGCTCACGCAGGGGCAACACGAGGTCCGGGCGCGGGTCGCCGTGTGTAAGTAGGTACGTCTCGGGAGACACATCGACCGCCGCGTCGGCGCGATTCACTGCAGATGAACGACGCGCAGCATCAGGCGCCGTGGACGTGCACCCGCGACTCAGCGTCTTGACTGCAACAGCGCCAGCTTCCGCACGACGCTCGTCTGCGGCCCCGCGAGCCGCACGATGTAGATGCCCGCTCCGGCGCGCTGGCCATGCTGGTCGCGGCCGTCCCATGTCACCGCGGTGCGGCCGGCCTCGACGGGGCCATCCACGAGTCTTCGGACCATGCGGCCGGCCAGGTCGTAGATCGCCAGGGACACATGCATCGAGCTCGGCAGCGTGAGGTCGAACGTGGTGCGGCCGTCGGATGGGTTCGGGCGCGGTGGGGCCAGCTCGATGCTCGCGGGTCGCGTGTCGATGCCGCCGGGGACCGACACCAGTGCTGATGGGAATTGCAGTGCCCACAGATCGATCTGGTTCGGTTGCCCTCCCCCATATACCAGCATTCGAGTGCGCGGAGGGTCGTACGTCAGCGTGTGCCAGGTCAGGTTGTTGGGCGATGTCCCCGAGGGGGTGAGATGGCTCCATGCGGGGGTGCCGGGCAGCGACAGCTCCCACGTGTCATTGAAACGCGGGTTCTGGGTGTTCACCCAGCCACCGAAGAATGCCAGGCGGTCGCGGAGCGAGTCGTAGATCACGGGGCCGCGGCGTGCGGCCGGTGGCGATCCCATCGGGGTGAGCTGGCTCCATGACGGAGTGCCGGTCAGTGACAACGCCCAGGCGTCGTTCAAGTAGCCCGCGGCGGTGCCTCCCCCGAAGACGATCATGCGGTCGCGCACGAGGTCGTAGAACATCCCCTGGTCGGCTCGCGCGCTGGGCGGTGTGCCGGTCGGCGCGAGCTGGGTCCAAAAGGGAGCTCCGATTGCGGATAGCCACAGGGCCCAGACGCTCCCGTCGTACGGCAGTCCCCCGTACACGAGCACTCGATCTCGCACGGGATCGTAGGTCGCGCGCGTGCTGAACCGGCCGGGCGGCGGTGTTCCCGCCGGAAACAGCTGCGTCCACGCCGGCGTACCCGACAGGCTGAGCGCCCACACCTCGTTCGTACCATTCGGGAACGCCCCGCCGTATCCGCCGAACACCAGCATCCGGTCCCGCTCGGGATCGCAGATCGCCGTGTGCCAGAGCCGCGCCGACGGTGGCGTCCCCGTCGGCGCCAACTGCGTCCACGAGGGGATCGCCGTGAACGTGGCCGCCCACACGTCGTTGACGTCACCGACCTGCGTCGTACCGCCGAACACGACCATCCGGTTGCGCGGCGCATCGATGATCGACGTATGCCCATATCGGACGGCCGGGCGCGCGGACTCGTCCGGCATCAGACATTCCCATGCGGGACTGCCGAACAGCGACAAGGCCCACAGGTCATTGCGCCGGGTGGCGACGTAATCGTACCCGCCGAACACGACCAATCGGCCACGCAAGGGATCGAAGATGCCGGAGTGGTCCTGCCGCATCGATGGCGCGGTGCCCAACGGCGTCAGCGATGCCCAGCCCGGGGTCCCAGACAACGACAGCGTCCATGTGTCGTTGAAGAAGGCGAGCCCGCTTCCGCGCCCGCCGAACACCACCATTCGATCGGCCTGGGGATCGTAGACGGCGGCGTGACCGTGTCGCGCCGAGGGCGGTGTGCCCGACGGTGTGAGCTGCGACCATGCCGGGCTTCCTGACAATGACAGCGCCCAGACGTCCGCGAACGGGGTGCTGCCGGTCGCATTCGCTCCCCCGTACACCACCATCCGGTCTCGCACGGGATCGTAGATCGCGGTGTGAAGCCACCGCGCGCTCGGCGGCGTGCCCGAGGGCGTCAACTGAGTCCATGTCGGTGTTCCCGACAACGAGAGCGCCCAGACGCTGTTGACCGCACTGGCAATGCTGGGTGGGGTATCCGATCCGCCGAACACGATCATACGGTCGCGGATCGGGTCATAGATGGCCGTGTGGCCGCGTCGGAGGGGGCCGGTCCCGGCGGTCGCGAGCTGGGTCCAAGTCGGCGTAGCACCCAACGACAGCTCCCAGACCTGGCTGGACGGCGGGCCGGGCAACGCAGCGCCTCCGAACATGATCACGCGATCGCGCACCGGATCGTAGATCGCGGTGGGATTCGCCCGGGGCGACGGCGGCGTACCCGCGGGCGTGAGCGGCGTCCAATGCGGACTGACCGACAACGACAGCAACCACGTGTCGTTCAAGTTGTCGGTGTTATACCCGCCAAAGACGACCATGCGGTCTTCCTGCGAGTCGTAGCAGGCCGCGTGCACGTAGCGCGGGCTCGGCGGCGCCGGAAACGCGACCCAGGACCCTGCGGGGCCGAGCAGCACATCGGAAGCGCCCCACGACAGGGCGGTACCCGGGTGGAACGCGAGGGCCGCACACGCGAGGGCCAAGCCGATGCCCGAGGCGCGGATAGATGCATGGCGGCACATGCGGGGGGGCTCCAGGCGGAACGGGCGAGGTGAATTACGAGGGGCCCGGTCACATCGGAGTATTAGGCCCCCTCTAATCGTACGCCGAGAAGGCATGGGCGGAGTAGGAATAGATCGCACCCATCCGCAGACGATCCGGGGTCTCCGTAGGAGGCCGTTCAGGCCATGTGTCCGGCATGGTGGCCGGACCGTGCTGCGCCTTCTACTTGAGGAGCAGCACTTTGCGGGAGATCTCCCTTCCGTTCACCGACAGTCGCCAGAAGTAGACGCCTGGCGCGGCGCGCGCGCCCGAGTCGCTGCGGCCATCCCACTCGGCGTCGTGCCGGCCCGCCGGCAGTGCGTGATTCACGAGCATGCGCACACGCCGGCCGGAGACGTCTACGACGCCGAGGCGCACCTCGCCGGCGGCGGGCAGGTCGAACTCCACCGTGGTGCGTTCGGCAAACGGGTTGGGCCGGCTCTCGGCGCCGAATGCGAGTTTGCCGCCCGCGACGTCCAAGTTGGCACTGCAGTCCCCGAACGGGTTGCCGCGCAGCAGAGAGCCATAGACGTAGTCGAGCTCTGACGCGTACTCCCAGTTCCATAGGCGGTGATAGGTCCGCTTCCAAACCCACCAGCTCTTCGAATACTGCTTTCCGAACACCTTGATCGTGAAGTTGACCTTCTTGCCCTTGAGGATTTCCTTGAGCTTGGGCACATCGCCTGCGGTGGTGAGCGGTGCGTCATCGAGGACATACGGCATCGCGTAAGGCGTCGACAATGCCGGCCAGTTGGTGATGGCGCGCGTTTCTTCACTGTTCGGCTCACCGCCGATGCACGCCGCCTGGTAGGTCGGACGATAGTCCGATCCGTTCCAGCCATCCGGGAAACAGTTATGACTCAATCCCGTCGATCCGCCGAAGTGATCCGCGGAGCTCTGGAGGTATGAGAAGTGGTTCGGCTGTCGTCGGAGCGGGCTGTATCCGTTCGTGAGCGCGTACTCATGCCAGACCGGCTGGATCATGCCGGTCGGCGACAAGTAGGTCACTCCGCCGCCGGCGACGAGGAACGGCGGAAACGCGGCGAGTGTGAGCGGATTGAGTCTCGGCTCCACGACCTGATCGAGGTAGTAGCCAATCGCGCGCTCCTTCTGCCCGAAGGGGTCGGAGAACATCCCCATGTCGAACACCTTCGGGGCGAGCGGCGTGACGGCTCGCGGCTGGTACCCGCTGGGCCACAGCAGCAACGTGTTTGGATTCGCGATCTGGCTGTTGAGGGTCGTGACCCCGTCATCGAAGCCGCCCTGGATCACCCACTTGAATGGGCTGAGGTAGGTCGGATGGCCGCCCACCACCGTGACGGTGCGCACCGGCGCCGCCGCGATGTAGCTGGCCCAACGCAGCTGCGTGACGATCGGGCACAGGTCCACGAGGATGCTGGTGAGCACGGGGACCAGGAGGTTGGGTGAGCAGTTGAGCTGCTGGTTGCTCTGTCCCGTCTCGTTGATCGCCTGGATGCCGAGGTTCACGAGCGGGCAGAGCCACGGCGGAATGGGAGGCGGATTCACCGTCAGGTAACCCGCGAGCACGACCGCAGCGGTCGCCCAGCGCGAGCCCGAGAACACGGAGTGCAGCGCGATGTGTGCCTTGCAGTACTGCGGGATGTAGGCCGCGTTCAAGTTCGGATGCGCGACCGCAGCGCGCAGTGCGACATCGGTGGCGAGTCCTCCGGTCGAGTGCGAGATGATGACGAAGCTCGGCGTGCCGAACTTGTCACGGTAATTGCGCCCGGTCAGGTCCACGACGCCAGTGCCGTAACGCATCGCGTCCCCGATTTGCGTGAGGATGGCCTGTGCTCCGACTTCGAGGCGCTCGGTGGAGGGGTAGGCGACGATGACGTAGCGATTGCAGATTCCGCGGTCGCGCAGGTACTTCTGGATGTGGTCGGCCCAGTAGCGCTCCGCGCCGGCCTTCCAGTACCCGGTGCCGTAGAACTCCGGGTTGTCCGCGCTGCCCGGAAAGGTCGAGGGCGTCTTCCACTTCACCTTGGCCTCGGGTTTCGTGCCGAAGATCTTGTCGAAGAGCGGGTCCATGCGCAGCCCGTGCACGAACACGAGATCCCGGCCACCCAAGACGTAGTGGAGCTCTGGCGGCGGGCAATAGCGCGATACCGGCGGCGTGTAGGACCCCGAGGCCGCTCCGGCTGTGGCGAGATGATTGGTGTCGCCAAGCGCCTGCTGCCAGATGTGTTGATCCCACGAGTTCATCGAGTCCGACATTGCCTGCGCCGTCACCGCCGCACCGAGTGCGATGCTGAGCGAGTCGTCGAGGTGTGCGTTTCGGGCGCTGTCGGGCACCACGCCACCGATCGAGGCCTCGCACGGGAAGTCCGGATACCACGTGTCGTCGGAGGTATCCAGCCCTGCGTAAAGGTCTTCCACGTTTCCGGTAACGGAGTCCACGTCGGTATAGGTGATGGACTCGGTCACATCGAGCGAGTCCGGGAACAGCACGTTTCCGGCGGAGTCCGTGGGTGCCGCTTCGTCGTTGCACTTGCAGCACAGCTCCCAGGTGTCGCCCAGCATGACCGTGGTATTCAGCTGGTAGCCGCCGAACAGCAGCACGCGACCCCGCGCGCGATCCCACGCCATCGCATGATTGAAACGCCGGCCCAGATTCGTGCCGTTCGAGGTCCACTTCACGCCGTTCCAAGGCCGTGTCGCGCTGTCGGGCAAGGCGATGCCGTTGCCCCCGCCGTAGGTCACGACGCGGTGGCAGTCGGCTCCCCATGACATCGCAAGGTCGCTGCGTGGAGTTGTGCCGGTGGTGGCCTCCTGCGTCCAGTTGAGACCGTCGAACTCCCACACGTCGCCGAGCGAGCCGCCACCCGCGTTGCCGCCGAACAGCACAACGCGCCCGCGGTCCTCGTCGTACGCCATCGCCCCTGCCTGGCGTGGTCCGGGACCGGCGCTGCCGATCTGAGTCCAACTCGCGCCATCCCAGGACCACGTGTCATCCTTCACCGTGGTACCGTCGTTCCCGCCATAGAGCACAACGCGGTGGCGCAGCGTGTCGTACGCCATCGAGTGGTAGAAGCGCGGGGAGGGGCCACTGCTCGAGACCAGTGTCCAAAAGCCGGTGACCGCGTCCCACTCCCACGTATCGCCAAGCAGTCCTCCGGCAAAGGTCTGCCCACCGAACAACACGACGCGATCGCGCGATTCGTCGTAGGCCATCGCGTGAAACGCGCGTGGCGGCGGGAAGCCCGGCACCACGCGCGGGTTCCAAATCGTGCCGTCCCACTCCCAGGTGTCGGCGCGATAGCCCGTGGCGTCGTAGCCGCCGAACAGCACGACCGTGGTGCGGCGCGTATCCGAGGCGAGTGCGTGGGCGTAGCGCGGGCTCGGTCCCGTGTTCGCCACTTGTTCCCATGCCGTGGTCGAGCACGGCATCGCGAAGGCAACGGCGTGAGCCTGTGCCTCGTCCGCGTCGACATCGGCGCCGAGGAACAATCGCGCGATCGCAGCGGTCAGCCCGAACGTCAAGAGATACTTGCCACGCATGCGATCCCCCCCTGTCACAGTCGCGGCCACCCCGAGGGGTGGCCGCGGTCGAGCAATCGTTGCTGCTGGGCGCCTACCGCAGCCGAATGATCGTGTGCTGCAGGGCCAACCCGGCGTCTCCGCGCACGCGCACGAAGTACATGCCGGGCTTCACCTGGCGTCCCGACTCATCCTGCCCGTTCCATAGAATGCGGTGCTGCCCCGCGGCCATGAAGGACGACGGCGTCCGCCACACGCGGCGTCCGCTGATGTCGACGACCGTCACGTCCACCTTCTGGGCGAACGCGAGCGTCACCAGCAGCGCCGTCCGATCCGCGAACGGATTGGGCGTGGCCTGCAAGATGGCCGGATGCAGCGTCGGCTGGCCGCGAACGCCCAGCACCTCCTCGGTCAGCGGACTCACGATGGTGTTGTTGTCGCCGTCGATGTCGACGAACGCCGCGGAGACGATCGTCTGTCCCGGAATGCCCGAGGTCGTCAGGTTCGCGTATCCCCCGGCTCCACCGCGGAGCGCTGCCGGAATGACGGTGGGGATCGTCGCCGACCAGAACGCCGGCTCGGGGCTGTAGCAGCCACCGCCGAAGCCGTTGAGCTTGATCTCCAGCTCGACCAGGTTGTGCGCGGCGGCGAAATTCGGCGATGTCGAGTTGTGGTCCACGGCGCCGTGGACGCAACCATCGCTGTTATTGAACGGGACGCCGTTGAGATACACCTCGACCTGGTCGCCGGTGCCTCCCGAGCTGCTCGCGGGGTTCGGGCCGAATCCGGTGTTGGGGCCACCCTGGATGATGAATACATCGAAGTAGCTGCCCCCGCCGACCTGGAAGGATACGGGGCCGATTCGTGCGCCCATCGCGAGCGCATCCGTGCTCAACTCGACGTCGTACATCAGCGTGATGGCCAGCGTCGTGGGGTCGACCACGGTGTAGACCTTGCTCTGGCCGCCCAGGAAGGTGGCCGGTGTCACACCGAACCATTCCGCGGTCGGCGGGCCGAACTGACCGTCCATGGTGATCGGGAACGCGGAAGGCGGGTTCGTGATCGGCGGCGTGCTGGATTCACAGGCATCGCCGATGCCGTTTTGGTTCGCATCGGTCTGGTCATGGTTGGAGCTGAACGGGCAGTTGTCCGCGCCGTCCAGCACCCCGTCGTTGTCTTCGTCATCGTCGATGCAGTCGGCGATCCCGTCCAGGTCGCGGTCGAGGAACCCCTCGTCGATGCGTCCGTCGCCGTTGTCATCCAGTCCGTTGCAGGTTTCATTCTGGGACGGCAGGAACCACTGCTTCTGCGACAGATTCGACTGATGACCCACGGGACCGTCGTCGGCAACGACGGAGTCGATACCGGCGCTGGCCGATGAGAACGTGAAAGTGGCCTCGCCGTTCACGTCGGTGTTGTCGGAATGCGTGAGCCCGTTGTTCGGCCCCCCGATGACATGGAAGTTCACCTGTCGATTCGGGACCGGATTGCCGCCATCGAGCGCGGTGGCGGTCACGGTGTGGTTCGCATTGACGAGGTTTTGGGCGAACACCGGACGGAGGCGCAGGCTGGACGGCGGGTCGACCACCTGGCTCAAGACCTGCGAGGCGCTCGAGCTGTGACACTGATCGCCGTCATAGTGCGCCGTGATGTCGTGCGTTCCGAGCGAGAGCGTGGAGATCGCGAGCTCCGCGGCCCCGTTGTTCAGCGGCGCGGACCCCAGAATCCCGCCTCCTTCGAAGAACGTCACGCTGCCGCTGGCGTTCGACGGAGACACGGTCGCGGTCAGCGTGACGCTCTCGCCGATCTCCGACGGGTTCAAGTTGGAGCTGAGGACGGTTTGCGTCTGTCCGCCGCCCAGGGCAAAGGTCGCCTGGATGAAGTGATTCGCCCGCACGTTACTGAACACGTAGAACGTGAGCGCCCCCTGCGACACTCCGTCGACGACGACGTCCGCGACGGCGAAGCAGGGATCGGGCGTCATCACGAACGCCTGTTCGGCGCCGTCGGGCACCGCGATCTGGCCCGACGGCGAAATCGATCCGCCCTGTCCCGCGCTCGCGAAGATGATGTGACCACCAGGGGCGCCTGCCGACGCGCCGCGAGCCGAGCAGAATTGCAAGAGTCCGACGCAACAGATACTGACGACCAGGCGCAGCCAGTGACGTGTAAATGCGCGGCCACAATCTCTCATGACACCCTCCGAGGTAGGTGGTGACGTGATTTCCGCTGAGACCCGAAGGGACCACTATCCCGATCGCGCTACAAGGACAATCTCAGCCGGTGCCTCGGCGCAGCTCAGCGGAGGCGCACGAGTGTCCGTCTCCACGTGTGGCCATCTGCGGTCAGGCGAACAAAGTAGATGCCCGGGGAGACCGCGAGGCCCGTGATGCCCCGCCCATCCCACGTGACCGCGTGTCGTCCCGGCACAGCGCGCTCATCGTGGACGAGGTTTCGTACGCGACGCCCCGACAAATCGAACACCACCATGGCGGCCGGACCGCTACGCGAAAGCGCGTATTCGATCGTCGTTCGCTCGGCGAACGGGCTGGGGCGCAGCACAAGGATACCGGGCGGGCTCGACGCATCCGCGCCCACGGCGGTCAGCGGGCTGGACCCCGGGTCACCGGGGTCCGTGCCGGCGTCGAGCTCGTCGGCGTCGAGAAAGCCGTCACGGTCGCGATCGACTCCGGCGCGCTGCCCGCTGCCGACGGGCACACCCGTCACCGTGAGTTCGTGCCCGACGGTGGCGAGTCCGAGCAGCCCATCCGTCGAGAGAGAGGCTTCGGCGACACGATCGGGCTCCCACACGCCGCCCCGGTGATGCCACCCGCGCGGCATCGAGCCCACGCGCCCCTTCGCAATCAAGTCGCAGGCCCCCACCGCAGCCTGTTGCACGAGCGTGTCCAGCCGTGCTCGCCTCGCGGCGTCTTGGCCGCCGCCATCGAACGTGACCTGCGCGCCGATCGCGGGGGCCAGGCCCGTGTCGAATGCCAGCAGGAAGCTCTCGACGTCGCGACGTTTCTCGTCGGCGATCGCCCCGGGTGACCCGAAGTCGAAGTTCGCCGACCGGAGGAACTCGAACAAATTGTCCACCGACCCGTCGTGCGTGAACGCCATGCCACGTTTGTTCACGACACCGGTCGAGTCTCGAAATCCGACCTTGGTGTGAAGGTTGCGGAGATGGGGAATCTTCATGTCCTGCGGCCCACCGATGGCGCCGCCATCGACGAACTGCCCATTCGTTCCCGCCGGGAACGCGTGGCAGGTGACGCACCGGGCGCCCGTGAACGGAGGGCGAGCGAACACCGCCACCGTCTTGAAGAACGTCTCGCCGCGCTTGGCGCTGGGCTGCCCCGGCGGCGCGTCGGCGAGCGAGCGGTCGAGGCGGCGATTCGGATTGGGCGGATACGCGAGCGGGAGCACGAAGTCCGCGAGCGCTGTCATCTCGCTGTCCGCAAGCGCGGTCGCGCGTCCCATCAGGCTCACGAAGGCGGCGTTGAATGCGGTGAGGTTCGCCCGGTCGCCGCGCCAGTGGAGCAGTCCCGTGCCGCCGAGGCCGCGCAGGCTCTGCGTCATCATGGGTCCCTTCACGGGGTGCGCAGGCATCAGCAGCGGGTCGATCATGCCGGGCGGCACCGGGCTCATCGAGCCCACGGGGTCGCCGAGGTTCCACGCAAAGTCGTCGACGTCGCCGAACAGGTGGCAGCTCGCACAGCTCTGGTCGCCGTGGCCCGACGTGAACCCGCCGTAGAAGAACTTTCTTCCGTTGACGATCGCATCGGGTGTGGGGTCGAAGCCGATCGCGCTGACCGCGAGGCTCGACAGATCCGCCGTCGAGAGCGTTTGCAGCTGCTCGTGGTGGCGTCCGAGCACGTACAGACGCGGGCGCACCGGATCCGCGATCACACCCGTGGGGCCCGCCACGGTCGGCACCCGCGCCACAATGCTGCCGAGCCCCGCAGGCTCGATGACGCCGATGCGATTCGTGGCCATCGAGGTCGCGTAGACACGGGTCCCGTCCGCCGCCCAGCAGACTCCCGTGGGCATGCCGAGCGCCGAGTCGGCGTCCGCCGACGGGCCGGGAACGCTCGAGTAGTTGATGTGCGGATTGAGCGCGACCACCGCGGGCGGCTGCGCAGACCGGAGAATGGCGGCGCGCTGCGCGGTCATGCGACCCCGGATGTTCGGCTCGAGCTGGATCTCCATCGCGGCGTAGGTCCCGGTGACGGCCACGGCATCCGTGACCGGGTCGATGGCCAGGCCCATGAGCGTGGACGCCATGCCGCCGGCCGTGGCGGTCACCGTGTTCGTGACCGTGGCGATCGAGACCACCTCGACCGCCGGAACACTGTACGGAACCTTGGAGTCCCACAGGTGCCCGCTAGCGTCGGTCCAGTGGCCATTGCTGCGTTTGATCAGCAATCCGGTTTTGGGAGGCGCAGGTAAGCCTGCGCCGAGCGCGGGATCGAGGGGCGGCAGGGAGTCGCCCGCTTCCGCCGCTGATAGCACCGTGGCTTCCGCGCTGGAGTGGAACACGTCGACCAGCACTTGGGCGCCGTCACCCGTGCGAGCCAGCGCTCTGGGCATGCGGCCTGGAATCGGGATCACGACCGGCGAGGCGGCGAGGTCGGATGGGTTGTATACCTTGACCACGTCCTCGCGGGAAACGCTGACGTACGCCGCGCCTCCCACGCCGGCGAACACGACGTCGGCGGGCTCATCGCCGACTGGCAGCGTGGCTCGAACGTTCATCGTTTGTAGATCCACCACGCTTGCGTCGTCCGACAGGGCATTGATCACCCACGCCTCGCCGTTGTTGCGCGCGGCAACGGAGACGGGCTCCAGGCCCACGGGGATCTCGGCGACGCGAATCGGCGCGGAACCGGTGACGTCGAACACCGACAGCCGACCGTCCGGCGTGTTGACGACCAGTAGGCGCGTCCCATCCGGCGTCAGCGCGAGTGGATGGACGTGGCTACTCTCGAAGTGGACGAAATCCGATGCGGCCTCCGGCGTCGTTGGAATCGGCGCCAGAGGCATGCTGAGGCCCACGAGTGGCGCGCCGAAGACAACGGCGGCGAGCACTCCGCGGGCCTGCATGGGACGGCCTCCTCAGTGCGGGGCGGGCAGCGTGCGAGTTGCCCGGAGTGTAGCAACCCGGTCGGCGCCTCCCTCGGGCGCGTTCCTCACCGTCCAGCGGGCCTCTCGTCGATCCGCAGCCGGCGTGTTACTCGACTCGAAGTAGCTTGGCACTCAACTGTTCGCGCTCCGTGGCCACGCGAACCAGGTAAAGACCGGGCGCGGTCATCACATGGGCGTCGTTGCGTCCGTCCCAGCGCACCGCATTGTGACCGGGACGCGTGAACGTGGACTCGATTCGCCGGACCCGGCGTCCCGTGACATCGAAGATGTCCACGGTGGGTGTCCCCGCGACGGCAAGCGCAAACCTCACGTCGACGTTGCCGCTGAAGGGATTCGGGGACAGGCGCAGCGTCGTGGCGTTGCGCGAGTCGCTTCCTTCGTCGATGCCGAGCACCGTGATGCCGATCCCCGCGAAGTTAACATGCGGTGAGCCCGTGACGCCGAGCGGCCCCGCCAAATACACGGTCCCGCCCCCCATGGCGAGGTCGTTTGCGCCGCCGGTCAAGGCGGCATTCCAACTGGTCGCATTTCCTGAACCTATCTCAATCTGGGCGACGCCCCCACGAGGCTGACCGCCGACAAAATTGAAGAATCCGCCCGCATAGACGAACCCCCCGTCCACGGCGAGGCCCCTGACGGACCCGTTAGCGTCGGGATTCCATGAGGTGGCACTGCCAGTCACGGCGTTCAACGCTGCGATACAGTCGCGTGGCTGGCCGCCGATGGTCGCGAAGGCGCCACCGGCATAGACGATGTTCCCGTTGATGGCCAAGGTTGCGATCGTCGAATTCGAATTAGGGTTGAATGCCAGCGCCTGCCCGTCCGACGCTCGCAGAACCGCGCCGTGTCCACGCGACTGCGCCCCGATCGTGGCAAAATTACCAGCCGCATAGACCAACAATTCGTCGGGGCTCAATTCCAGGTCGAAAACTTCTCCATCGGGGTTCGGGATCCAGTTCAGCGCCGTTCCGGAGAAAGCGGCACCGATGGCTGCCGCATTGATCCTCGCGCCACCACCCGCAACGGTGAAAGTGCCGCCGATGTAGACAGTGTCGCCGCGTACCGCGATCGCCCTGACCTTCCCGTTGGGATTCGGCTTCCAGGCCGTCGCCAAGCCCGTGGTCGAACTGATGGCTGCGACATTGCTGCGGGTGCTGCCTCCCGCAATGGTGAACAAACCGCCGGCATACACGGTCGCATCCTTCACTTCGATCGCAAAGATCTCGCCGTCGCAAGTGGGGTTCCATGCCGTGGCCGATCCACCGATGGCGTCGATCGCGGCCAATCCGGTCCGCTGCACTCCACCGATACCCGTAAAGAATCCTCCTGCGTAAATGCGGCTACCGTTCGAGGCCAGAGCGTTCACGCCATCGTTGGCCATGGGATTCCAGGAGCTGAGGGCGCCGCTTGCAAGATCGAAGCTGGCGAGATGCCGCCGGGACAACCCGCCGCACGTCTTGAAACTCCCGCCAACATAGATGCTGCCCCCACTGATCGTGATGGCAGAGACGCCGCCGGTCGCGTCGACATCGGGGTCCCACGGCGTCGCGGAACCGGTCGCGTCGATCGCGGCAAGCCGCGCATGAGCCATCCCGCGAATGTTGAGGAAATCGCCGCCGACATAGACCAACCCGCCACTGACCGCAATCGCAGACACCCTGCCGTCGGCATTGGGATTCCAGCTGCCCGCCGCCCCCGAAGCGACGTTCAGGCTCGCAATGCGATTTCGCGGTGACCCTCCGATGGAAGTAAACAAGCCCCCGGCGTAGAGGGTTCCGGATCCCATGGCCAACTCGTAGACATAATTATCGGCGTTGGGGGCCCAGCCGGTCACCGTGCCGGTCACGCCATCGATTGCCGCTATGTTGGTCCGCGTCGCACCGCCGACGACCCCGAAGCTGCCCCCCACATAGACCAGTCCCCCATCGGCCACAATGGCGTAAACGGGACCGTTGACGTTCGGATCCCACGCCTTGGCGGCACCGGTGACGCCATCCAGGGCCGCGATGCAACTACGTGCCGCACCGCCGATGATATTGAAAGGCCCGCCTACGTAGACGGTGTTTCCCGAAACCGCCAGCTCCCTGACTTCCGAATTGGGGTCGGGGTTCCAGGCCGTGACGTTTCCGCTTGCATCGATCTGGGCTGCGTTGTGCCGCGTCTGACCGCGCACGGAATTGAAGCTGCCGCCGATGTACCAGCCCCCGCTACCATCCGCCGCAACCGCATTGACGATTCCCGAAACGCCGGGCGCAGGCGACGAAAGCGCACCCGTTCCTGCATCGATGGCCACGCTTGCTCCTGTAGCCGGACTCACCTGCTTGAAATCGCCGCCCAGGTAGATGGTGTTTCCCGACACCGCGATGGCATTGGGCGCGGAATCGGTGATCCACAGATTTTCCCTGAGCACCTGGGCATCGGCTGTCGGCGATGCGAGCATCGTCGCAACGCACACGAATCGTGTGAGCCATACGAGGGCCAGATCGTGCGAGGCGCCTACCTCAGCGCGAATACCGGTAACGGAGTGGCGTCGGCAGGCAGCGGCCATTGAGGGCGACCTTGCGGAGAAGTGCGCTGGACGAACGGCGAGAGGGCACGCGAGTCCACGAGCATAGCAGAATAGAAGTCGAGCACTTGGCCCGCGTCGCGTTCGAGACGTGGAAGGACGAGGCCTGCCAGCCCGGCGCTTTTGCCGCCGATACATCTTTGTCCGCCTCGGTACCCGCTCTAGAATCCGCTGGCGACCCTTCCGGGTCGCGCCGCACCGTCGGAGGCCTGGCATGGTCGCGAGATTGCTGGCCGGATTGCCCCGTGACGCGCGTTGCGTCGTACTGGCGCTCGCGACGCTGCTCGCGCTCCCGTCCACGCTCCGCGCCGGAGCCGTGCTTCCGCCCGAGGCCGCGACCCAGATCGAGTACCAGCGCGAGCAGGAGTTCCACCGCGCCTTCCGGCGTCGCGATCCGCTGGTGGCGATGGTGCACCGCGTCGACCGCTTCCTTCGGCGCCATTCGGTGGGCGGCGTGACGCCCGACTCGCGATACGCCCTCAATCCCACGGAGGTGGCCCGCCTGACGGCGACCTGTCAGCTCCTGGGTTACGCCGAGCTGAACGGTGTCGTGCCTCGACGGCGCTTCCGCACCACCGTCGGACAGTGCGCGGACACTCTGCTCAACCGCTTCGTGGAGGTGCGCTCGGGAACGGTCTTCGACGGGATGCTCGGCTACGCCATGCTCAAGGCCTACGAGACGGTCGGCGATCCCCGCTACCTCGCGGCCGCGGAGGACGTCATCGCGGAGCTGAGAGCGATCCCGCGTTCGGAGTACATCCTCAACGCCACGCCGCGCGGCCGCTCGAGTCCGGGAAGCGTTGGAAGCGAGGGTGAGTCGCTCGCAAATGTCTCGGCGGTGGGCCCCAAAACAGCTAGAATATCTCCATTGTCGACCGATCCATCTCAGGAGGCCGCCATGAAACCGAGAATCGCGTGGATCACGGTCGCCGCCCTGGTCCAGGCCGCGCCGGCCTTCGCTGCCTTCCACCTCGTCAAGGTGGTCGAGGTCTACACGGGCAACGGGGGTGCTCCCAATGCCCAGTACATCGTGCTTCAGACGTTCGCAGCCGGCCAGAGCTTCATCAGCGGCCACCAGGTTCTCGTGTACGACGCGGCCGGCGCGCAAATCGGCACCTACACGTTCACCTCCAACCTCGCCAACGGCGCGAACCAGGCAAAGATCCTGGTGGCGACGCCGGAGGCTGTCGCCTTTTTCGGCGTTTCGGCGAACCTCTCGATGACGCCCACCATCCCCGCGGCCGGCGGGAAGGTGTGCTGGGATGGTTTCGACTGCGTCGCCTGGGGCAGCTACTCGGGCTCGAGCATCGGAGTCGGCACCCCCGCTGCTCCGGATGGCATTCCTGGGTTGGCGCTCAAGCGCCGACTCGACACTTTCGGATCGCCGACCACACTCGAAGCTGGCGACGACACGGATAACAGCGCCAACGACTTCGTCCTCAGCGTTCCCCAGCCCGTCAACAACGCCGGACAGACGGGCACCGCCGGCGTCGGCGACTCGCCGCTCGGCGTCAGTCTCGCCGTCGGGCCGAACCCCTTTCGCGACGAGCTGACCGTGCGGCTGGCGATGCCTCGGGCCGGCCGGGTCGAAGTCGCGGTCTTCGACCTCATCGGGCGGAGGCTTCGCACGCTGCACCGAGCGGACCTCGGAATCGGCAATCACCAGTTCACCTGGGACGGGCGGGACGATTCCGGCCGGCTTGCCGGCGCCGGCGTTTACGTCGTCCGGTCCCGATCGGCCAACGGGACTTCGAGCAGGATGGCGGTGCGCTACCGCTAAGGCCGGTCGATGTGCGAGAGCGAACCGCGGATGGCAAGTCCCGCTCGCTTTCGCGGCAAGATGCGACCATTGTCCACGCATGACACCGATGCTCACGGACACCTTGTGCACGAATTGCGGGCTGTGCTGCGACGGGACGCTGTTCGCCGACGTCGAGCTGGTCGGCAAGGCCGAGGTCGTTCGGCTAGAGATCATGGGGATGGAAGTCGAGAACGAGGACAGGAACACAGGCCTGCTGTCGCAGCCCTGCACGGCTCTGCGTGGTACACGATGCGGCATCTACGCCCATCGTCCGAACTGCTGTCGTGTGTTCCAGTGTCACCTGCTACAGAATGCGCAGCGCGGTGCCGTAACGGTCGAGCGAGCCCTGGAACAAATCGCGGACGCTCGGGAGCAGATCGTGCAAGTGAGAGCAATGCTGGGCCGTTTGGGAAGTCGCGACGAGGGCCTGCCCATCAAGGAGCGATGCGCGGAGACGCTCGCCGCGGAAGGCCGCACGACCGCCGAGACGATCAAGTCCCGCGCGGACCTCGGGGCCGCAATGGCCACCCTTGAAGACACCATCTGGAACACGTTCCTCGGCAGTGGGCAGCGGCGGGGGAGTGAGTCTCAAGTCCCCGCTCTAGAATTCGCTGGCGACTCCTTCCCTCCGCGAGCGTCGTAGTCCTCGTCGATGAGTCCGTCGCCGTCGTTGTCGCGACCATCCAGGGGATCCTCGTCGATCCGCGGCGGAACGTCCGGATCGCCGGAATCGAGGTCTCCGTCGTCGTTCACGAACTGCACGCCGTTCGTCATGCCCTCGTACGTGGCATAGATGCGATCCTCGGGTGCGACCGTGGGCGGCCGCCATTCGGATGCGTAGCTCACGAGATGCCGCGACG
Organism: Candidatus Eiseniibacteriota bacterium; assembly: GCA_031364505.1. Taxonomy (GTDB): domain Bacteria; phylum Eisenbacteria; class RBG-16-71-46; order RBG-16-71-46; family RBG-16-71-46; genus JANLWK01. The sequence continues at coordinate 5,319 of JANLWK010000156.1, read as the reverse complement.
GAAGGCCGCCCGACGGGTCGAGCGCACCCACGGCCAGCGTGATCGCATTCAGGTACTCGACGCCCGACGACCCGGGCCACTGACCGGATGGATCGCTCGACAGGGTCGTGAACGGATTCCCGATGACGCCCGTGAAAGTGACCGGCCGAACACGTGGGGACGCATCGGCAGGAACCGAGATTCCGGACAGCCACGAGCGTACTCCCGGTCGTTCACCGCCCGCCATACCCGGTTTGCGACCGTTTCGGCATCGCCGGCTCCGCGATCGCCCGCCCCGCCCCACTCCGTTGGTGACGATACGCTGGCCCGGCCGCACTTCATGTGACCTCACAGGGCAGTTGGAAGAACACCATTGGGTTCCTGCGCGAATCGTGAATCGGCTCGTCGATTCCCAGGTCACGCTTCACGTGCAGCAGCCGGTCGTACGCCTCCGGCGCTGCGGCCGGTGAAGCGGTGAAGTATTCGACGCTCCGTTCCAACAACCACTTCCGAACGACTTCTGACTCTCCGCGGCTCGCCGGGAAGATGTCGTGGATGCCGATCGGCGTGCCGGGCACCAGGCGCGGAAAAAGCTCACGAACGTACCAGCGCGCGAATTGGGCCGTGTGCGCACCATCGAGAAAGAGGTAGTCGATCCTCGGCGGGAGCAGGCCGAGCTGCCGCGTGATGTCGCCCTGGGCGAACGCCCAGCGCCCCTTCGCCAGATCCCGCGGAACGGTGCGCGTGCTGTCGTCGAAGCGGTCGTACGAAAATAGCCTCCCGACACCGTTGTCCCGCAACGCCGCGAGCAGCCATGTCGTGGACCAGCCGCCGTCCGGGGCGATCTCCACGACGGCGTGAGGCCTGAATTCACGCAGAAGCAGATAGGTGGCCTCGGCTTCGATGTCGTCGAACTGGGGCTTCAAGAGGCGATGATATTGCGCGGGCATGCCGAGCATTTCCAGCATCGACCGGACGCGGAGGCAGGACGCGACGCGTTCGAGATGCAAGTTGCCGCGGCTGGAATACAGGCGCCGCTGCTCGCTCCGCACTCGTCTCAATGCAGGAGCGTCTTGCGATAGAGGCCAGCGACCCGCTCGACGTCGAGAATCCGAGGCTCTGAGCGCGAAGCCTGCCGGGCACGGTCTGGGGCGGGCGCCAGCGAGGGTCGTCCGTTCCGCCGCGGTTGAGTGTCTTGCACGACTCAAAGCCCCGTCCCGAGCCCTGCCACGAGCAACGCCAACCCGCCGAGCAGGGCCAGCACCCCGAGCACACCGAAGGACCCAAGCATCGTCCGGCCGCTGTCGAAGTCCTTGCTGAACAGCGTCGTCACATCGTCGACGCCGAGGCGGTGGGTGGGCTCACGGAACTCGTTTTCCGATGACCGACCGCGGAATACCAGGCTATCGCCCTCGAGCTTCACCCGACCGCGGAACCGATGATATTCACCGTCGCTGGTGATGAAGCCGGTGATCTGCTGCCCCTCGGCACCCTGCAAGGCATGCCCGGTATTCGCGAATACGTCGTGGAGCGGCACCATGGCTATCCGCGAGCACCCACTCACGAGTAGCACGGCGAGGGCACACATCGTCAACATGCGTGCGTGGCTCATGGAATGAGGAAGACAAGGCCGAGCGACATCAGCGCCAACGTCGGGTAGGGCGAGGTCCGCTTGCGGTCCGTGATCACCGTCCGCACGCTATCCAACGGGAACCGAGTTGTTTCGGTCCTCATGAAACCGACCTGCCGACGCAACTCGAGCGCGCCGTCCTTGCCGCGCCGAATCGTGCCGCGCGCGGGGTGATAGCGGCCGTGGCCATCGAAGTAGCCGGAGATCGGCTGGCCACGGTGGAGAATCGGGGCATCGCGACGGGCCAACTCCGCGTCGATCGAAACCGGACGCATGGTCGCGGCACACCCACATAATGCTGCCAGCGCCAGCGTTGCCCATGCGGCATGAACAGGAAGGAATCGCTTCACCGTTATTCACCCCCGCGGCGAGGAGGACGGTTTTACCGAGAGCCTAGACTACTCCGGATGGTGGACGGGCTCCAGACGTAGCTTCAGTTGCTGTTGTCACAACTTCAGTGCGGCGACATGCCGAACGGACTCGCGTGCTATCGTGCCGGCCCATGGTGCCTTCCCGTACCTTCGGCGCGGCACTGGCGGGCCTGGTCGCGGTGGTGATCGCCGCGTGGGCCGTGCCGGCATCGCCGGCTCCGCGATTGCCCGCCCCGCCCTGGTCCGTTCGTGCCGATACGCTGGCCCGGCGCTTCGAGCGGGCGCTGAACGCCGGTGACATCAGCCGCGGCGAGGCGCTCGCGGATTCCGCGGAGTCGTTGCGGCGCGCGCGGCCGGGTGCTGAACCGATGGCCGTCGCCGCGTTCATCGACTCCGTCGCCATCCAGTTCTTCTCGCTCGGCAACGAGGCCGGCTGGGCGGCGGCGCACCGGCGCTTCGAGCGCTCGCTGGCGCTCAAGGAGAAGTCGCTAGGCCCCGCCGACCTCGAGGTGGCGTCGACCCTCGGTGCGCTGGCGACGCTCGACGACTACCTCGGGCGCTGGGATCAGGCGACGGTGTGGTCGCGACGAGCGCTCGACATTCAGCTGCGCCGTCTCGGCGAACGGGATCCCGCGGTGGCGGCGAGCCGCCGACAGCTCGGCATGCTCGAGTTCCAGCTCGGGCACTACGCCGCGGCAGAGTCGCTGGTCCTCGGGGCGCTCGCGATCGAAGCGGCTCGCGACAGCATCACGGAGAAGGTGGCCGGTCTCGAGAACGACCTCGGCGAGATCGTCCGCGTCCAGGACCGTGACGCCGAGGCCGAACGGTACTTCCGGGCGGGCCTCGCGATCGCCAATCGCGTGCTGCCCGAGGACGATCGACTGCGTCTGGCGCTCATCAACAATCTTGCGGGGCTCTACCGCGACCGCGCGCGCTACGCCGACGCCGTGCCGCTGCTCGAACAGTCGCTGCGGCTCAGGCAGCGCGCCGGGGCCGGGCAGCCGGCGCTCGCCGCCGGGTCGCTCAACCTGGCGGAGATCTACCGCCTTCAGGGCCGGAACGACGACGCGGCGCCGCTGTACGAGCAGGCGCTGCGTCTCGCGCGCACCTCGTTGGGTCCGGATCACCCGATGTTCGCGACCTTCGTGAACCAGACCGCGGTGTCGTTCGAGGAGGCGGGTCGCCTGTCCGAAGCCGAGGCGTTGTTCCGCGAAGCGCTGGCCATCGCCGAGCGGACACTCGGCCCGGATCATCCGCTCGTCGCCCAGAGCCTCACGGATCTCGGCGAGTTGCTCGTGGCGCGACGCGCATGGGCCGCCGCCGAGTCGACATTCGATCGCGCCGTGACGATTCGCGTCGCCCGCCTGGGGAACGCGCACCCCGACGCCGCCATGAGCCGCGTCGGGATGGCTCGCAGCGTGTGGCGGGATGGCGCGGGCGATCCGGGTCGTGCCGGCGCCGAAGTGACTCGCGCGATCGGCGTGCTCGATTCGTCGCGCACGAATCCCGAGGCGCGGCTCGAGGCGCACGCGCTGCGGTCGGACATCGCCGCGCGCGCTGGCCGCCGCGACTCGGCGATCCTGGATCTCGCCACTGCGCTCGATCTCCTCGACAGCCTGCGAGCCCAGCGCGGCGGAGGCGACGAGGCCCGGGCGCGCTTCGTGGAGCGGAACCTCGGGCTCTATCACCGCATGGTGGCGCTGCGGCTCGCCGCCGGCGACGCGGACGCGGCGTTCGACGCACACGAGCGCGCCCGCGCCCGTGTGCTGCGTGACCAGATCGCGGCCTCGGGTGTCGCGCCCGCGCTCGGCGTTCCGGCGGACGAGCTGGCGCCGCTCGCACGGGAGGAAGAACGCGCGCGCGACGACCTGGCGCGAGTACAGCGCACGCTCGACGCCGCGCGCCTGTCGGAATCGCTGCCGCCCGCACAGCGCCTCGAGCGCGTCGCGATCCTCGAAGCCGAGCGCGATCGTGCGGCACACGCGCTGCAGCGCGCGATGGACGCCATCAAGGATCGGAGCCCGGTGTGGCGCACTGTGCTCGGCGGCAGCCGCGCGGCGACGCGCACCGCGGTCCAGCGGGCGCTCCGTCCGGGAGAAGTGCTGGTGGAATACCACCTCGGCGACGACGCTTCGTGGGCGTTCGTGATCGAGCGCGGCGCGCGGAGCGTCACCGCGACTCCGCTCGTCGTCGCCCGCGCCCAGGCCGAGCTGCGCCTCGGCGAGGGCGCCCTGACCGCCGCCGCTGCCGAGCGCGCGATTGCGGGCGACACGACGTCCTCGGGCCGCCGGCGCGACGGGCTCGCGGCGATGCTGGCCGGCGCCCCGGCGTCCGCGGTGGCCGAGCCTCCCGACCAGGTGGGCGCGGCGCTCGAGCACCGGCTCGATCTGCTTCGGCAGGTGATCGTGCCGGAGCCGATCGCGCGCCGGCTGCGGGGTGCCACGACGGCGATCGTGGTCCCGGACGGCGCGCTCCATCTGGTGCCGTTCGAGGCGCTGGTGTTCGCGCCGCGCAGCAGTGGCCACGCCGCGCGCTTCTGGCTCGACGAAGGGCCGGCCGTGCGCTACGCGTCCTCGGTGTCCTCGTGGCTGGCGCTCGAAGAGCGCCGCGCCGCGCGCCCCGGAACGGGAACGCTCACCCCCGCGCTGAGCGTCAGCGATCCCGATTTCGCGCGGAAGGCACCCTCCGTGTGGTCGCCGCTGCCGGCGACGCGCCACGAGAGCGAGGCGCTGGTCGCCGCACTCGGGGCGACGCGGGTGACCGTGTTGCAGGGAGACGCCGCGACCGAGCGTGAGGCGCGGCGCTGGCTGCCGGGCGTGCGCCTGTTCCATCTCGCGACGCACGGCTTCGTGACCCCGCGCGAGAGCGACGTGCTCGCCGGGCTGGTGTTCGCGCCTCCAGCCGACTCGGTCATCGACCCGACGGATGACGGGCTGCTCCAGCTCTACGAGATCTACGCCCTACCGCTGAATGCCGAGCTGGCCGTGCTGTCAGCGTGCGAGACGGCCCGCGGCTCGCGGATCGGCGGTGAGGGCGTGTTCGCGCTGTCGCGCGGCTTCCTCACGGCCGGGGCGTCACGCGTCATCGCCAGCCTGTGGAACGTGAACGACGCCTCGACCGCGGCGCTGGTGTCGGCGTTGTTCCGCGATGCGCGCCCGGCGACGCCCGGCCGCGCGCCCGACTGGACTCGTTTGCTGCGCGACGCCAAGCGCGCCGTGCGCTCACAACCGGGAATGTCGGCGCCCTTTCACTGGGCGCCATTCGTTCTGAGCGGTGTGCGTTAGATCACCGGTACTGGCGCTTCAGCGCGCCCCAGGTCCGGACCACGATCGGCGTGGG
>JANLWK010000151.1:0-4595 GCA_031364505.1 Candidatus Eiseniibacteriota bacterium | reverse complement strand
CGAGGGCGCGCACGGTGGCGCGGGAGAGATCGGCCACTGGCCGATCGGCTCGGGCGAAGTGGCGTGCCGCTGCGGCGTGCCGAACTGTGCCGAGCCCGAGATGTCCGCGGGCGGGCTCGTGCGGCTGTGCGAGGCGCGGGGGCTGCCGTGGCGCGAACCGGGCGAGGTGCTCGCGGCCTCCGCGGGTGGTGACCCGCGTGCCGCCGAGCTGGTCGAGCGCATGGCGGACCGGCTCGGGGCGACGCTTGCGATTGCCGCGCAAACGATCGACTGCGACCTCGTCGTGCTCGGCGGCGGGCTCGCGCAGTCGCCCGACTATCCGCTGGGCCCGTTGCGCGCGGCGGCGAACGGGTATCTACAGGGATGGCGCAAGCCGATGGGGCTCCCCATCGTCATCGGGGGACTCGGCAGCCACGCCGGCGCGATCGGCGCGGCACTGATGGCGCGCCAGACCGCGGAGTAGAGCGCCGGACTACGCGATCTGGACGAGCGCCGGCGCGGGTTGGGCGGCCTGCCCGACGGGTTCGCCAAGCAGCGTGTTCGACGTGGCGCCCACGACGCGCACCTGCCGCAGCGTGCCGCACGGCGTGCCGTCGTTCGGGAACACGATCGCCTTGAACTGCGGCGTGCGTCCGTACAACTGGTGCTCGCCGCGTTTGGTCGTCTCCTCGACGAGCACCTCGACCTCACGGCCGATCCACGCCTCGTTCTTCTCGGCCGAGATGCCCTGCTGGAGATCGATCAACTGCTGCAGGCGGCGCCCCTTCTCCTCCTCGCTCACCGTCTCGGGCCAGCGATGGGCGCGCGTGTCGGGGCGTGCCGAGTATTTGAACAGGAACGCGCTGTCGAAGCGTGTCTCCGTCATGTACGCGATGGTGCGCGCGTAGTCGTCCTCGGTCTCACCCGGGAAGCCCACGATGATGTCGGTCGACAGGGCCAGGTCGGGGATCCCGCCGCGCAACGCGGCGACGACCTCGCGATACCCTTCGAGCGTGTAGGTGCGGTTCATCGCCTCGAGGATTCCATTCGACGCGGACTGGAGCGGCAGGTGGACCTGCGGGCACACGGCGTCGCACGTCGCGATCGCCTCGATCACGTTCGGCGTCATGTCGGTCGGATGCGGCGAGGTGAAGCGCACGCGCAGCAGGCCCTCCACGGCATCCGTCGCGCGCAGCAGGTCGGTGAAGTCGTGCCGGCCGTCGTGGTACGAGTTCACGGTCTGGCCGAGATACACGACTTCCTTGTAGCCGGCCGCGACCGCGTTCCGCACCTGTCCGATCAGCTCGTCGAGCGGCAGGCTGCGCTCGCGCCCGCGCGTGTAGGGGACGACGCAGTACGTGCAGAACTTGTCGCAGCCGCGCTGCGCCGTGATCCACGCCCGCACTCCGTCGCCGCGCTTCGGCTCGAGATCGCCGTACGTCTCGTCGCGATCCAGCCGGATCTCTGCCACGGGCTCGCCCGCCGCGCGGCGCAGCAATTCGGGCAGGTGGCGGTAGCCATCGGGCCCGACGACGAGGTCGAGCACGCGCGAGCGCTCGTCGAGCAGGCGCTTGCGGAGATGCTGGGCCATGCAGCCGGCGACCCCGACGATGAGTTTGGAGTTCTGTTTCTTGAGCCGCGCGAACTCGCCGAGCCGTCCCAGCACGCGCAGTTCGGCATGCTCGCGGATCGCACACGTGTTGAGCAGGACGGCGTCCGCCAGCTCCGGCCGGTCCGTCAGGGCCATCCCCGCGCGCTCCAGCACGCCGGCCATGACTTCGCTGTCGGCCACGTTCATCTGGCAGCCGTAGGTTTCGAGGAACACGCGATACATGAGGCCGCAAACCATAGCACGGTGCCGAGCTAGCGGGCGACTAGCGGCTCACGAACTCGATGGCTTTCTCGAGTTGCTCGTCGCGTCCCTCACGGATACGTGCCAGCGTGGGAGAGACCGGCACCGTGGGACGGATGCCGATCCCATGGTGAGGTGAGCCGTCGTGCTTGAGCACCCGCATTCCCGTGAAGCTGACGGTGTAGCCGCCCGGAAGGTGGATCTGATTGACGTTCCCGTTGGTTCCGGCAGTTGGTTCCCCAATGAGCGCACCCAGCCGGTAGCGTTCCACGATGCCTAGCCACGTCTCCGCGTAGCTGATGGCCTTCGCGTCGATCAGGAACGCGACTCTGCCACGGAAGCGCGGGACCATGGGCTTCACCTTCCAACTCGACCACTCGAAGGCGGGGTCACGATGGTCGGGCTTGCGGACGATCGGAAAGCCCCACCGAGCTGACGTCATGGGACGATTCGTCAAGTGCGCAAGGGGTTCCGTCCCGAGCCTGCCGGGGTAGCCGCGCACGTCGAAAATCACGCCTCGGGCGCGCGCGAGCGTGTCCACCACGGAAGCGAATGTGGAGTCGTTGAGATGCGTCGCATCCACGTACCAGATCCCGGGCCGCAGCTGATCCACCGCCCTTGGGTGGCTCATCGCATCGGGAGTGAGTGTCGTGCGCGAGGCCACCGACACCCGGCGTCGCACCCCATCGGCACCTTCGACGTCCAACGCCAGGGTGTCGCACGTGGGTGCCATTCGCGACAGCGACAAGTGTCGCTTCCTGCCCGCGGTCGACGCCGAGATCCTGGCTGCGACAGCCCGGTATCGGTCCTCGGTGGGGATGCCGTTGACCGAGCCCACGACATCGCCGGGACGAATGGAGTCCGGACAAGAATCGCTCACTGTCGTCACTACGAGCCGTCTTCCGAGCCAACGCCATGCAAATGGGGCGTTGAATGGATCGTCCTGGCCGGGTCCAAGGACGCCTGCATGTCCATCATCCAGGTGGGCTGTGAGCCGTTCCAACGTCGCCAGGTAGTCGCCCGGCCCGCGGTCTGTCGCTGCTGAACGGAGCCCCTGCCGCAGCGCCGCCTCCCAATCGGTCTTGACGACGTCGAAGTACGGAAAAAAGTGTTGAAGGACGCCCCAACACAGCACCACGCCAGCCAGACGCGTCGATCGATCACTCGCGGAGGGAAGGAAGCCCGCCGGCCGCGGCCCGCTCGGTTTCCAGAGAGCATCCCGTGTATGCGGCAGGGACCCGGACGAGTCCGCCCAGAGAGCGGTGGGGACCCCGCAATAGACGCCACTTCCAAGGGACGCCGTGATTGCATGCAATGGGCCCGGCGCGAACTCAACGCGGTTCAGCGGCTCCCGTATCTGGCGGCTCCAGTAGGGGCCGGCCGGGACCGTGCCGGCGCCCCACCCGTGGTGCTGCCATCTCACCACTCCGATCACGGAATCATCGGGTCCGTGCACGGCAAGGGAATCGCTCTCAATCGGCCGCGTATCCACTCGCAACACCGGATCAAGAGGCTGGAACAGGCCCCCGAGAGTCGCGGCCAACTCCGCGGCGTCGCGTGCGCCTTCGACCGTATCGATGGCGGCGATCGCAAACGCATTCCAATCGAGAGAGACCACCGGGTCGGCCGGGTCGAAATGCCTCATGTAGCCAAGCAGGCGAGTGAACGCGACAAGGTTGTCGAGTCCGTGGTCGGTCAGCGGACGAGGCGGAACGTCCCCCTCACCGCGTTTCCCCAAGGCTCGGAATTTGACCTCCTCGGTCCACAACTCACCGGTGCCAACGAGCATGGTCCCGATGTAGATCTTGTCGGCATTCAACGGAATCTCGAGGAAGATCCTCGCCGGGGTCCATGACCACGAGGTGATGGGCCGGTCGTCCATGTTGTCGAACGCGAGAACCCGGCCGTCGTCTCCATCGGCACGCAGCCACAGGGCCCCGTGGCCCTTGCCTGCTTCACTCCTGTACCGCAGAGCGCCAGTGAATTCCACCCGCTGGCCGCGCCATGGTCGCGCATCGAACCATTGGGACGCGGTAACGAATTCGGCGGAACCTCCGGAGATCACCACGCAGCGATGGGCGACACGGCTCGGGTCACTTCTGACCTCGACCTTGTAGGCCCGTGGATGTTGGCCGAGGACCGCCCACCCTTCAGGAATCTCTCCCGGCACCCCGACCTTGAAGTCCAGGTTCACGGGCGCTTGGGGAGCCGTCCCAACGGCGGCGCCCACGCGGATCGCGAACAGGGGTACCAGCAGTGCGGCCGCGAGTGACACACTGAGGAGCGAGATTCGCATCTGTGCCTCCGTGACCACGATGCTGGACCGTTCGATGGCTGGTCAAGCGTCTGCCGGATGCGTGTGGCGGATGCGCTTGACCCTTGCGTCCGCCGTCCCGAGTATTGGCGGCTCGACCGGAGGACCCTGTGCCCACGAAGCCATCCCGCAAGCTCGTCACGTTTCCGAATCCGCGCCCGGGGCGCGAATACGTGATCCGTCACGTGTGCCCCGAGTACACGGCACTCTGCCCGGTCACGGGCCAGCCGGACTTCGGCTCGATCCTCGTGAGCTACGTGCCGGCGCGGCTGTGCGTTGAGCTCAAGTCGCTCAAGCTCTACATCTGGTCGTTCCGGAACGAGGGCCACTTCTTCGAGCAGGTGACGAACCAGATCCTGGACGACCTCGTGCGGGCGATGAAGCCGAAGCGGATGACCGTCACGGGCAAGTTCAACGTGCGCGGCGGCATCTGGACGCGCGTGATCGCGC
>JANLWK010000200.1:0-2494 GCA_031364505.1 Candidatus Eiseniibacteriota bacterium | reverse complement strand
CGCGTGCCCGAGTGGATGTACGCGATCACGCAGCGCGCGGGATCGCGATGGCTGGCGCTGTTCGGCGGCGAGGTCGGCCTCGTCGCGGCGCTCATCCTGCTGCCGTGCGCGTTCCTCGGCGCGGTGTTTCCGGTGGCGACGCGCCTGCTGCAATCGCGCGACGGCGGGCACGCGACCGGGTTCGGCTATGCGGTGAACACCGCCGGCACGATCGCGGGTACCCTCGCCGCCGGCTTCCTCCTGATCCCGGCGCTCGGGGTGGCGGGGACGCATCTCGCGGCGGTCCTGCTCGCGCTCGCGATCGGCGTGACGGCCATCGTCCTGGAGCGGACGAGCGACAACGTGCCCGACGCCCGCGGCCCGCGACGCGCGCGCGGCCTGGACGCCGTGCTGGCGCTGATCGCACTCGTTGGCGTCGGAGTGCTCGCGTTCAAGGCGCCGCGCTGGGACGCGTCGCTCATGTCGGCGGGACTGTTCCGCCCGAATGAGGCGCGCAACGTGGCCGGGCGGGCGAGCGAGCGCCGCGGCGACGGCCCGACCGTGTGGCGCGGCACGCGGATGGAGCACGTCCTCTTCTACAAGGAAGGGATGAACGGCTCGGTGCTCGTGGGCACCAGCGACGCCACCGGCAACCGGTGGCTGCGGGTCAACGGCAAGGTCGAGGCGAGCACCAACGACATGGAGACGCAGGTGATGCTCGGCCTGTTGCCCGCGGCATGCGTCGACTCGGGGGCGCGCAGCCTGGTGATCGGCCTGGGCTCGGGCGTCACGACCGCGGCCGTGCTCGCGGGGGGCGCGGGGCGCACCGACGTCGTCGAGCTGGAGCCGGCGGTGATCCAGGCATCGCACTTCTTCCACGCGCCCGGTGAAGACCCGCTCGACGATCCGCGCGTACGCCTGATCGTGGGCGACGCGCGAACGCTCGTTCAGCACGGCGACACCCGCTACGGGCTGATCGTCTCGGAGCCGTCGAACCCCTGGATGGCCGGCGTGAACAACCTGTTCACCGTCGATTTCTATCGCCTCGTGCGCTCGCGCCTCGAGACCCGCGGTGTGTTCTGCCAGTGGATCCAACTCTACGAGCTCACGCCGGCCACGCTTGCCTCGATGCTCCGGTCGTTCCTCGCGGTGTTTCCCGATGGACACGCGTTCGTCGTGTGGAGGGACGAAGACCTGCTGCTCGTCGCGGGGCCCCCGAGTGCGAGCCTGTCACTCGACCGGCTCCGCGGCGCGGCCGCGCGCGCGATGCTCGCGCGTGCCCAGGTCGGATCGCCGGAGGATTTGGCCGCCTACTACTCCGGCCCCTTCGCGTCGCTCGAGCCGCTTACGCACGGCGCTCCGTTCAACCGGGACGATCGGCCGATCGTCGAGTACCGCGCCCCCCGCGACCTCGTCATGGCGCGCGCCCATGGCGAGCCGCCGGCCGCAGAGTCGCTCCCGTTCGCCGGGCCGCGTCCGGCGGGACCGCTCTACGCCGCGTGGCCCGAGGAAGTATGGCTCGAAGCGCGCGGCCGCTACTTCGTGGAGCGCGGGTTGCCCGAGCGCGCGGACGTGGTCGCGAGCGCCGCGGCGGCGGCCGGGTTCCCCGACGCCGGGCGGCGGCTGACCGAGGCCGCGAACGACGCCGCGCGCCGGGCGCGCATCCTCGCGGCACTCGACCGCGTTCGCGAGGCGTCGCTCGCCGGCCGGACCGAAGAGGGCCTTCGGATCCTCGAGGCCGCGGCGCGCGCCGACCGGAGCGATCCGTTCGTGTGGCCGTTGCTGGCGAACCAGCAGCGCATCGCGGGGCACCTCGCGCGCGCCGAGTCCACGCTGGCGTCCGCGCCAGCGACCGACGCCGACGCCGCCCGCGCGCAGGCCGCGATGGTGCGCGGGCACATCGAAATGGACCGATCCCGGCCGGACGCGGCGGCGCCACACTTCCGCGCGGCCGAGCGCCTGCAGCCCGATCTCGCGGAGTACTACCTGCTCGAGGCGGAAGCGCTGCGTGCCGCCGGCAACCTGCCGGCCGCGCGCGAGGCGTTGCGGCGAGGTCTCGAGGTGCAGCCCGGGAGCGCCGAGATCCAGCGTGCCCAGGCCTCGATGGAGGGTCGATGATATCTATAGTGGCACTGCTTCCGTTGCTGCTCGTGATCCTCGCGGTGGCGCCGCCTGGCGTGCGGACGCATCGGTTCCTCGATTGGTCGGTGCCGAATCGGTGGGTGCACTTCGACAATACGGACTCGTCGAAGACGCGTACCTTCGAGCGGGCGCGAATCGAGTGGCTCGGCGCGTTGCGCCAGGGCGACTCGCTGCTCGCCGACGGCAGGCCCGTCCTGTGGCACGCGCGGTCGGGTGGAACCGAGACGTTCCTGACCTTCTATCCGTTCACGCGCTGGGCGGACTTGGATGACCGGTCGGAGATGGTCCGGCGGACGAATGCGGTGGTCGGGCCCGCCGCGCTCGAGCGCTACGATGCGGGCGACGTGGCGCTGGTGGCGCCGCACTTCACTCA
>JANLWK010000019.1:0-7173 GCA_031364505.1 Candidatus Eiseniibacteriota bacterium | reverse complement strand
TCCTCGGACTCGCGCGCCGCGAGCACGTCGAAGAACGTCTGCTTCACCGACAACTGGACGCCGTAGCGCTGCAACACTTCGTTCGACCGCGAGGACCGCACGTCTGACTTGGCCCCGGTCAGGTCGAACAGCCGTTGGCCGCCCGTGAACAGCGGCACACTGGCGCTCAGGCCGGCGTTGTAGGACCACGGCGTCGACGGCAGCTGGACGACGGTGCCGTTCTCGATCCGCGTGGTCGAGCCGCCCGGCCGGTACTGCCGCGTCGAGCCCGCCGACAGCGACAGGCTCGGCAGGAACGCCCCCCACGCCGCGCGCAGCCGCGCCTGGTCGACGCGAAGCTGGCCCGCGGCCTGGATGTTCTGCGGCGCGTTCCGGCTCGCGAGCGCCAGCGCCTCGGCCAGCGTCAGCGGGCGGGCGCCCGAGGAATCGGGTGCGGCGGCGTGCGCCGTCGCGACGGCGATCAGGGCGACCGCGGCCACCGAGACGACGAGTAGCAGCAGGGCACGCTTCACGATGCACGCTCCGTCATCGGCAGCTGGACGTTGCGCAGCGCCGTGGCGCGCGCCAGCAGATTGAAGGTCTGGGTCACGAATCCGATCTCCCGGTTTGCCGGGGCCTCCCGCGCCACGCCCTTCGAATCGTTTCGTTCCGTTGCCATCGCGTCTCCCGGGTCAAGTCCGTCGTCACCATAAGACGCTCGGACATGTCGCAGAAATATCACGGGCGGATGGGAAATCCTCCGGGGCCCGGCGCGAGCTTGCCGCCCATCCCCCGGGGGCCGCCGCGCATCACGATGCAAGGGTCGTGTGAGCACTTGCAATGGTTCTGCAACACGGCCGGTGTACGGTGTGGATGGCCGCCGCCGGCCCCCGGCGGGGCCGGGTGAGGGACAATCGAGATGAGCCAACGGATCCTCGTCGTCGAAGACGACGCGCGCATCGGCGAGATGGTCGTCAAGAACCTCGAGACGAGCGGCTACGAATGCCGCCTCGTGGTCGATGGCGGCCAGGCGCTCGCCGAGTTCGACGCGTGGAGGCCTGAGCTGATCGTGCTGGACCTGGGGCTGCCCGGAGTCGACGGCCTGCAGGTGACGCGGCGCATCCGGCGCGACAGCGACGTCGCGATCCTCATGCTCACGGCGCGCTCGAGCGAGAGCGACAAGCTGCTCGGCCTCGAGATCGGCGCCGACGACTACATCACCAAGCCATTCAGCGTCGCCGAGCTGCTGGCGCGAGTGCGCGCCCTGCTGCGCCGCGCCACCGGCACGCTGCGCGACAAGGTGCTCGAGGTCGGCCCCGTGCGCATCGATCCCGCGCGCCGCGTGGTCGAGCGCGCCGGCGAGCCGGTTCAGCTCACGACGCTCGAGTTCGACCTGCTCTACTTCCTCGCCTCGCGCCCGGGACGCGTGTTCACGCGCGAGGCGCTGATGGAGCAGGTGTGGGGCTCGGACCGCATCGTCGACGATCGCTCGATCAACAGCCTCGTGAGCCGGCTGCGCCACAAGCTCGAGGAGGACCCGGCACGCCCGCGCTTCATCCAGACCGTCTGGGGCGCCGGGTACCGGTTCGCGGAGCAACCGCGATGAACGCGGCGCGGCGCCCGCGCAGCCTGTTCTGGGCCTTCGCCGGCGCGTTCCTGGGTGCCGCACTCCTCGGCACCGTGATCCAGAACCTGATCGCCGTCGCCGTGCTGCGCCCGCTCGAGGAACGCGAGCTGCGCACGCGCGCCGAGCTGGCCGTTTCGCGCTTCGCCGCCGAGATGACGTCCGCCACGGGGGCTTCCGACAGCGTGCGCGTGCTCGAGCTGCTCCGGCGCATCCGCAGCGAGACCGAGCTGCGGGCGCCGCTGCTCTACCGCCGCGACCGATTCGCCGTCGCCGACCGGCCCGAGTTCTCGCGCCGTTTGGCCGACGCGATGGATCATCCCGATTCGACGACGCGCGACGCGCGCACCGGCCAGCGCTATCCCACCGTGACGCTCGCGGCGCGCGTGATCCGCCGCGGCAACGGTCCGGTGGGACAGGTGGCGGTGCTGTACGCGCCGCGCCCCGACCGCAGCGTCTGGGGCTTCCGGCCGGAAGCGCTGCTGCTGTCGCTTCCCATCGCGCTGCTCGCCTCGCTGCTCGCCGCACTCGTCATTGTGCGGCTGCTGGTCGGGCGGCTGCGCACGCTCGAGCGGTTCGCCCAGCGCGTCGCCGACGACGACCTGTCGGCGCGCGTCGACGACACGAATCCGGACGAGATCGGCCGGCTGTCCGAGCAGTTCAACCACATGGTCTTGTCGCTCGCCGCGGCGCGCGACCGGCTGACTCGCGAGGAACGCCAGCGCCGCCAGCTGTTCGCCGACATCACCCACGAGCTGGCGACGCCGCTGACGTCGATCCGCGGTTACACCGAAACGCTGCTCGACCCGCGCGTCGAGCTGGCCGACACCGACCGCACGCGCTACCTGCGCAACACGCTCGAGGAGTCACGCCGGCTCGACCGGCTGATCCGCGACCTGTTCGACCTGGCGCGCCTCGAGGCCGGCGCCTCGCCGCTCGAACGCGAGCCGCTCGATCTCGTGCAGCTCTGCCGGAACGTGGCCGAGCGCTTCCAGCCGCGCTTCACGCGCGTCGGACTCACGCTCCAGTGGGACACGGCGCCCGCGGAGGCCTGGATCGACGCCGACGGCCATCGCATCGAGCAGGTCGTCGAGAACCTGCTCAACAACGCGCTGCGCTACGTCCCGCCGGGCGGCACGGTGAGGATCGCCGTCAGCGTGATCGCCGGCGACGACGGCGCGGCCGCGGCGCGGCTCACCGTGAGCGACGACGGCCCGGGCGCGCCGCCCGAGGAGATGGAGCGCCTGTTCCAGCGCTTCTACCGCGCCCCGGGCGCCACGAAGTCGTCCGGCGCCGAGCCCGACGGCTCGGGGCTCGGCCTCGCGATCGTCCGCGAGATCGTCGAGCGCCACGGCGGCAGCATCCGCGCCCGCGCGCGAGCGCCGCACGGGCTCGAGATCGAGCTCGATCTTCCGGCGGCGGCGCCAGGGACCGGCGGATGAGTGCGCCGCGCGGTTCACTCATCGTCCTCTCGCGCTGATGGGGCAGGGCAGTTCCCGCGACACGCGCGTCCGCGTATACTGCTCGGCCCTATGCCACTCCCCGCTCGCAATACGCTCGCCGTGATCGGCGCCGGCCCGGTGGGCCTCGAGGCCGCGGCCGCGGCCATGGATGCCGGGTTCGACGTGCACGTGTTCGAGCGCGGCGAGGTCGGAGCGCACACGATCGCGTGGGGGCACGTGCGCATGTTCACGCCGTGGCGCATGAATGTCGGCCCTGCGTCGGGGGGCCGGCTCGCCGCCACGGGGTGGGCCAAGCCGGATGCCGAGACCTGCCCGACCGGGCGCGAGCTGACCGAGCGCTACCTCGCGCCGCTCGCGGGCCTCGACGACCTGAAGCCGCGCATCCACGCGCACTCGCGCGTCGCGCACATCGGGCGGCGCGGGTTGCTCAAGGGCGACGATCCGGATTCGGCGCGGCGCGGCGAGCATCCGTTCCGGCTCATGGTCCGCGACGCGGGCGGGCGCGAGAACTTCGTGCACGCGTTCGCGGTGATCGACGCCTCGGGAGTCTACGGCCAGCCGAACTGGGCGGGCGACGGCGGGATCCCGGCGCGGGGCGAACTGTACCTGGCGCCGCAGATGTCCTACCACTGCGACGATGTGCTCGACCTGCGCCGCGATCGCTACGCCGGCAAGACGGGGCTCGTGATCGGATCGGGCGCTAGTGCGGCGACCGTGGTCACGAACCTGGCCGCGCTCGCGGACCAGGTCCCGGGCACCGCGGTGACGTGGGTGACGCGCGGAGGCGCGGAGCGGCTGTACGTCGACGATCCCGATGAGACGCTCGGCGAGCTGCGCGCGCTCCACGCTCGCGCACGCGGGCTGATCGCCGGCGGGCATCCGGCGGTGCGCCACGTCGGCGGCGCCGTGATCGAGGCGCTGCAGTACAACTCGGCCACGCACCGTTACACCGCGACGCTCGTCATCGGCGACCGCGTACAAGACGAGGACTCGGACCAGGTGATCGTGAACACCGGCTTCGGCCCCGACACCTCGATGTACCGCGAGCTGCAGGTGCACGAGAGCCACGTCACGCGCGGACCGATAGCGCTCGCCACGTCGCTCAGCGCGGCGGGGTCAAAGGGTTGCACCTCGGCCCCGGCGCTCGGCGCCGACTCGCTCGCGTCGCCAGAGCCGAACTTCTACGTGCTCGGACACAAGTCGTACGGACGCGCGCGCGACTTCCTGCTCGAGACCGGCTACCGCCAGGCCGCCGACGCGGTGGCGCGGCTCGCGGAAAGTCTGGGGATCGCACCCGCCGTTCGCAGCTGACCGTCCGCGTGCGCAGTTGTTGCACCACGCTTCGTGTCCACCGATCCCGATCATCCTCGGCGCGCGACGTGCCTCCACGCGAGCAACGCGAGCAGGCAGGCGATCCACAGTAGCAGCGCGAGCCGCGTGACGGCTTCCGCGATGCGCCAGCCTTCGGGCACGTAGCGCATGGCGATGACGTGCCTGCCCGGTGGGACGGCGACGCCGCGGACGAGATGGTCGACGCGCGCGATAGTGAGCGGGCGGCCGTCGAGCGTGGCGCTCCAGCCGGGGAACCATGCGTCGGCGATGACGACGAAGCTCGGCCCCGGGGCCTCGGTCGCGATGGCGATGTGATCCGGCTCATCGTCGATCCAGCGAATTCTGCAGTCGGCGGCGATCGCATAGGACCCGGTCCCACTCTCGTTCGATGTCAGCGCGATGGCCCCGGCATCGAACCGTGGGTCGGCCAGGGCGCGCAGCACGTCGTCCTCGCTCGGGAGGCTCCGGACCTCGGGAACCGCGTACGCGCGTGACAGCGCCCGCTTCACCCGCCACAGGCCCTCGGGGCCTGCGCGCAGGCGCTCGAACCACTCCGGATCGAGCTCGCCCGGCCCGACGGATACGTACTTCACCGCGAGCGCGCGCAGCACGGGGGGCGCCGTGAACAGCCCGCGCTTGAGCAAGTCATCCCACGCGCGGTTCACCGCCGGGTGATTGCCGCCCACGCTGCGCGCCTTCCAGCGAATCCAGTCGTTCGAGAAGAAGAGTCCCCGCGCCGGACCCAGCCCGCGGAACACCGGCTCGCTCGCGGCGAGCGTGGCGGACTCGGGCGCGCGCGGATGCCGGATCGCGTCGAGATCACCGTTGGCGCGCCGGAGGAACGGCGCATCCACTGCCGCAAGATCGATCGCCATCAGCGCGAGCGCCACGACGCCGGCCCACGCGACCCCGCGGGCCCGGCCCCACACCAGCACGAGCAGCGTGACGAGGGCGAGCCCCGCGCGGACCACGAGGTCCGTCGCGGCATGCCGCGCGGCTTCCCCGGCCGCGAGCATGGATAACCCGGGCCGCACGGTCGTCGCCCAGCGCGCCCATCCATCAGGATCGGCCAGCAGGGCGATCGCGAGCAGGAGTGCCGCAGCCGGCAGCGCGGCCGCAATCAGCGACCGGGACCCGCTCGCTCGGGCCCCCAGCCGCTCGACGCCGCGGGCCGACAGCATCACGACGGCGAACTGGGTGAGGATGAGCGCGTTCACGGCGAGACGGAACGACGAGAACAGCGGGAGACGGCGCAGCACCGCGTGCACCGGGCCAAGGTGAGTGCCCAGTGCGAGCAGGGCGCCGATCGCGGCGACGGCCGCGAGGAGCAGCGCGGCCGCCCGATCGCGACCGCGACCGAGTCCGACGGCGGCGAGCGTCAGCACGCCCGCACCCAGGTAATGTGGGAAGTCGGTCGACGCGAGGCCACCCCAGTAGGACTGCCCGCCGAAGCCGACGGCCCACGGCCAGCCGGTCACGAGCAGGTCGCGCCACGCCATGCTCCAGCGGGCCACTTCCCTCTCGTCCATGCCCCCGCCACGAATCGAGTGCGCGTTGTACAGCATGCCCGGCCACCACACCGCCATGCCGATCGCCGTCCCGAGCACGGCGGCCCCCGCGATCCACGCGATGCGCCCCGGACGGCGCGCCACCGCGACGCGCTGGAACGCGAACGCGGCACAGAGCAGCAGCATCAGCACGACCACCTGCGGATACGCCGCGAGCAGCATCGCGCCGATCGCTCCCGCGAATCCTATCGCCGCGCCGCGGAGGCTCGCGGCGCGCGTCGCCGCGACGATGCGATCGACGCCCAGCAGCACGACGGGCACCAGGCTCGTGGCCATGACCTGGGCGTCGTGTCCGTAGGCGAACGGCACAACGAGGTTCGGCATCAACCCCCACGCCAGGCCCGCCCACGTCATGGCCAGCGGTCCGGCCGCCCACAGCGAACGCGCGAGCGCCGCGGCCGCGAGCATGCCGGCCAGGTGAACGAGGAGCGGAATCGCGAGCGGCGGCCATACCGGCAGGCGATGCACCGCATCGAACGCGGTGAGCAGCGGCGCGGGCAGGTACTGGGGCCGCGAGTCCTGCAGGCTCACGGTGGCGGCAATGCCGGTGAACACATATGGGTTCCAGTGCGTGCGCTCGTGCCGCTGACGCCAGCGCTCCGCCGAAAATTCTGCGAACGACCGCAGCGAGCCGGCATCCCCGATCACGAACGCCTTCCGCTGGACGAGCTGCGGCGCGAACAACGCGGCCCACGCGAGCGTGAGGACGAGCGCCACGCGCCCGAATCCCGTTGCGAGGTTCACGGGCGCCGCCCGCGCCTCCTCCGCGCGCGACGAGGGGGGTCGCGCGCGGCCACCCCGCGCCCGTCCACGTCGGCCGCGGGAATCGGAGGCGCTCATGCCGCGGAGCATAGTGGGATGCTCGCGACCCCGCACGCACGCGTGCGAACGCGGAGCACGGCGTCGCGGGAACGTCGACGACGACGCGCTGAGCGCGACTGTCCCCGGGGACACTTTCGTTCGATCGCGCCGAACTGTCCTGCGCAGAGCGCAGCGAGCCGAAGGGCGAGCGAACGCGACCACCCGCCGTCGAACATGCCCCTGCACACGGGGCATCCGGAGGCACGCGGACAGGGCGTGTGAATGGCGCGCGCAGCCAGGATGGCGGAGCGCAGCCAGAGGCAGCGAGCCGTAACAGGAGCGAAGGCGAGCGGGCCCTCGGTACGAGGTCCGCGCGTCGCGCAGCGACCCTCATCGGAGGGGTGAC
>JANLWK010000003.1:0-4909 GCA_031364505.1 Candidatus Eiseniibacteriota bacterium | reverse complement strand
CGTGCGACAGCTGCTCGAGAAGCGGCTCGTCCGCGACATCGCCGACCTGTACGCGCTGACGCCCATCGATCTCGCGGGGCTCGAGGGCTTCGCCGAGAAGTCGATCGAAAATCTGATGGCGGCGCTCGAGGGCAGCCGGCGTCCGCGGCTCGAGCGGTTCCTGTACGCGCTCGGCATCGAGCACGTCGGCGAGACGGTGTCGCGGCTGCTCGCGGAGCACTACGGCGCCGTGAAACCCATCGTCGAGGCGACCGAGGAGGAGCTCCAGTCGATCAAGGGCGTCGGGCCCGAGGTCGCCGCATCGGCTCGGCACTTCTTCGACAACGCGAAGAACCGAAAGGTGCTCGACCGGCTGTTCGCCGCCGGCGTCCAACCCGTCGCCGAGAAGAAGGAGCGCGGGCCGCAGACGCTGGCCGGCGAAACGATCGTGTTCACCGGCACGCTCGAGCAACTGAGCCGCCCCGAGGCGCAACGCAAGGCCGAGGCGCGCGGCGCCCGCGTGACCGGCACGATCAGCAAGAAGGTGACATTCGTCGTCGCCGGGCCCGGTGCGGGCTCCAAGCTCGCCGACGCCGAGAAGCTCGGACTCACCGTCATCGACGAAAAGCAGTTCCTGAAGAAGATCGGCGAAGCGTAACGCGGGGACCAAGACGACCATGACCAATGCCCAGATCGCGGCGGTGTTCGACCAGGTCGCGACCATGCTCGAGATGGACGGCGCGAACCCGTTCCGCATCCGCGCGTATCGCGAGGGCGCGCGCGTCATCGCGGAGCTGGCCGAACCGGCCGCCACGCTGGCCCTGACCGAGGGCCGGCTGCAGCAGGTCAAGGGCATCGGCAAGGACCTGGAGCAGAAGATCCGCGAGCTGGTCACCACGGGTGAAACGCAGGTCCACAGCGATCTCTCGAAGAAGTTCCCGCCGACGCTCGTCGAGCTGACCCAGCTCCAGGGCCTGGGACCCAAGCGCGTGAAGCAGCTGTTCGACGCGCTCGGCGTGCGCGGCCGCGACGACCTCGAGCAGGCGGCGCGGGCCGGCCGGCTGCGCGAGCTGCCGGGTTTCGGCGCCACGATCGAGGCGAAGATCCTCAAGGCGATCGAGGCGACTGCGGCCGCGCCCTCGGGCCGCGTGCTGATCCACGGTGCGTGGGCGGTGGCGCACGAGCTGAGGGACGCTGTGCTCGCGGTGCCCGGCGTCGAGCGCGTCGAGCTGGCCGGCTCGTTCCGCCGCCGGCGCGAGTCAGTCGGCGACCTGGACCTCGTCGTGTGCGGCGGGACCGCGGACGCGGTGATGACGGCGTTCACGACGCACGCATACGTCGCCGAGCTGCTGGGGCGCGGCGACACCAAGTCCTCCGTGCGCCTCGGCAACGGGCTCCAGGTGGACCTGCGCCACGTGCCCGAGAAGTCCTTCGGCGCCGCACTGCTCTACTTCACGGGCAGCAAGCAGCACAACATCGAGCTCCGCCAGCTCGCGATCGACTTGGGGCTGAGCCTGAACGAGTACGCCCTGACGCGCGGCGACCGCGTCGTCGCCGCCGCGACCGAGGAGGACGTCTACCGGGCGCTGGGCCTCGCTTGGATCCCGCCCGAGCTGCGTGAGGCCGGGCGTGAGATCGAGATGGCGCGCGACGGCACGCTGCCCCGCCTGATCGAGGAGGACGACCTGTGCGCCGACCTCCACATGCACTCGAACCGCAGCGACGGCCGCGATTCGCTCGCCGACATGGTGCGCGCGGCCCGCGACTACGGCTACGAGTACTGCGCCATCACCGAGCACTCGGCCGCACTCGGCATGACGCGGGGATTCGACGAGGCGCGCGTGCGGCAGTCGGTCGGCGAGATCGCCGCCGTGCGCCGCGAAGTGCCCGGCATCCACGTGCTGCACGGGCTCGAGGTCGACATCCTGGCCGACGGCCAGCTCGACCTGGACGACGAGACGCTGCACCTGCTCGACTGGGTGGTGATCTCGCTCCACTCGAGCCTCGCCCAGCCGCGCGAGGTCGTGACGCAGCGCGTGCTCAGGGCGCTCGAGCACCCCGCCGTGTGCGTCATGGGCCACCCGAGCGGGCGCAAGATCGGCGCGCGCGGGGCCGCGGACCTCGACTTCGAGCGCGTGTTCCGGCGCGCGGCCGAGTTGGGCGTGGCGATGGAGATCAACGCCCAGCCGGACAGGATGGACCTGTCCGACGTGAACGCGCGGCTGGCGAAATCGATGGGGCTCCGGTTCACGATCGACACCGATGCCCATTCGACCTCGACGCTCGACTACATCCGGTACGGCGTGTTCGTCGCCCGCCGCGCGGGCCTCGAGGCGTCCGACGTGCTGAACACGCGCTCGTTCGCCGAGTTCGAGACGTGGCGCATCGCGAAGAAGAGCGGCGCGATGCGCACGTCTGCTGCCGCATCGCCCGCGCCGCCCACGCCGAGCCGCGCGCCGAAGCGGGTGAGGCCGAAGACCGCGGCCCCGAAACCCGCCAAGCCGACGACCGTGACCTCCACTCCCCCGAAGTCCCCCAAGGCGGCTCCCACGCCCCGTAAGAAAGGCTCCTCCCGATGATCCGCCGCGCGCTCGCGACCGCCGCCATCCTGCTGACGCTCCCATCCTTCGCGGCGGCCGCCACGCCCGCCGACACGCTCTTCGCTCCCGTCGAGGCGCAGCAAGCGGAGCGCCTCGCGCGCATCGCGTCGCTGCCGAAGGGGACGCTCGCGCCCGCGGACCTCGACCTCCTGATGGACGCGGGGCGCGTCGACGAGGCCGCGAAGGCGGAGTCGCGGCTCGCGGGCGATCGCTACGACGTCGCGCGCGCACGGCTGCGCCTCGCGCTCATGCGCCAGGACTTCGCGGCGGCGCCGGCGCTCGTGAAGCTGCTCGCCGCGGGCCGCGAGAGCGCGGACGGCGAGCGCACGCTGATCTACGCGTGGCACTTCACGCAGGACGACTCACGCACGATCGACATGCTCACGCGGAATCTCACCATCGCCACCGCGCCCCGCGCGGCGGTCCCCGAGCTTCTCGCCGCCGGCCGGCTCGCCTTCGCGATGCAGCGCTACGCGCGCGCCGAGTCGTGCGCCACGCGCGTGATCCGGCTCACCGATGACGCGAGCGGCGACGAGACGCGCGCGGCGCGGGCGGCGGCCTTCCGCGCGCTCGCGCAGGTGAAGAACCAGCTCCGCGACAACGAGGCCGGGCTCGCCGCGGGGCGGCAGTCCATGGCGCTCGGCGCCACGCCGGACGCGCTGCGCGAGTTGTCCGAGAGCCTGATCCGGCTCGGCCGCACGGACGAGGCGATCACGGCGGTCGAGTGGGGCCTGAAGCTCAACCCCTACCACGAGACGTCGCACTACTATCTCGGCAACGGCTACGCGCGGAAGACGTACACCGAGCTGTACCGCTCGCAGTCGCAGGCGTTCGCCGACTCGGCGGGCCGGCGCGCGCTGGCGCACGCCGACCAACTGCTCGCGCGCGGTGATCGCGCCGGCGCGCGTCGCGCGTACGAGGGCGTCGCCCGCACCCACGCCGGCTGGGCCGACGCGCGCGTGCGGATCGCCTCGCTCGACTTCGAGGATGGGCGCTACGCCTCGGCGCGCGACCGCTGCTTCGAGGCGCTCCGCCTGGCCCCCGAGTACGGCCGCGCCCACGCTGTGCTCGCCAAGGCGCTCGAGTCGCAGCGGTTCGCGATCGACGTCCACCGCCCCGACTACGAGAAGCGGTTCGCCGCCCTGCCGACGCCGCGCGTGCCGGGCATCGAGGCGTTCGTGCTCAACTGGGGCTCGCTGTCGCCGCGTCATCGCAAGCGCGTGGCGCTCTCGGTCGAGCCATGGAAGACCTTCATCCCGGTGCTCAACGAGGGTGGCTCGCACTACTACATCAAGCCGCTCTGCCTGCTGCTGTCGGAGGTGCCCGGGCTCGAGTCGCTGCGCGACACGCGCATCTCGTACGACTCACGGCTGTGGGACGACGTGCGCGGCGCCGGCGGATTCACGACGGTCACGGGCATCGAGGACGTGGAGCGCACGATCTTCGATCGCTACAACACCGTGCTCCACGAGCTGACGCACCAGGTGCACGGCGTGCTGACGACGGAGCAGTCGCGCGCGATCCAGGAGCTGTATCGCCGGGCGAAGACGCGTGACGAGGCGAGCCACGACGGGTTCCTGTCGCAGTACGCGGGCGGCAGCGTCTACGAGTACTTCGCCGAGGGCGCCAACGCGCTCTACTCGCCGCGCCGTGACGCGTGGGACCCGCGCGAGGTGGTGGGCGAGCGGCTCGTCGCGATGGACCCGGGGCTCCGCGACCTCGTCCGGCGCGACATGGCGCTCACGGACGTCTCGGCGTCCTACCCGATCGCCTACACGAACGCCGGCGACGACAAGGCCGAGAAGGGCGACGTGGCCGCCGCGCTGGGTTTCTACGACCGGGCACTCGCCCGCGCGCGCGAGGCCGAGCAGGCGCTGGCGTCGCGCACGCGCGCGCTCGTGCTACTCGGGGCGCGCGACTCCGCCCTCGCGGCGGGGCGGCGCGCGCTCGAGACTCATCCCGAGAGCGGCGACATCGTCTCCGGCGCGGCCGACGCGGTGTGGTACGGCGGCCGCGGGATCGACAGCGCGCTCGTGCTGCTGCGCGCGTCGCGGCCGAGGGTGCTCGAGAAGGATCGCGATCGCGTGGACCTCAGGATCGGCGATCTCGAATGGGTCCGAGGCAACGGCGCCGCGTCCGCGGCCGCGTACGACGCCGCACTCGCCTCGCAGTCGGACCTGCCGGAGGCGCTGTGGGGCAAGGCAGCCGCACTCGCGCTCGATCGGCGCTGGGACGAGGCGTTCCCTCTCTACGAGCGGGCCATGCGCTCGCGCACCGGCATCGTCGCGCTCCGTTGCGATTACGCCCGCGACCTGCTCCGTGCCGGCCGC
>JANLWK010000422.1:0-2262 GCA_031364505.1 Candidatus Eiseniibacteriota bacterium | reverse complement strand
CCGCGGCCGCGCCGCGTCGTCCACGTGTGCGACGACATCGCCTGCCGCGCGCGCGGGGCCGACGGAATGTGCCGGACTCTCGAGGCGGAGGCCGGCCCGCCGCTGTCGCACGCATCCCCCGGCGCAGCGCCCGGCGACGCGATCGAGCACGATCCCGGCCGCGCGGCGTGGATGCGCTCGCCGTGCCTCGGGCTCTGCGACGCCGCACCCGCGGCCCTCGTCACCGAGGCCGGCGAGACGCCGGTCGAGCGCCTCGCGGGGCACGTGACGGCCGAGTCGGTTCGCTCGTGGCTCGCGGGCGCGGCACCGGCGGCCGATGCGTCGGGCGAGATCGACGTGCCGCAGCGCGGCGATTCGTCGCTGGTGCTGCTCCGGCGTGCCGGTGTGGTCGATCCCACGAGCCTCGATGCGTACCGGGCCTCGGGCGGCATGGCGGCACTCGCGCGCGCGCTCGAGATGGGGCCGGAGGCCGTGATCCGCGAAGTGACGACGGCAGGCCTCGTCGGCCGCGGCGGCGCCGCGTTCCCGACCGGCCGCAAGTGGGAGGCCGTGCGCACTCAGCCCGCGCATCCACACCTCCTGGTGTGCAACGCGGACGAATCGGAGCCGGGCACGTTCAAGGATCGTGCGCTCATGTGCGCCGATCCGTTCGCCGTCGTCGAGGCGATGACGATCGCGGCGTTCGCCACGGGCTGCGAGCTGGGCTTCGTCTACCTGCGCGCCGAATATCCGCTGGCGCACGAGCGCATCGCGAACGCCGTCGCCGCGTGCCGCGCCGCGGGCCTGCTCGGTGCGAACATCCTCGGCAGCGACTTCGCGTTCGACATCGAGCTGCGCCGCGGCTCGGGGGCGTACATCTGCGGCGAGGAAACGGCGCTGTTCGAGTCGATCGAGGGCTACCGCGGCGAGCCGCGCAAGAAGCCGCCGTTTCCCGTCGAGGCGGGCCTGTTCGGACTGCCCACCCTGGTCAACAACGTCGAGACGCTCGTCAACGTGCTGCCGATCGTGCTCGGCGGCGGTGACGCCTACGCGCGGACAGGCACGCCCAAGTCGACCGGCACGCGGCTGTTCTGCGTGAGCGGCAACGTGCGAATCCCCGGGGTGTACGAGGTCGCGCTCGGAACGACGCTGCGCGCGCTGATCGATCGCGCCGGCGGCGTGCCCGCGGGCCGGACGCTCCGGGCGCTGCTGCTCGGGGGTGCTGCCGGGACGTTCCTGCGCCCCGACGAGATCGACCTGCCACTCACGCTCGAGGACGCGCGTGCCGCCGGCACCACGCTCGGCTCGGGCGTCGTCATGGTGTTCGACGACACGGTCGATCTGCGCGCCGTGGTGCTGCGCATCGCCTCGTTCTTCCGCGACGAGTCGTGCGGCCAGTGCGTGCCGTGCCGCGTCGGGACGGTGCGGCAGGAGGAGGCCCTCCACCGCCTCGTCGCGGGCCGCCCGCGCGGCGACACGGCGACGGAGCTGACGCTGATCGACGACGTCGGCGTCGGCATGCGCGACGCGTCGATCTGCGGGCTCGGCCAGACCGCCTACGCCGCGGTCGAGTCGGCGATCCGGCGCCTCGGACTATTCGGGCCGCGCGCGGCGCCCGCGCTGGCGGTGTCGCCGGCACTCGCGAGCGGCGCGAGCGCTTCGCCCGCGCCGCCACCCACCGCCGCGCCCGGCCGCGTCGCGCTCACCGTCGACGGGCGCGCAGTCGATGTCGCGACGGGGACGTCGCTGCTCCATGCGTGCCGTTCCGCGGGCGTGGACGTGCCGACGCTGTGCACGCTCGAGACGCTGACGCCGGCCAATGCATGCCGGCTGTGCGTCGTCGAGCTCGAGGGCGCGCGCGTGCTCGCGCCGAGCTGCTCGATGCGCGCCGAAACCGGCATGGTCGTCCGCACCGGATCGGAGCGCGTGCGCGCGGCGCGGCGCATGGTGCTCGAGATGCTCGGCTCCTCGGTGGACCTGTCCGCCGCGCCGACGCTGCAGGCGCAGCTGCGCGAATACGATTGCCGGCCCGAGCGCTACGGCCCCGGCGCGCCGTCGACGGGGCACGCGGTGGCCGGGCACCACGCGCCGCCCGCGCTCGCGACGGCGGCGACCGTGTCGCAGCCGGTGCGGATCGACAACGACCTCTACGTGCGCGACTACTCGAAGTGCGTGCTCTGCTACAAGTGCGTCGAGGCGTGCGGCGAGGATCACCAGAACACCTTCGCCATCGCCGTCGCCGGCCGCGGGTTCGACGCGCGCATCGCCACCGAGTTCGACGCC
>JANLWK010000329.1:0-1766 GCA_031364505.1 Candidatus Eiseniibacteriota bacterium | reverse complement strand
CTCAGTTCGGGGCCGGTTGGCCGCGGTGTATTTGAGCCCGGCTGGCGCTGGTCCGAGCATGTCAAGCCGATTGCCGGTACAGAAAGCTGCCAAACAGCCCACCTCGGTTACGTGCTCTCCGGGCGGATGCACATCGTGATGGACGACGGAACTGAGGGCGAGTGCGGCCCAGGCGACGCCGTCCACATTGCCCCCGGTCACGATGCTTGGACCGTCGGCGACGAGGCGTGCGTGATGGTGGACTTCGGCCAGATCCAGAGCTACGCCAAGCCGCACTAGCCGCAGCAGAGCGTTTCCCCCGTCCCCCTGGCCTGGGCCAGCGTGCGGCACTTGACGCCTGAGCGTTCTAGGGCGGACCGCCATGCGCGAACGCGACGAGTTCGGTGCTGAAGCGCGCCGGATCCTCCCAGCGGGGGGTGTGCCCGACACCGGAATAGACGCGGAGGGAAGCATCGGGAATCGAGCGCGCGAGCTGGTGTTGCATCTCACGCGACACCAAGGTGTCGGCGTCGCCCCAGACCAGGAGCGTCGGCGCTTCAATGAGCGGGAGCTCCGCCTGGTCGTCGTATGAGAGCAACCCCGCGAACGTCTCCTTCCATACGTGTACCGGAACCGCGAGCACATCCGCCACAAGCAGGTCGACCAGCTCGGGCGCGACGTTCTCCGATGACGTGTCGACGACAAGCGACCGTGCGAAGTCCGGACTGATGGGATCCTCCAGCTCGGACACGACCGACTCGACGAAGCGCAGCAGCTGCGCGTCGCCTCGGAGCGTCGTCGGAGACGCTTCGAGGATCAGTCCTGCGACTCGAGACGGATGATCCAGGGCGACTCTTCGAGCGACGAGGCAAGAGCCCGAGTGGGATACCAGGACAGCCCGCTCGACATTCAGGGCATCGAGCAACGGCACCACGTCGGCCGCGAAGTCGTCGACGCGGTATCCGCTCTCCGGCTTGCCCGACTCGCCGTGCCCGCGCTGGGACACGGCGATGGCGCGGAGCCCATCCGGCAGGAGATCGAGAACGGGCTGGTAGGAGCGCCACGAGTCGGTCGGGCCGGGGAGCATGAGCACGGCTGGATCAGACGCGTACCCCCGGTCAGCACACGAGAGCGTTAGACCAGAAGCGAGCGTGGTCATTGACATGCCGCGACTGTACGCGCGCCACCGTGTGTCTTACCTGCTGAGCCGCCTGCCTCGCCTTCGCACGTGCTGCACCGACGCGGCGCCCATCCATCAAGCCGGTTGGCTGGGCCAGCGTCCGGGAATGTCTCCTGAGCGTCCCGGGCTTGGAAGTCGACACCATCCTTCGCCGTTTTGGCAGCGCCCTCGCGCGGCATCGATCTCCCCGCCGTCGGCACATCTAAAGGGGATGTCCGGCAGCCAACGGCCGGCAGCTCGCGCTGCGCGTGGCCGACCGACTCGGCCCGACCGGAACGACTACCTCCCGTGCACGGCGTCACCGTGATTGCAACAGCCCGATGAATCGGAGAGGTCGATCCAGCTGATGGAAGAGCTGCGCGACGGCGGCGGCTCGAACGCTATCCGTCGTGGTTCGTGTAGCTGAGGATCCGCCAGTTGCCGTCCGAGGCAACCAGATGGTACGTCGTGATGCGCTCCTTCACGACTTCGTGATCGCGACCGAGGACGTGCCAGCACACCGTCGCGATGCAAGATCGCTCACCCATTCGCTGGAGGTCGAGCGACACTCGTTCGATCGCGGTTCCTCCTGCCGCGTGGTACGCGTCGATGTGCGCCTGGAAGTGAT
>JANLWK010000304.1:0-6787 GCA_031364505.1 Candidatus Eiseniibacteriota bacterium | reverse complement strand
CCCCAGCACGTGCCGGCGCCCACCGTCACGGAGTTCGGACTGCGTGCCGCCCACGCGGGCGCCGCCCCCGTGAGACCGACGACAGCGAGGACGAGAATGCCGAGTCCCCACCTCGAGAGTGCAACCGCGTGCTTCGTCATGAACGTCTCCTGGGATCAATGGGTGACGGGAACAGCCTGCGATACACCGCATGGGTATCGGCGGACGGGGGCGGGCGCATGAGTCCCGGATCGGAGACCGGGACGCATCCCATTGACCCGGCGGCGTGGGCCGTCGTGAAGCCTCGGGAGCCCGGGAACCCCGAGGCCTCGGTGCCCGGCAAGGCGAAAGCACCGCGGCCACCCGGGTGGGGTGGCCGCGGCTCGACAACGCACATGCTAAAAACGGCCTAGATCATCTCGTGATCACGACGCGCTGGGTGAAGTGCTGGCCGGCGACGGAGTAGCGGACGAAGTAGACGCCCGCCGGCACCGTGCCGTGGTCACCCATGCCATCCCAGCGAGCCTGGTAGCGGCCGGCGCGGTAGACGCCGTCGCCCAGCACCGCGACCTCGCGGCCCTGCAGGTCGTGCAGGCCGAGATGCACGCGCGCCTCGCGGACGAGCGTGAAGTCCACCGAGAACGCCCCGGGCGTCGGGTTCGGCGTGACACGGCTTAGCGCGAACGAGCGTACCGCCACGACCGCCTGCGCCTGGACCGGGCCGTAGGTGACGCGCTGGCCGCCCGTCGTGGTGCCGACCAGGCGGTACCAGTAGGTCGTGCCACCCGTCACCGACCGGTCCACGATCGCCGCCGCCTTCACGGTGCGCGACACCTCACCCGACACCGCCGTCCACGGCCCCACCGCGGCCGCGGCGCGCTCGAGCGACACGTCGGTCAGCAGCGACGGGTGGTCGATCTGCCATACAATCCGCACGCCGTCCTCGAACGCCTGGGCGTCCAGATTCGTGATCACCGTCGGGACCGTGATGTCGAGGAACACGGCCTCGATCGAGTGCGGCTCGTGCACGTTCGTGAACGTGTAGCTCGTGAGGACGCCCATCGAGGCGCCGTCGATCGCCACATCCCAGATGAGGTAGCCGTTGTCCGGCGTGATCGTGTACGTCTGGCTGTCGCCGCAGTCGATGTTGGCCGGCCCGGCGATCGAGCCGTTGGCGCCGGTGATGATCTGCGCCGCGTTGGTGTCCAACGCGAACTCCACCGTCAGTAAGTGAGCCGCGGCGACGTTCGTGAACGTGTAGCTGGCCGTCGGGCCCACCGGGGACTCGTCGACGTAGATGTTCTGGACGTGGTAGCAGGCGTCGGGAGTGAACGTCACGGTCTGCGAGCCGCCACACGCCACCATCGTTGTGCCCGCCGGCGACACCGTGCCGTTGCCGTCGCTCGCGATCTCCAGCGCAAATTCATCGGCCGCGAACGTGGCCCGGATCGTGTGGTCGGCCTGGACGTTCGTGAAGTCGTAGCTCGTCACCGCGCCCACCGAGCCGCCGTCGACCGTGACGTCGACCAGGTGGTGACAGGCGTCGGCGGCAATCACGTAACCCTGGTCGTCACCGCAGTTGAGCGACGCCGTGCCGGACGGCGTGATGCTGCCGCCGCCGGTGGCGCCGGCGTCGATCGAGTAGCCGGCCATCACGAACGTGGCGCTGAGCGTGTGGTTCGCCTGGACGTTCGTGAAGTCCCACTGCGTCACCGCGCCCACCGACCCGCCGTCGACTTCAACGTCGGCGACGCGCCAACAGGCGCCGGGCGTGATCGTGACGCTCAGGCCGTCGCCGCAGTCGAGGCCGGTCATGCCACTCGGGCTGACGCTGCCGCCCAGCCCGCCGCTGGCGAAGACCGCATAGGTGTCGATCGCGAACGTCGCCGCGATCGTGTGGTTCGCCTGCATGTTCATGAAGTCCCAGTTCGTCACCGCGCCCACGGAGCTGCCGTCCACTTCGACGTCGACCAGGTGGTGGCACGCGGCGGCCGCGATCGTGACGCTCTGGTCATCGCCGCAGTTCACGACGGTCGAGCCGATCGGGCTCACGCTGCCGCCCGCGGTGGCGCTCGCATCGAGCGTGTAGGTATCGATCGCGAACGTCGCCGCGATCGCGTGGTCCGCCTGCAGGTTCGTGAAGGTGTAGCTGGTCACCGCACCCACCGAGCCCCCGTCCACTTCGACATCGACCAGGTGGTGGCACGCGTCGGCGGTCATCGTGAAGACCTGGCTGTCACCGCAGTCGAGATCCAGGTTGCCGGCCGGGTTGATGCTGCCGCCCGGCGTCGCCGCCGCGTCGATCGCGTAGCCGGTCATGGCGAACGTGGCGCTGATCGTGTGGTTCGCCTGGACGTTCGTGAAGTCCCAATTCGTCACGGCGCCGACCGAGCCGCCGTCCACCTCGACGTCGACGACGTGCCAGCACGCTTCCGGCGTGATGGTGACGCTATGATCGCCGCCGCAGTTCACGACCGTCGCGCCATCCGGGCTGACACTGCCGCCCGAGCCCGCGCTCGCATCAATCGTGTAGGTGTCGATCGCGAACGTGGCGCTGATCGTGTGGCTCGCCAGGACGTTGACGAACCCGTAGGACGTCACGGCGCCGACCGAACCCCCGTCGACCAGGACGTCGACGACGTGGTAGCACGCGTCCGGGGCGATCGTGAGGCTCAGGTCGTCGCCGGAGTCGAGGCCGGTCGTGCCCGACGGGCTGATGCTGCCACCCGGCCCGGCGCTCGCATCGACCGAGTACATGTCGATCGCGAACGTCGCGGACATCGTGTGGTTCGCCTGGACCTCGTCGAAGTCCCAGTTCGTCACCGGGCCCACCGAGCCGCCATCCACTTCGACGTCGACGACGTGGTACGCCGGATCGGGCGTGATCGCCACACTCTGGTCGTCACCGCAATTGACGACCGTGGCGCCGCTCGGGCTGACGCTGCCGCCCGCGCCGGCCGAGGCGTCGATCGTGTAGGTGTCGATCGCGAACGTGGCCGAGAGCGTGTGGTTCGCCTGGACGTTCGTGAAGTCCCAGTTCGTCACCGCGCCCACCGAGCCGCCGTCCACCTCGACGTCGACGACGTGCCAGCACGCGTCCGGCGTGATGGTGACGCTCTGGTCACCGCCGCAGTTCAAAACCGTCGTGCCGTCCGGGCTGACGCGGCCGCCCGAGCCCGCCGAGGCGTCGATCGTGTAGGTGTCGATCGCGAACGTTGCGCTGATCGTGTGGTTCGCGACGACGTTCGTGAACGCATAGGAGGTCACGGCACCGACCGAGCCGCCGTCGACCAGGACGTCGTCCACGTGGTAGCACGCGTCCGGGGTGATCGTAAGGCTCAGGTCATCGCCGGAGTCGAGGACGGTCGTGCCCGAGGCGCTGATGCCGCCGCCCGGTCCTGCGCTCGCGTCGACCGTGTACGTGTCGATCGCGAATGTCGCGGACACGGTGTGGTTGGCCTGGACCTCGTCGAAGTCCCAGTTCGTCACCGGGCCCACGGAGCCGCCATCCACTTCGACGTCGACGACGTGGTACGCCGGATCGGGCGTGATCGCCACACTCTGATCGTCGCCGCAATTGACGACCGTGGAGCCGTTCGGGCTGACGCTGCCGCCCGCGCCGGCCGAGGCGTCGATCGTGTAGGTGTCGATTGCGAACGTGGCCGAGATCGTGTGGTTCGCCTGTACGTTCGTGAAGTCCCAGTTCGTCACGGCGCCCACCGAGCCGCCGTCCACCTCGACGTCGACGACGTGCCAGCAGGCATCCGCGTCGATCGTGACGCTCTGATCGCCGCCGCAGTTCACCACGGTGGAGCCGTTCGGGCTCACGCTGCCGCCGGCGCCACCCGAGGCGTCGATGGTGTAGGTGTCGATCGCAAACGTGGCGTCGATCGTGTGATTCGCCTGGACGTTCGTGAAGTCGTAGCTCGTCACGGCACCGACGGAGCCGCCGTCGACGGTGACGTCGACGACGTGGTAGCACGGGTCGGCCGCGATCGCATAGCTTGGGTCGTCGCCGCAGTCGAGCGAGGCGGTTCCCGACGGGGTGATGCTGCCGCCCGCACCCGCACCGGCCTCGATCGAGTACGTGTCGATGGAGAACGTCGCGTTCAGCGTGTGGTTGGCCTGGACATTCGTGAAGTCCCAGTTCGTCACCGCGCCCACCGAACCACCGTCGACTTCGACGTCGGCGACGTGGTAACAGGCATCCGGGGTGATCGTGACGCTCAGGTTCGTCCCGCAGTCGACACCGTTCGCGCCGGCCGGGCTCACGCTACCGTTGGACCCGGCGTTCGCGTCGATCGTGTTGGTGTCGATCGCGAAGGTCGCCGCGATCGCGTGGGGTGCCTGGACGTTCGTGAACGCGTAGCTCGTCACGGCACCGACGGAGCCGCCGTCGACTGTCACGTCGACGAGGTGATGGCAGGCGTCGGGCGCGATGGTGAACGACTGGTCGCCGCCGCAGTCGACGACGACGATCCCGGTCGGGCTGATCGAGCCCCCCAGGCTGGCGGTCGCCGCGATGGTGTACTGGTCGATCGCGAACGACGCGCTGATGGTGTGGTTCGCCTGTACGTTCGCGAACGAGTAGAAGGGCACGGTGCCCACCGACACGCCATCCACGAGGACGTCGGCGATGTGGTGGCAGGCATCCGGGGTGATCGTGTAGTTCTGGCCATCGCCGCAGTCGAGTCCGGTCTGGCCCGACGGCGTGATGCTGCCGTTGGCGCCGGCCGAGGCGTCGATCGTGTGGGTGTCGATCGCGAACGTGGCCGACACGGTGTGGTTCGCCGTCACGTTCGTGAACGCATAACTCGACACCGCACCCACCGAGCCGCCGTCCACGGTGACGTCCGCGATGTGGTAGCAGGCGTTCGCCGCGATCGTGTAGGTCGCGTCATTGCCACAGCCCAGGGTCGCCACTCCGCTCGGCGTGATGCCGCCTCCGGCGCCGGCCGAGGCGTCGATCGCGTAGGTCCTCAGCGAGAACGACGCCGCGATCGTGTGGTTGGCCGTCACGTTCGAGAACGCGTAGCTGGCCACCGCGCCTCGCGACACGCCGTCGACGAGGACGTCGGCGATGTTGTAACAGGGATTCGGCGCGATCGCATAGCCCTGGCCGGCACCACAATTGACCCCGGTCGCCCCACTGGGCGTGATGCCGCCGTTGGCGCCGGCCGAGGCGTTGATCGTGTAGGTCTTCAATGCGAACGATGCCGCGATCGTATGGTTGGCCGTGACATTCGCGAACGCGTAGCTGGTCACGGCGCCCCGTGACACACCGTCCACGACGACGTCCGCGATGTCGTAACACGAGGCGGCGGCGATCGTGAAGCTCTGACCTGCGCCGCAATTGACGACCGTCGCCCCGCTGGGTGTGATACTGCCGTTGGCCCCGGCGGAGGCGTTGATCGTGTTGGTCTTCTGCGTGAACGACGCCGTGATCGTGTGGCCGGCGAGAACGTTCGTGAACGAATAGCTCGTGATCGCGCCCTTCGACACGCCGTCCACGACGACATCGGCGAGGTCATGGCAGGCGTCGGCTGAGATCGTGAACGACTGGCTGCCGGCGCAGCTCACGGCGACGCTGCCGCTCGGCGAGATCGAGCCACCGGTGCCCGCGGAGGCGGCAATCGTGTTGTTCGGTGTCACGGTGAGCGTCGCGCCGTTCGAGGTCCTCTGCGCCGCGCACGACGACTTGATCACGACGTCATAGATGGCGCCGTTGTCGCCGAGCACGGTGACCGGCGTGGTGTAGCTGCTCGACGTCGCGCCGCCGATGTTCGAGCCGCCCTTGCGCCACTGGTACGTCAAACCGCTGCCGCTCGCCGTGACAGAGAAGTTCGCCGTGTTGCCGACGCACACGGTCACCGGCTGCGGCTGCACCGAGATGCCCGCCGCCGCGGCGATCACGAGCGAGCCGTTGCCGCTCACCGGACTGCACGTGACCGTGAAGGGGGTCGTCCCCGCCGCCGCGGTCGGGCCGATCGTGAGCACGACGGTCGCCGTGTCCGTCGGAGCGGCATTGGTGAAGTTGATGGCGGTGTGCGTGTAGGCCGCCGTGACTCCGGTAGGGAGTCCCGTGGGCCCTGTCAGCGTGCCAGTCCCCGTACCGGCGCCGGTCGACCCGACGCTGATCGGGAAGCTGACGCTGCCGCCCCAGCAGGTGCCCGCGCCGACGGTGACCGAGTTGGGAGTGCGTGCCGCCCAGGCGGGCGCCGCTCCGACGAGACCGATGGCGGTGAAGACGGCGAGCAGGCCCATACCGGGTCGCGTGAGGGGAATCGCACTCCTGATCATCAACGGCTCCTCGTGATTGTCGGTCCGTGGCGAGCCGGGCGGAGGCCAGCGCCTGTTGCGGAGTCGCCCGAGGCACGGCCGCGGCGTTCGACGCGGCGCGTGCCCGAATCCGAATGGGGAACACCGCCCGAGTTATCGGCGGATCACGGGTGTGGAATAACAACCCGGTCGGAACGCGACGGGGATGCTTCGACGAGCCTGGGGGGCGGAATCTCTCGCCCAAAGCACTGCGGCCACCCCGGGGTGGGGTGGCCGCAGGAACCAACTCGTACGCTGCGAGCGCCTTAGATCATCGGGAGATGACGACACGCTTGGTGAAGGTCTTGCCCGCCACGTTGTAGCGGAGGAAGTAGACCCCCATCGGCACCTGGCCACGGCTTCCGGCGCCGTCCCACGCGGCACGGTACTGGCCCGCGCGATAGACCCCGTCGGTGAGCACCGCGACCTCACGGCCCTGGACGTCGATCAGGCCGAGGTGGACGCGGGCTTCCTTCGCCACCGAGAACGT
>JANLWK010000302.1:0-23581 GCA_031364505.1 Candidatus Eiseniibacteriota bacterium | reverse complement strand
CGCGCGCTGGGCGGGTGCCACGTACGATCCCGTGAGCCACTACCGCGGCGCGCGTGTGTTCCGGTTCTTCGAGGAACACGGCCTCACGATGGAGCTGTTGCGCGCGGTGAGCCGGCACCAGGTCGGGCGGCTCGCCGAGCGCTTCGACGCGCTCGCGCTCGACCCGAACATCGTCCGCCGCGACCGTTCGGCGCCGCTGGACGTGTTCGCGGGCTTCCTCGCGCTGTGCGCGCCGGACGCCGGGACGATGTCGCGACGGCTGCGGGAGCGCGGTGTGTGGACCGACTTTCGCGGCGACGTGCTGCGCTTCGGACCCGCACCCTATCTCTCGGACGCGCAGCTCGACGCCTCGATGGCGGCATTGGGAGAGGTCGCGTCGCTCGATTGACCGGGGCGACCGGGCTGCCTAGCCTCGCCTCATGCCCGACTCCACGCTCATCCGCCTCGACGGCCGCGACGCGCTCGACCTGCTGCACCGGGTCACGACCCAGTCGCTGCTCGACCTTCCGGCCGGGTCGTCACGCATGACGCTGGCGTGCGACTTTCGCGGCCGGCTGCTGCATCGCTTCGCGGTGGCGCACACCACGGACGGCGGCGTGTGGCTGCTGCGTGACGACGCGCCCGCGGCGGCGCTGATCGCCTTCCTCGACAAGCAGATCTTCCGCGAGGACGTCCGGATCGCGGACGAGAGCGAGCGAGCCGTCGCCGCACTCCGCGTCGGCGACGACCCGGTGCTCGCGGCGGATACGGGCGCCGAGGGAATTCCGTCACGCGTGCGGCCGGATGCGCGATTCGAGTTCACGCTCGGCTCCGTGAACCCGACCGCCCCGGACACGCGCGAACGCGAACGCATCCGAGCCGCCCTCCCGCGGCAAGGCTACGAAGTGCACGAGGACTGGAATCCGTACGAAATCGGCCTCGCCGCGGAGATGCATTTCGAGAAGGGCTGCTACACCGGCCAGGAGGCGCTGCTCCGCATGTCGACGTATGGCGGCGTCCGGCGGCGCCTCGTGCGGCTCGAAGGCGACGGCGCCGCACCCGAGCTCCGCGCGGCGATCACCGTCGCCGGCGAAGCGGCCGGCGTCGTCACGAGCGCGGTCGCCGACGGGGCAGGCTGGATCGGGCTGGGCGTCATGCGCCGCGAGGCACTCGAGTCGGCCGCGGGCACCGCGGACGTCGCGGAGCGACCCGTGCACGTGCACGCGATCGAGGAGTCACGGCCGCAGGGATTGCCCGCGCCGCGCTGAGCCGCTACTCCGCCTCGGGATCCTGAGGCTCGGAGTCGACGACGATCGCGTCGGTGGTGAGCACGAGCGCGCCGATACTCGCGGCGTGCTGCAGCGCGCAACGCGTGACTTTGACCGGGTCCAGGATGCCGCGCTCGCCGAGGTCGCAGAACGCTCGCTCGACGGCGTCGAACCCGATGGCGCCCTGCGCCTCGCGAATGCGGGCGACGATGACCCGCCCGTCCTCCCCCGCGTTCTCGGCGATGCGCAGCGCCGGCTCTTCGAGCGCGCGCGAGATGATCTCGATGCCGGCCCGCTCGTCGACCGAACCCGGGAGCGATCGGAGCGCCGGCTGCGCGCGCATCAACGCCACGCCGCCGCCGGGCACCACGCCCTCCTCGACCGCCGATCGCGTCGCGGCGAGCGCGTCCTCGATCAGCGTCTTGCGCTCGAGCATCTCGGGCTCGGTTGCGGCACCCACCTCGAGCATGGCCACTCCGCCCACCATGCGCCCGAGCCGTTGCTCGAGCCATGGGCGCTCGTGCGAGGACGCGGTCGCCCGGTCGCGCTCCGTGCGCAAGCGGGTGACCCGGTCGCGGATCGCGCCGCTGTCGCCGCCGCCCTCGGACAGCGTCGCCGACGTGGCGTCGACCTGGACGCGGCGCACGCGGCCGAAGTCGGCGGCGGTGAAGCGGTCGAGGCGGCCGCCGGTGGCTTCGGAGTAGAGGTGGGCACCGGTGAGCACGGCGAGATCGTCGAGCGTCTCGCGCCGGCGCTCGCCGGTGAACGGCGCGCGGATCGCCACCGACGCGACGGTGCCGCGCAGGCGGTTCACGACGAGCGTGGCGAGCGCCTCGCCCTCGATGTCCTCGGCGATCACGAGCAGCGGGCGCCCCGCGCGGGCCGCCTGCTCCAGCGCCGGCAGCACCTGCTGCGCGTGGTCGAGGCGCGCGTCGGTGATCAGCACGAAGGCGTTCTCGAGCACCGACTCCATGCGCTCGGCATCGGTGACGAAGTAGGGCGACACGTAGCCCTGGTCGAGGCTCGTGCCCTCGACGACGTCGAGCGTGGTCGTGAGCCCGCGCCCGCCGCTCACCGTGACCACGCCCAGCCGCCCGACGCGCTCGAGCGCCTCGGCGATCAGGTCGCCGACGGCCGCGTCGGCCCCCGCGCTGACCGTGGCGACGCGGGCGAGATCGGCGCGCGAGTCCACGGCGCGCGACTGCTGCTTCAAGTGCTCGACGACGACGACGACCGCGCGATCGATGCCGCGCTTCACGGCGATCGGGTTGCGGCCGGCGGCGATCGCCATGAGGCCGTGCACGACGACGCTGCCGGCGAGCACGGTCGCGGTGGTCGTGCCGTCCCCCGCGATGGCGCCGGTCTTGAAGGCCACCTCGCGCATGAGCTGGACGCCCATGTTCTCGAACGGATCGGCCAGCTCGATCTCGCGGGCAATCGTGAGCCCGTCGTTGGTGATCGTCGGCAGACCGGCGCCCTGGCCGATGACGACGTTGCGACCGCGGGGGCCGAGCGTCACGCGCACGGCGTTCGCGAGTTGCTCCACGCCGCGGCGCAGCGATTCGCGCGCGGCGTCGTCGAACCGGATCTGCTTGCCCATGTCGAATCCTCGAGGCTGCCGCACGCCGGCGGACGACCCCGGCGGCGGCGGAGCCGACCACGTCCCCTTCGGGGTATGTTTATGATGAGGTATCGGCCCGTTCGGAGCGGGGATGTAGTTTCGTCATGAGACGCTAGTGCCCGCCGGGCCTCGATGCGTCGGGCCGGAGCTGGTGCATCAGGTCGCGCGTCATCGCCCGCACCGAGTCCGACGCCGCGGGATTCGCGCCCGCCCGGGCGAGCCACTCCATTGCGCGTCCGACGTCCCCGGCCAGCGCCCGCGCGACGCCCGCCTCCAGGGCCTGCCCCGCGTCGTCCGGATGCGCGCGCGCGAGGCGCTCGTATTCCGACGCGGCGCGTCCCCAATCCGACGCGCGCGCGAACGTCCGGCCCAGCTCGTGAACGTCGCGCGACCACCGCTCGTCCGGGGCCGGCGGAATCGTCGTGTCGCCGGGCGCCAGCTCGATCCAGCCGGCCAGGCTGTCGTAGCGGAAGAAGCGATCGACGCCCGAGACGCGATTCGCGGGCGGCGGCGTGTAGTCGCGGAAGAAACCGCCGGTGAGCGTGGAGTCGCCGTACCAGATCCGGAGCGCGGGTGCGCCCTCGGTCAGGAATCCCGCGTGGCTCGGCACCTGGACGAAGTAGAAGCGCGAGTGCGGCGGCGGCGAGGGCACGTGGCGGCGCAGGTCGTCACGCATCACGCCGAGGAAGTAGCCCGCGCGGTGCTCGAGCCACTCCGTCCACCAGTCGAGCCACGGCGTGTAGGCCTGCCCCCCGCGCAGGATCGCGAGTGCCGCGACGAGCACCGCGGCCGGGATCCAGAAGCGCGCGACGAACACCGCGATCGCGAGCCACGCGCCCAGCGCACCGAGCAGGCCGTAATACGGATGCCAGCGGATCCACGGCGACAGCAGCGGCAGGATCCCGAGCACCGCCCACGCGAGCCCGAACGCGGCGACGCGCGCGCGCGGCGGAACCGTCGGAGCGGGCGCAGCCGGCGCGGCGGGCTTCGAGGACGGACGGCTCTCGGACATCGCGCCCCACGCCACCAGGCCCGCGAGCGCCAGCGCGCCGGGCCACGCGCGGCCGATGG
Organism: Candidatus Eiseniibacteriota bacterium; assembly: GCA_031364505.1. Classification (GTDB taxonomy): domain Bacteria; phylum Eisenbacteria; class RBG-16-71-46; order RBG-16-71-46; family RBG-16-71-46; genus JANLWK01. The sequence goes on along the minus strand of JANLWK010000302.1, from coordinate 19,642 downwards.
CGCCGCCCCATCCGTCGGCGGGGCGCGGGACCAGGTCGAGGTTGACGAGCATGCGGGCGGTCCGCCACAGGACGAACGCGGCCGAATGCCCGATCTCGCCCGGGCCCCCGGGCGGCGCGAGGCGCGGCTGCCACACGCGGCCTCCGAGCGAGGGATGGACGATCACCCACGCCACGCACACCGCGAGCACCGGCCACGCGCGCCGCAACACGTCGCGCGGCGGGCGTCGCTCGACGATCAGCGGCCAGCACAGCACGATCGCCGGTACGACCGCCGCGGTCTCCTTGCTGAGCAGGGCGAGTGCGACGCCCGCCGCGGCGAGTCCCCAGCGGTCGCGCGCGGCGGCGTGCAGCGCGAGCAGCGCCCCGCACAGCATCCAGAGGTCCTGGACGCCGGCCACCCACACGAGCGGCACGCCCCACGCGCCGAGGGCCGCGGCACCCGCCGTCGCGACGGCGGCGACACGCGGTCCCGCGAGTCGTCGCGCGAGGCCGAGGTACAGCGCGAGGATCGCGAGCCACAGGGCGAAGCTCGCGGCGTGAAACGCGGGCTCGCGCGCGCCGGCCAGGTGCTGGAGCGTCCAGTAGTGCAGCTCGCGCGACCACGGGCGCCACCAGTGGAACAGCGGCCGGTCGAGCCGCCACAACGACGCGAACGACGCGTCGCGCACGCGGTCGAGGAAGATGTAGTCGTCGTTGATGAACGGGTTCCACAGCGCGTAGCCGTACTGCGTGCCGAGGAACACGGCGAGGCACGCGAGGGCGGCGAGCCACCACCGCCCGCCCACGCGCGCCGCCGTTATTTGCGCCACTCCGCCAGGAACAGGTTGGTCTCGCCGCGCGTCTTGCCGCCGCGGTTCGAGGCGAACACCAGCAGCCGGTCGTCGGGGCTGAACATCGGGAACCCGTCGAACTGCTCGTCGCGTGTCACGGCCTCGGGCTCGCCGCCCTTCACGTCGACGAGATAGATGTCGAAGTTGCGGCCGCGCGGGTTCTCCCAGTTCGACGCATAGACGAGCCGCTTGCCGTCGGACGTGAAGAACGGCGCGAACGAGGCGCCGGGCTTGAATGTGACCTGCCGCGCCCCCGAGCCGTCCGCCCGCGCGACCCACAGGTTCATCTTCGTCGGCCTGACGAGATGGTTCGCGAGCAGCGCCTGGTAGGCCACGGCCTCGGAGTCGGCCGGGTAATACGCGCGCCAGCAGATCCACTTGCCATCGCGCGAGAACCAGCCGCCGCCGTCGTAGCCGAGCGTGTGCGTGAGCTGGGTCAGGCCCGTGCCGTCCATGTGCATCTTGTACAGGTCCAGGTCGCCGTTCCGCACCGACGTGAACAGCAGCCACCGGCCGTCGGTCGACATCGTCCCTTCGGCGTCGTAGCCGGGCGCGTCGGTGAGCCGCTGGAGGTCCGTGCCGTCGGGCTTCGACGTCCAGATGTCGAACGTCTCGTACACGGGCCACACGTAGCCGTGCGAGTAGTCGGGCAGCGGCGGGCACGAGTCGCCGCCGGCGTGGGTGGACGCCCACAACACGCGCTGGTCGTGGTCGTAGAAATAGCCGCAGGTCGTGCGGCCGGTGCCCGTGCTGACGCGCCGGCTCTCGCCGGTGGCGAGATCCATGACGAATTCCTGGTCGCACGGCCACTCGGGGCGCGTGGTCTGCCAGATCAGCCGCCGGCCGTCCTCCGAGAAGTAGCCCTCGGCGTTCTCGCCGCCGAAGGTGAGCTGCCACAGGTGCGCGAAGTGCTTCTCGCCGGGACGGATCAGGCTGTCGGCGCGGACGGCGGTGGGCGGAACCGGCGTGCGCGGGCCGCGAGCGGCGCCCGGTGCGGCGCCGAGGACGGTGACGAGGCCGAGGACGACGAGGACGGGCAACGTGTGCTTCACGGTCTTTTCCCCAGGGTGGCGAGCAACTCGAGCTCCTTGCCGCCGCGCTTCACGGTGATCCGGACTTGCTGCCCGGGCTTCCGCGAGCGCAGCGCGAACGTGTAGTCGTAGATGTTGCCGACGCTGATGTCGTCGAAGCGGATGATCGTGTCGCCACCCTGCAACCCGGCCTGCGCGGCGGGGCCGTTCTCGCGCACGCCCGACAGCAGCACGCCGCCCTCCGTCTGCAGGTAGTCGGGAATCGTGCCCAGGTAGGCGCCGTACCCGCCGCCACCGGCGATCCGGCCCACCGTCTGGCTGTCGGCCTTCGCCTGCTGGAACTTGGGGCGAGGCCGCGCGTCAAGCGACTCGACGAGCGCCGCCACGAATCCGGCGACGCGCGACAGGTCGCGGTAGTCGATCTTGTCCCACGTGTCCGATGGCCGGTGGTAGTCCGGGTGCGCCCCGGTGAACATCATCAGCACCGGGATCTTCTTCTTGTAGAACGACGAGTGGTCGCTCGGGCCGTAGCCGTCCGACGAGGTCTTCAGGTCGAAGCCCGCCGCGCGATTCGCGCCGGCGACGAGCGCGGGGAACTCGGCGGCCGTGCCCACGCCCATGACCATCAGCTTGTTGTCGCGCATGCGGCCGACCATGTCCATGTTGATCATCGCCTCGATCGACTCGATCGGGCGCGACGGATCGTCGACCCAGTGGCCCGAACCGACGAGCCCCATCTCCTCGCCGGTGAAGCTGACGAACACGATGGAGTGCGCCGGCTGCCAGCCGCGGCGGACGCGCTCGGATAGCGCCCGCTCGACCGCGACGAGCGCCGCCGTGCCCGAGGCGTTGTCGTCGGCGCCGACGTGCGCCACGCGGGCGTCGGGCGTCAGCGAGTGCTCGCCGCCGTAGCCGAGGTGATCGTAATGCGCGCCCACGACCAGGGTGCGGCTGGTGTCGCGGCCCGGGATCCAGCCGGCGACGTTCGCGATGCGCGCGCGCTGCCGGCGCAGCGTCACGGTGAGCCGAGCGCTGTCGGGCAGCACGCGGCTGCGGGGTGCCCCCGCGGCGTCGATCGAGTCCTGCAGCGCGCGGAGCGACAGTCCGGCGGGCGCCAGCAGCGCCGCCGCGGCGTCGTCCGATACGATCGCCGCCAGCAGCCCGCCCGACATGTAGCCGGCCCCCTCGCCGCGCGGCGCGCGCGGCGGCTCGCCGGCGTGATGCCTGGGCCCGTTCGCGACGATCATCGCGAGCGCCCCGTGTTCGCGCGCGTTGATGGCCTTCGTGCGGATCTCGGCGTACGGCGTGTTGACGCTGCCGTCGAACTTCGACGTCGAGTCCAGCTCGCCGGGCTCGTTCGTCATCACGAGCACGATCTTGTCGTGCGCGTCGATGCCGGCGTAGTCGTCGTAGTCGAACCCGGGCGCCGTGATGCCGTATCCCGCGAACACGACGGGTGCGGCGAGTGTGCCGTTGGTCGAGAACCCGATCGGCTGCAGCGCGTCGCCGAGCCCGAAGTGCCGGCCCCCGGCGTCGAGCCCGCACGGCGCGATCGGCTCGGCGCCCGTCGTCACCTCGAAGCGCTGCAGGTAGTCCGTGGAGTCACCGCCGGGCGTGAGCCCGAACGCGCGCATGTGCCACGCGAGGTAGGCGGCCGCGGAGTCGAGACCCGCGGTGCCGACGCCGCGGCCCTCGCGCGCGGGGTCGGCGAGGTAACGCACGATGTCGCGCGTGAAGATGGAGTCGGGGGTGACGGCCGCGGGCTTCGGCGCTGCTCTCGGAGCGGCCTTCGAAGCTCGCGGGGCGGCCGCGGCGGTGAGGACGCACGCAGCGATCGCAAGGCTCACGATTGCGGCGATACGGCGAATCTCGGCGCCTCGAACAGCCGGATGCTTCATTGGGACAGCCATATAATCACCATCCCCTTCAGTGTAAGCGCGTCGTCCACGCGGTTGATGGTCTCGCACTCCGGTGCGATCAGCTTCGCATATCCACCGGTGGCAATGACATGCGGCGTCCCCTTCATCTCTAGCGCGATGCGGCGCACGAGGGCGTCGACCTGGCCGGCGTGACCCCAGATGGCCCCGGCGCGCAGCGCTTCCTCCGTCGTGCGGCCGATGGCGCGGTCGGGCTTGCGCAGCTCGACGCGCGACAGCCGCGCGGCCTTGCGGAACAGCTCCTCGGTCGACGTGGCGAGGCCGGGCGCGATGATGCCGCCGAGATACGAGCCCTCGCGCGAGATGCAGTCGAACGTCGTCGCGGTGCCGAGGTCGACGACGATGGCCGGTGTCCCGTACAGGGCTCGCGCGGCGATCGCGTTGGCGAGGCGATCGGCGCCCACCGACGCCTTGTCGTGTACGCGGATCGCCAGATCCGTGGTCTCCGGCGACACCTCGACGGTCGGAGTGCGCGTGACGCGTTCGAGCGCCTCGGTCCACACGTGCGTGAGCGCCGGCACGACCGAGCTGACGATGCCGCCGCGCAGCGACCCCGGGCCGGCGCGCTTGCCGCGCAACACACCCTCCAGGGAGAGCGTCAGTTCGTCGGCCGTCTGGCGCTGGGTCGTGAGCCGCCAGAACCCGGCGAGCGTGTCGCCGCGGAACAGGCCCAGCGTCGTCTCGCTGTTGCCCACGTCGGCGACGAGAAGTTCCTCGTCCTCGCGCAGCCGGCGCGACCCGGCGGAACTCGCCGCGCGCGCCGCGCGCGGAGGCGCGACACGCGGCGCGCCGTTGCCGCGGCGAGTCGTTCGCGCCGCCGGCCTCGCGACCGCCTTCCGCCGCTTCCGCTTCGCATCAGCCATGCGTGACCTCCTCGGCGACCCGCTCGGAGCGCCGCTTCGCGACGATCCACGACAGGCCGACGCTGACGAAGTAGAGCACGACCATCGGAATGCCCATGACGATCTGGGCGGTGACCACGTCGCCCGGCGTGATCAGTGCCGTCACCAGGAACACGACGACGATGGCGTAGCGCCACTGCCTGAGCAGGTAGCCGGGCGTGACGAGCCCGAGTGCCGTGAGCGCCATGGTAACGAGCGGCAGTTGCATGACCACGCCACAGGCGAGCGCCAGGTTGTAGAAGAATCCGAGCAGCGTCGACACGCGGATCTGGGTCACCATGCTCGACGTCTTGAACGTATCGAGCACCGAGATCACCAGCGGCAGCACGTAGCCGTATGCCGCCCACACGCCCAGCCCGAACAGCACCATCGACAGCATCGCCATCGGCAGGATCATGCTGCGCTCGCGCTTGAGCAGCCCCGGCACCACGAACTGCCAGATGCGGTAGAACACGTACGGCGCCACGACCACGAGCCCGAGCAGCATCGACAGCTTGAACCGCTCGTTGATCGCCTCGAGCGGCGACAGCACGACGGCCGTGTGCACGGTGCGGTGGATCAGGTCCTCGAGCACGCGCGGAGCGAGCCACCAGCCGCCGGCCGCGCCGATGACGGAGGCGAAGAGCACGTGCATCAGCACGACGCGCAGCTCCTCGAGGTGCGCGAGGACCGGCATCTCCCCCGTATGGCGCGGATCGTTCGTCACGGGGCCCCGGTTGCCGCTACGCCCGGCGCGGGCAGGACGTCGCCGGCGAGCACGCGCACCTCGCCGCCGTGGTCCGCTCGCAATACCAGGGCGCCGTCGTCGCCGAGGCCCGAGGCCACGCCCGTGATCACGCCCGCCGGCGTGCGGACGGTGACCGTGCGGCCCCAGAACCGGGCGCGCCCGCGCCACGCGTCGAGCGCCTGGCGCCGGTCGCCCTCCTGGTGCTCGTCCCATAGAGGCTCGAGCGCGTTCAGGATCGCCGCCGCCACGCGCTCGCGCTCGAGCGCGTGACCCTCGAGGACGAGCGACGTCGCCGCGCCGCGCAGCGCCGCGGGGAAATCGTCCGCGGCCTGCGACACGTTGACTCCGATGCCGGCGACTACCGCGTCGGCGCCGTCCGCGAGGCGGCGGCTCTCGCACAGCACGCCGGCCAGCTTGCGCCCGCCGGCGAGCACGTCGTTCGGCCACTTGAGCTCGGCCGAGACACCCCAGGCGTCGAGAGCGCGCACGAGCGCCAGCCCGACGACGAGCGGCGCCGTCGCGAAACGTTCACGGTCGCAGCCGGGGCGCAGCAGCACCGACATCGCGAGCCCGCGGCCGGGTGCGGTGTGCCACGCGCGCCCGTCGCGGCCGCGTCCGCGCGCCTGCGCGTCGGCGACGACCACGGTGCCGTCCGCGACGCCCGCGAAGGCGGCGTCCCAGGCATCGTCGTTCGTCGATCCCGTCTCGGCGCGCACGATCATGGAGTGGCCGAGCCGGCGGGTGGCCAGTGCCGCGACGAAGCGCGCGCGATCGAAGGTGGGCTCAGCCAACGTCTTCGAACTCGAGGCTGATGTCGAGCGCCGGCGCCGAGTGCGTCAGCGCGCCGACCGACAGGTAGTCCACTCCGGTCTCCGCATAGGCGCGCACGCGGTCGAGGCTCATTCCCCCCGACACTTCGACCTCGGGCCAGCGCCGGGCGCCCGCGCGCATGCGCGGGCTGTCGGGTGGATTCGCGCGGCACCACGCGTCCACGGCCTCGACTGCGCGCCGCACGTCCTCGACCGGGCGGTTGTCGACCAGGATGCGGTCGACCTCGGGCCGCAGCGCCTCCTTGAGCTGCTCGAGCGAATCGACTTCGACCTCGAGCAGCAGGTCGCCCTGGCGCGTCCGGCTGATCAGGTCGACCGCGGCGCCGACGCCGCCGGCGGCGCGGATGTGGTTGTCCTTCACGAGGTACATGTCCCACAGCGCGAGCCGGTGGTTCTGGCCGCCGCCGCAGGTCACGGCGAACTTCTCGAGGAAGCGCAGTCCCGGCGTCGTCTTGCGCGTGTCGAGGATCACGGCACCGGTGCCGGCGATCGCGTCGACGAACTTCCGCGTCAGCGTGGCGACGCCCGACAGGTGCTGGAGGAAGTTGAGCGCGGTGCGTTCGGCCTTGAGGATGCTGCCCGCGTCACCGACGACCTGGGCGATCCCCTGCCCGGGCTCGACCGCGTCGCCGTCCCGGGCGCCCGGGCGGAACTTGAGCCCGGGGTCGACCTCGCGGAACACGAGCCGCGCGACGTCGGCGCCCGCGACGACCCCCGCCGCGCGCGCCACGATGGCCGCGCGCGCCTGCACGCCTCCGCGCACGCAGTTGAGCGTCGTGATGTCGCCCGTGCCCACGTCCTCGGACAGCGCGTACTTGACGAGTGGTAGTGCTACGGCTTCGAGCATAGTCGGCCGGCCTCCGGGAACCGGCTCACACGTTGTCCTTGTTTCGGTGGCTGCGACGCTTCGGCCCGCGCGGACCCGCCCCGCCGGGCGCGCGGTCGCGCACGGCCAGCGCCGCGTCGCGCAGCTCGCCGCCGCCGCGCACGCCCATGCGGTCGGCCGCCGCGAGCGTGGAGCGGATCTCGTCGACGCGATCGCGCAGCGACGCCGCGCGCTCGAATTCCAGCCGCTTCGCCGCCTCGAGCATCTCGGCCTCGAGCCGCCCGATCAGGGCCTCGGGGCCCTCCTCGTTCATCGCGCGCAGCAGCCCGCCCACGTCGTCGGACTCGGCCGTGCCGATCGCGTCGGCGACCGAGGTCGAGCGCATGATCTGGTCGATGCTCTTGCGCACGGTCTCGGGGCGGATGCCGTTCTCCGCGTTGTACTCGAGCTGCTTCACGCGCCGCCGGTCGGTCTCGGACATCGCGCGCCGCATCGATTCGGTCACCACGTCGGCGTACAGCACGACGCGTCCGCTGACGTTGCGCGCGGCCCGGCCGGCCGTCTGGATCAGCGAGCGCTCCGAGCGCAGGAACCCTTCCTTGTCGGCGTCGAGGATGGCGACGAGCGACACTTCGGGCAGGTCGAGCCCCTCGCGCAGCAGGTTGATGCCGACGAGCACGTCGAACTCGCCGAGCCTCAGGCCTCTCAGGATCTCGACGCGCTCGAGCGCGTCGATGTCGCTGTGGAGGTAGCGCACCTTGACGCCGGCCTCGTGCAGATAGTCGGTCAGGTCCTCCGACATGCGTTTGGTCAGCGTCGTGACGAGCACGCGCTCCGACACCGCGGTGCGCCGGCGGATCTCTTCGAGCAGGTCGTCCACCTGGCCCTCGATCGGCTTGATCACGATCTCGGGGTCGACGAGGCCCGTGGGACGGATCACCTGCTCGACGATCACGCCCTTCGAGCGTTCGATCTCGAGCGCGGCCGGCGTCGCCGACACGTACAGCGTCGGCCCCACGAGGGCCTCGAACTCGTCGAAGCGCAGCGGCCGGTTGTCGAGCGCCGACGGCAGCCGGAAGCCGAAATCGACGAGGGTCTGCTTGCGCGAGCGATCGCCCTCGTACATGCCGCCGACCTGCGGCAGCGTGACGTGCGACTCGTCGACGACGAGCAGGAAGTCCTTGGGGAAGTAGTCGAGCAGGCAGCCCGGGCGCTCGCCGGGCTTCCGCCCCGACAGGTGGCGCGAGTAGTTCTCGACGCCCGGGCAGCTGCCGATCGTCGACAGCATCTCGAGGTCGTACTCGGTGCGCTGGCGCAGCCGCTGCGCCTCGAGTAGCTTGCCCTCGGCACGGAACTTCGCCACCTGCTCCTCCAGCTCGCCGCGGATCGCGCCGAGCGCGACCTGCAGCCGGGGCTCGGGCGTGACGAAGTGCTTGGCGGGGTAGAGGGCCAGCCGCTCCATCCGCCGCATCACCTGCCCGGTGACGGGATCGACCGCCGAGATGCGCGCGACGACGTCGTCGTCGAGCTCGATGCGCACCAGGTGATCCTCGTAGGCGGGATGCACCTCGACCACGTCGCCGCGCACGCGAAAGTTGCCGCGCGACGGCTCGAGGTCGTTGCGCGTGTACTGGATCTCGACCAGCCGCTCGAGCAGGTGCTTGCGCGTGAACCGCGCCCCCGCCTCGGCGTCGATGCGCATGCCGCGCCAGTCCTCGGGCGCGCCGAGGCCGTAGATGCACGACACGCTCGCGACGATGATCACGTCGTCGCGTTCGAGCAGCATCGACGTCGCCTGCAGCCGCAGCCGGTCGATGTCGTCGTTGATGCTCGCGTCCTTGGCGATGTAGGTGTTCGTGGACGGCACGTACGCTTCGGGCTGGTAGTAGTCGTAGTACGAGATGAAGTAGCCCACGGCGTTGTCCGGGAAGAACTGGCGGAACTCGCCGTAGAGCTGTGCACCGAGCGTCTTGTTGTGCGAGATGACGAGCGTGGGCCGGCCGAAGTCCGCGATCACGCTCGCCGCCGTGTAAGTCTTGCCCGAACCGGTGACGCCGAGCAGCGTCTGGTGGCGGTCGCCACGGCGCAGTCCGTCCAGCAGTTCGGCGATCGCCTGGGGCTGGTCGCCGCGGGGCTCGTACGGGCGGTGGATCTTGAACGGCATGGGCCACCGATGGTAGCGGACGGCGCCCGCACCGGTCGAGGCGGGCGCGGCAGGGCCCGCCCGGCGCGTCAGCGCCGCGGGCCGGCCGGCATCACCACGTTCGCGATCAGCAGCCCGGCCACGAGCGCCGACAGCATGATGACCATCCGGAACGCCGCCTCCACGCCGACGATGACGTCGCTGCGCATCATCAACACGAGGCTGCGGAAGCCGACGCTGCCGGGCACGAGCAGCAGCAGTGCGGGGACCAGCGGGATCGGCGGCGGGCGCCGCAGCGCGCGACCGTAGAGGTTGCTCGCCGCACCGGCGGTGAGCGAGCCGACGAAGATGCCGAGCTCGGGCCCGAGGGCCCCCGCTCCCACGCGCCCGCCCCAGAACGTCAGGATGCCCACGAGCAGCACGCCCGGCGCGTCCGCGGGCGGGGCTCGCAGCAGCACCATCAGGCTGAGCGGCGCGAGCACGAGTGCGAGCCATTCCGTCCACGCCGGCATGGGCACCGTTGTCACGAGCGGTGGGGCGCCGAGCGCGCGGTCGACGAGCGCGCCGCCCAGCGCCACGCCGAAGCCGATAGCGAGGAACACCATGACCGCACCGCTCAGCCGCGCCGTGCCGGCGGCGAGGTGCCGGTTCGCGATCTCGGTCATCGCCGTGGCGAGCGTGAGCCCGGGCAGCAGCACGATCAGCCCGGCCAGCGTCGCGGTGTACACCGACACGCCGCCCAGCGCGTGGCCGAGGGCGCCCGCGATCATCGCCGCGATGCACGCGGCGACGGGCTCGAAGACGCGGCGCATGGCCGGCAGGGCGCCAGCGACCACGGCGAACGCCCCGATCGAGGCACCGACGATCGCCGCCGCCTCGACGTCGCGCGCGCCGCCGCCGAGGAAGCGGCACGCGGCGGCCGACGACACGCCCGAGGCGATGAGCGTCAGGGCGGCCGGGTACGGTGGCGGCGACACGTCGATCGCCGCGAGCCGCGCCGTGGCCGCATCGGGTGTGAGCCTGCCGGCGAGCACGTCGTTCACCACGGCGTCGACGCGCGCCAGGCGCTCGAGGTGGATGTCGCCGGGCTCGAACCGGAGCAGGAACGTGTGCTGGGCGTCCTGCGGGCCGAACGCCGCGAAGATCGACGTGGGCTGCGAGAAGAACTGCCCTTCGAGACCGAGGTGAAGCGACACGAGGTCGAGCGTCTCCTCGAGCCGGTGCGACGGCGTGCCGTAGCGGTGGAGCGCGCGTCCCAGCCGCAGCACGAACGCGACGCGGGGGTCCGTCACGTTCGTGTCCGGGGCCGGACCCATCGACTAGTAGCGCACCCGCGCCGTGTAGGTGACGACCGACTCCTTGCCCGGCGACACGGCGACCGAGAACTGGATCGTGTTCGCGTCCTTGCGCGTGAACTCCTGGGACTTCTGGAGGATCTCCGTGTCGCCGCCCAGGTTCTCCTCGGCGATGATCGTCACCGCGGTCTTCTTGCGGTTGCGCAGCTTGATCTCGACGGAATACTCGCGTTCGCGGTCCGAGATCCGCTTGTTCGCCATCTCGCGGCGCTCGCCCACCAGGTCGAAGGCGTCGCCCACGTCGAGCGCGAGCTTCTCGTCCTCGGCCGTGTGACCGATCGTCGTCTCGCCGGTGAACTGGAGCTCGCCCGAGGGATCGGCCTCGAACACCCGCACGCGGCCGCCCGGCAGCGGCACGCCGGGACCGCTCGCGGCGTCGTTCTTGAGCTCGAGCTGGGCGCGCACGACGGTGCCCTCGGCGCCGCGATACAGGTAGCGGGGCTTGAGCGCGATCGAGCGCGGCTCGATCATCGCGAGCTGCTGCGTCTCGCGGTCGCGAACCGTCGCCGGCCGGCCGAGGCTGTAGAGGTGGTACTCCGAGAACACCTGCTGCTGCAGCACGTCGGCCTCGGCGGCGGCGCCGGCGGCCATGTTCATCACGGTCTTCGCCATGTACGGCATCGGCGGCGGGGTGGCGCGGCGCGGCTCGCCGGCCACGAGCTTGAGCGTCACGTTCTCGAACCCGCGCCCGGTGTTGTTCTCGACGGTGACGTTCGACGACCACGTCCCGCCCGTCTCACCCGAGCGCACCAGCGTGTGCTCGGCGCTCCACGAGATGCCGCCCGTCAGGTACGAGAGCTGGGCCGGGGTCTTCCCGCGCTTCGCCCCGTCGATCACGGCCTCGAGCATCGGCCGCGTGAACAGAGGCTGGGCGCCGACGGCGAGACTCACGTCGTCGACGGACTGCCGCGCCAGCGTGCGGATCGTGTTGTCGTTCTCGCGCACAACGATCCACATGCCGTCGCCGCCGACGAGCGTGCCCTCGATGGCGCGGTCACCGCGCATCGTCACGCGCACGCGCGAGCCCTTCGCCCGCTCGAGCAGCGCGTCGACCGAGGCGACGTCGTAGCGGTACGCCAGGCGCGCGACGCGGCCCGACTCGGGCACGAGGCGCACCGACGCGAAGTCGATGCGTTCGGGAATGTCCGGGAGCCGCACAGTGTCGGCGGCGCTGCCCGACAGGTCCAGCGTGCGGGATTCGCGGACGAAGCCCAGGTCACGCGAGTAGATGGTGAGGGCAGTGCGTCCGCCGGAAACGGCGGGCGCGGTGGAAACGGCGGCCGCCAGCACGAGCGGCACGAGTGACGCGGCGAACATGTTCGACCTCCCGGATACGATGGTACGGTGGGTGTGGAGTCCCACCCACCATACGCCATCCGGGGCGGGGTATTCCCGCGTGCGGTTACCACTCCGAGTCACCGCCGCTCAAGTCGTGATGGGACCCCGGGCGAGGCGGTCGCGGAAGGGCTTCGAGTCGAAGCGCTCGGCCACGGCGCGCAGCGTGCGCTCGAGCAGCGCGAGCTTGGACGCGAGCGGCCGCTCGAGCCCCGGGTGGGGCGCCAGCCGCGGGTCGACGCGGTCCTCGGCCATCCCGAGCGCGTCGACGGCGTGGAGCGGATACGACAGCTCCTCGCCGCGCCGCACGAACCCGTCGAGCGTGCGCGCGAAGCCGGCGTCGCTCATCGAGTAGCGCAGCGTGTGATAGACGGGCCAGCGCAGCCGTGGGGTCACCGACACCGGGAACTCGCGCAGCGTGTGCCGGCCGGCGGGCCGGTCGTGTGCGTCGCGGCGCCAGGTGAACGGCCACATGCGCAGCTTGAGCACGCTCGAGGCGTCGCGGCTCTTGAGCGCGAGCAGCAGCCGGGCGGGCACGAGCATCGGCGTCGGGTACGCCGAGGCATCGTACGCGTAACCGGCCTCGGCGAGTTGCTCGAGCACCGCGTCGCTCATGTCGAAGTTCGGCGCGCGGAACCCGACGACCGGCGCCCCGCCCGCGTCCTCGAGCGCCGCGCGCGAATCGCGGAACTCGCGGCGCATCGCCTCGACGGACAGGCTCGCGAGCGCCATCGGATGCGTGAGCGAGTGGCTCGCCACTTCGTGCCCCCCGGCGACGAGGCGCGCGAGCAGTCCGCGATGCGCGGTGGCGTCGCGGCCGACGACGAAGAACGTGGCGCGCACGCCACTGGCCGCGAAGGCGTCGAGCAGCCGCGGCATCGCGGACGCATAGATGAGTGGGTCGGGCGGCAACGAGCGGTATCCGTAGCCCACGAGGTGCAGATCCACCGGGTCCACGTCCACGCTCACCGTCGCGATGGGTCGCGTCAGCTCGGAACTCCTTTCCGTGGGGGCATCGCCCCACCGGCGGACGGTAAGCCCGTGTCGACCTCGACCGAGCCGGAGCGCCGGGGCGCGAATGCTCGCGCGCCGCGCAACGTACCAGCGGAAATGGAAGTTATCGACCGCGCTGACCGGGCCCTGAAGCGGCCGGCAGACGGGGGCGGCCTTCGGGGTTGCCACCGCACGGGGGCGCAGCCTAAGGTGGCTCGCGTCGGTCGGGTGGGTGGGACCGAAACCCTGACAGGGTGGACTGGAGTTTACGGGTCTGCCTCCCGATAACTACCGACACGGCAAGACGGAACGGCGCCGGCACTCATCCAGGAAGCGAGCCATGCGGTTGAACGCGGCCATCATCGGTGGGGGCATCTCGGGTCTTGCGAGCGCGATGCGCGTCTCGGCGACCGGCACCCGGGTCACGCTCTACGAGGGCGAGGACTTCCTCGGCGGCCTGGGCACGACGTTCCCGTATCGCGGCGGCGATCTCGAGCGCTTCTACCACTGCCTGCTGCCCAACGACGTCGCGCTGCTGTCGCTGATCCGCGAGGTCGGCCTCGAGGCCGATCTGCTGTGGCGCACGACGCAGATGGGCTTCATGTACCGGCGCAAGATGTACCCGATGAACACGGCGATGGACCTGCTGCGCTTCTCGCCGCTCACGCCGCTGGAGCGCATCCGCATGGGCCTGCTCGGCCTGCGCGCGCGGACGAGCGGGCTCGATCCCAAGCTGGACGGCGTCTCGGCCGAGAGCTGGATCCGCGGCATGGCCGGCGACCGGGCATTCAAGATCCTGTGGCAGCCGCTGCTGTCGGCGAAGATCGGCGACCAGTATCCCGCGCTGCCGGCGCTGTGGCTGTCGAGCCGCATGAACCGCGAGAAGAACACCGGACCCGAGCGCAAGGGCTGCCTGCGCAACGGCTACCGCTCGCTCATCGACGCGTTCCAGCGCGCGCTCGAGGCCCGCGGCGTGACGCTCCGCATGCGTACGCGCATCGAGTCGATCGAACGCGACGGCGACCTGATGATGCTGCGGCACGAGAATGGCGAGACCGAGTCGTACGACTTCGTGGTCGCGACCTCGCCGCTCGTCCAGTTCCAGCGCATGACGAAGAGCCTGCCGGTGCCCGAGTCACTGGCCAACCTCCCGCTCGACTACCAGGGCGTGGTGAGCGGCGTGTTCCTCACCGAGAAGCCGCTGACCCATTACTACTGGATGCCGTTCGTGGACTCCGGCGCGACGTCGCAGGGCGCGATCGAGATGTCGAACCTCGTGCCGCTCGAGCGCTCGCAGGGGCTCCACGTGAACTACTTCGTCAACTACACCCACCGGAACAGCGACCTGTTCAAGAAGTCGGATTCCGAGATCACCGAGATCTACCGCCGCGATCTCACGGAGTTGTTCCCGCACGCGGCCGACGGCGTGCGCGACACGTTCGTGTTCCGCGCGCCGTTCGTCGAGCCGATCTGGTCGCTCAATTACAGCCAGATCGTGCCGCCGACCTCGGTGATTCCGGGCCGGCTGTACCTCGCGTGCACGGCGCAGGTCTACCCGAGCGTCAACTCGTGGAACTCGTGCTGCGAGGTCGTCGAGTCGATGATGCCGGCCCTGATCGCCGAGACCTCGGCGCTCTCCGCCGGGCGGACGGCCTGCGCATGAACTACGTCATCTTCCCGGCCTGGAACGAGGCCCGGGTCATCGGTCCCACGCTCGCGGCGCTCGCCGAGGCGGTGCGCGGCCGCGAGTCCGAGTACCACGCGGTGCTCGTCGACGACGGCAGCACCGACGGCACCGCCGACATCGCGCGGCGCGCTGTCGCCGACAGCGGCGGCCGCCTGCCGCTCACGGTGCTGACGCATCCCGAGAACCGCGGGCTCGGCGCCGGGCTGCGCACCGGAATCTACTGGTGCGTGGACCGCGCCTCCGACGACGACGTGATCGTGACGCTCGACGCCGACAATACGCATCCGCCGGCGATGATCCCGCAGCTCGTCGGGCGCGTGCGCGCGGGCTACGACCTGTCGATCGCGTCGCGCTACCGCACGGGCGCCGAGGTCCACGGGGTCCCCGGCCACCGCCGCGCGCTGAGCGACGTCGGGCGGCTCGTGTTCCAGGTCCTGTATCCGATTCCGGGCGTGCGCGACTACACCTGCTGCTTTCGCGCGTACCGCGCGCCGCTGCTGCGCCGCGCGAAGCTCGTGTACGGCGACGAACTGTGCACCGCGCGCGGTTTCGAGGCGGTGATGGACCTGCTGCTCCGGCTCGGGCCGCTGGGGATGAAGGTCAGCGAGATTGGCTTCGTGCTCGACTACGGCGACCGCGTCGGCCAGAGCAAGATGAAGGTGCTGCGCACCATCCGCTCCACCGTCGCGCTGCTGGTCAAGCGGCGCTGGGAGCGCATCACGAAGTACACCGATTCCGAGATCGCGCGCCGGCTCGCCGACGCCGAACCCCGCGGCGGATCGTCGCCCTCGCGCGCCGCGGCGGCCCAGGGGGCCGACTCCCTCTCGTGAAGCTCGCCATCGTCGTCGGCACCCGGCCGGAGATCATCAAGATGGCTCCGGTCGTGCGGGCCTGCATCGCGCGGGGCGTTCCCTACGTGCTGCTGCACACCGGCCAGCACTACTCGTACGAGATGGACGGCGTGTTCTTCGAGGAGCTGGGGCTGCCGACGCCCCACCGGAACCTGGAAGTCGGCTCGAGCACGCCGTCCGCCCAGCTCGGCGCCATCATCAGCGGCATCGAGCCGATCCTGCTCGAGACGAAGCCCGACGTCGTGCTCGTCGAGGGCGACACGAATTCCGTGCTCGGCGCCGCCCTCGCCGCGAACAAGTGCGGCATCCGCGTCGGCCACGTCGAGGCGGGGCTGCGCTCGTACGACCGCGGCATGCCCGAGGAGATCAACCGCATCCTCACGGACCACCTGTCGGATCACCTGTTCGCCCCCACCGAGCACGCCCGCGAGATCCTGCGCGGCGAAGGCATCGCCGAGTCGCGCATCCACGTGTGCGGCAACACCGTCGTCGACGAGCTGCTGCTCCAGCGCGAGCGCGCCGACCGCCCGGGTCTGCTCGAACGCTTCAGCGTGACGCCGCGCGGCTACGCGCTGGCCACGGTCCACCGCGCCGAGAACACCGACGCCCCGAACCGCCTGCGCGGTATCCTCGATGGGCTGTCCGGCGCGAGCCGCGCACTCGGGATCCCCGTGCTGGCGGCGCTGCATCCGCGCACGGTCGCGAGGCTCAAGGCGCTCGAGGTGAACGCGAACGAGAGCATCCGCGTGCTGCCGCCGCTCAGCTACCTGGACTTCCTCGGGCTCCACCTCCACGCCTCGCTCGTGCTGACCGATTCCGGCGGCTTGCAGGAGGAAGCCTGCTCGCTCCGCGTGCCCTGCGTGACGCTGCGCGACAACACCGAGCGCCCGGAGTCCGTCCACGTCGGCGCGAACGTGCTCGCCGGCGCAGACCCCGCCCGCATCGTCGCCGCCGCCCGCGCCATGGCCGCGAGCCCGCGCGACTGGCCGAACCCCTTCGGCGACGGCAAGAGCGGCGACCGCATCGTGGAGCTGCTCGCGGCGTAGAGGCGGGGAACCGCGACCGCACACCCGGTGACATCGCTCCCGGCAAACCAGTGTTCGCCGGCGCAATGGGTTGCGGTCGTGGGTTGAGGCACACTGTGAACATGCGCCGGCGCATGTGACCGTACATCACGAGCGCCCGGCGATTCGCCTCGACTTGCGCCGGCGCAAGTTGGCACGACGTGACGGCAATCGTATGTTGACGCGATGAGCCCGAAGCGCCGCGGTGACAGCCCGCCAGAATCAGCGCCCGACCGCACGGCCGGGCCGCCACGCCCCTTCGCCTCCGAGCACCAGGCGACGCCCGCCCTCCCACTCGGCTGGCCGGGAGTCGCACTCGTCTGCGTCGCCCTGCTCTATCTCGCGACCTACGTCGTTCTCGCGGCGCTGCGCCTTCGCTTTCCGTTCGAGCTGGAGTGGATGGAAGGAGCGAGCATCGGGCACATCGACCGGCTCGTCCGCGGGCAGCCGCTGTATGTGAAGCCCTCGATCGACTTCACGCCCTTTATCTATCCACCGCTCTATTTCCAAGTCTCGGCGTGGCTTGCGAAGCTCGTCGGCGTCGGCTTCCTGCCGCTGCGACTGGTGTCGATCGCGGCGTCCTTCGGCTGCTTCGCCTTGCTGTACGCGCTCGTGCGGCCCGAGTCGAGGAGCCCGGCTCCCGCGCTCGTCGCGGCGGGGCTGTTCGCGGCGTGCTACCGGCAGGGTGGCGCGTGGCTGGACATCGGCCGCGTCGATTCGATGTTCCTCTGCCTCGTGCTCGGCGCGTACGTGGTCCTTCGCCGCGTGGGCTCCCCATGGATCGGCGGCGCGGTCGCGGGTTTGTTGTTCGCCCTCGCGGCGCTCACCAAGCAGGCGGCGCTGTTCATCGCCGCACCGGTTGCGCTGGCCGTGCTCGCCACCGACTGGCGGCGGGGTGCGGCGCTCTCCGCGGCGCTCGGGATCGTGTTCGGCGCAACGTACGCCGTGATCCAGCAGCAGTCGCAGGGCTGGTTCCACTTCTACCTGTTCGAGCTGCCGCGGCACCATCCAGTCATCGGGCAGCTGCTGCGCGGCTTCTGGATCGAGGACCTGCTGGGACCCGTCGGCATCGCGCTCGCGATCGGGGCCTGCCACTTCTTCGCCGCGCCGCTGCGTCCGCGGCTCGCGCGCGTGACGCTCGACGCCGTGATGATCGGCGCCCTCGTGATCACGGGCTACCTGACGCGCATCCGTGTCGGCAGCTACGTCAACGTCCTGCTGCCCGCCTATCTCGCCGCCGCCGCGCTGTTCGGTCTCGGGCTCGCGGCGCTGTTCGAGAAGCGCGACCGTGCGACGCCCGGCGGCCGCATGGCCGAGTGCTACGTCCTGCTCGTCTGTCTCGTCCAGTTCGCCGTGCTCGCTTACAAACCCTGGCTCCAGATCCCGTCCGACGCCGATCGCGTGGCCGGCGAACAGATCGTCGAGAGCCTCAAGCGCGTCGAGGGCGACGTGTGGGTGCCGCGGCATCCGTACCTCGCGGCGATGGCGGGCAAGCCGTGGCGCTCGCACGAGCTGGCGATGCAGGACGTCCTGCGCCGCGACGAGATGCCGGCCCAGCACGAGCTGGTCGGCGAGCTGAATGCGGCCGCGCGCGCCCACCGCTTCGCCGTGCTCGTGCTCGACGACGAGACCTGGGTCCACGGCACGTTCGCGCCCTACTACTCGCTCAAGGCGAAGATGTTCCGCGACGACGAGGCCCGGCTGTTCTTCCCGGTGACCGGCTACTACACGCGCCCCGGCACCGTATGGCTGCCGTCGGATTCGTTGGGCTCGACTCAGCGCTAGCGCGCTATCGCGCGCGGTGAGACATCGTTCGTTTCGGCGAGTGCCCGATCAAGCGCCGTGACGCGACGCCCAACAAGCCCCCCGCTCAAACGAACGCCGTGGCACCGCGCGCGATAGCGCGCCAACGACGATTCGAGTTCACGAAACTCGGAGGCTCTCCTGAGTCCGTTTGAGTTTGTCGAGCGTCTCCTCGAGCTGGGCGAGCCGCGCCTTCTCGCGGGCCACGACATCGGGACGCGCCTTGTTGAGGAAGTCCTGATTGCGCAGCTTGCGCCGCGTGCCCTCGAGGTCGGCGAGCAACTTGTCGGCCTCGCGCGCCAGGCGCGCGCGCTCCTCGTCCACGTCGATCAGGCCCTCGAGCGGCAAGAACAACTCCGCGCCCTGGACGATCGCGGAGGCCGCCACCGCCGGCCGGCCGCCATCCCGGAGCACCGTGAGCTCCTCGACGCGCGCGAGCGCCTTCACCTGCGGCGCGAGCTTCTCGAGCAGGACGAGTTGCGCGTCGGTGCCGCGCACGTGGAGCGGGACGCGCTTGCCGGGCGGCAGGCCGGCCTCGACGCGCAGGTTGCGCACGCCCACCACCAGTTCCTGCAGGAAGCCGATCTGCCGCTCCGACTCGGCGTCGAACCAGCCCTTGCGGGCCTTCGGCCATGACGCGAGCGCCAGCGTCTCGCCGTCGTGCGGGATCGCCTGCCACAGTTCCTCGGTCACGAACGGCATGAACGGGTGCAGCAGCCGGAGGCTGCCGTCGAGCACGCGCCACGCCACCCAGCGCGCGACCAGCCGGTCGTGCGCGTCCGCGCCCTCGGCCAGGTCGCCCCAGCGCGGCTTCGCCATCTCGAGGTACCAGTCGCAGTAGTCGTTCCAGATGAAGTGGTACAGGGCGTTCGCCGCCTCGTTGAGACGGTACGTCTTGAGATTCCGCGACACGTCCTTCACGGCGTTCGCGTAGCGCGAAAGGATCCAGCGGTCGGCGAGCGTCAGGGCGAGCTGGCTCTCCTTGATCTTCGACAGGTCCTCGTCACCGAGCCGCATGCTCACGAGCCGCGTGGCGTTCCACACCTTGTTCGCGAAGAACTTGCCGGTCTCCAGGCGCTTCTCGTCGAACAGGAGGTCCTGCCCCGTCGGCGTCAGGTACACCATGGTGAAGCGCACCGCGTCCGCGCCGAAACGGTCCATCATCACGAGCGGGTCGGGCGAGTTGCCGAGCGACTTGGACATCTTCCGCCCCTGCCCGTCGCGCACGATGCTCGTGAACAGCACGTGCGGGAACGGGACCTCGCCGCGGAACTCGATCCCGGCCATGATCATCCGCGCCACCCAGAAGAAGATGATGTCGCTGCC
>JANLWK010000301.1:0-1658 GCA_031364505.1 Candidatus Eiseniibacteriota bacterium | reverse complement strand
ACGCCCACTCCGTAGACTTGCGCGCGTGAAGGCGCCCAAGATCCTGGCGGTCGCGTCCGCCGTCGACCTCGACTTCCGCTACGGCTGCACCCCCGCGTGGTGGCAGCTCTGGAAGGGGATGTACGACGTCGGCGTCGACCTGATCGTCACGCCCTACCGCGGGCGGCCGGTCGAGTCGCCCTGGTGGCGCACGGCGCCCAACCCGACCTACCTCGAGGGCGAGAGCTACGCGGCCGTCCGCTCCGGGCTCGCGCGGCTCAAGGGCGACCGCTACCTGCGGCGCGCCGAGGATCGCCCGGAGGACTCGGCGCTCGACCGCGTCACCCGCGAGACCGTCTGGCGCCTCGTCACGCCGCAGTGGCGGCGACACCTGACCAAGGTGCTCGAGCGCGAGCGCGACGTGGACGCGGTCGTCGTCTTCACCGTCCCGATGGCGCACCTGCGCGGGATCCCGACCATGCTCCGCGAGCGCTTCGGGGTGCCGGTGATCTTCTACGACGGCGACGTGCCGATGAGCCTGCCCGAGTTCGGTGGGATGGATACGGGCTTCAACTACTACCACGGCGCCGATCCGTCCGAGTACGACCTGGTCGTCTCCAACTCGGAGGGCGGGCTCGAGCGGCTGCGCGAGCTGGGAGCACGGCGCGCGGAGGCCGTCTTCTGGGGCGCCGACCCCGACTTCTTCGCGCCGCGGGCGGTCGAGAAGGTGCACGACGTCTTCTTCTACGGCTACGGGGACAAGTTCCGGCGCGACTGGATGGGGGCCATGGTCGGCGAGCCCAGCCGGGCCGCGCCCGATCTCGAGTTCGCGCTCGGCGGCCGCGACTTCCAGGGCGACACCGGACGCGCCTGGCTCGTCGGCGACGTCCCGTTCAACGCGTTCGCGCAGGCGATCTCGTCCGCCCGGATCAACCTGAACATCACGCGCCGCTCCCATGCGAGCGTCTATGCCTCCGCGACCGCGCGGCCGTTCGAGCTCGCCGCGGCCGGGGCCACGATCGTCTCGAACCCGTACGAGGGGATCGAGCGCTGGTTCGAGCCCGGGCGGGAGCTGCTGGTCGTCTCGAGCGCGGACGAGGCGCTCGCCGCCTACCGCGACCTGCTCGGCGATCCCGCGCAGGCCGGGGCGATGGGCGCCGCCGCGCGCGAGCGTGTGCTCGACGAGCACACCTACGCCCACCGGGCGCGGCAGCTGCTCTCGCTCGTCGGCCTCGGCATCCAGGCGGGCCCCCGTGCCTAAGCACAGGGGTGTCGCGATCGTCCCCGCCTACCGCGAGGAGAGGGCGATCGGAGCGGTCGTGGCAGAGATCCGTGCCGCCGGCATCGACCTCGATGTGGTCGTCGTGGACGACGGCTCGAACGACGGTACGGCAGTTGCGGCGCACACTGCGGGGGCAACGGTGGTGCGGCTTCCCTTCAACCTCGGTATCGGCGGCGCCGTGCAGACGGGCTTCAAGTACGCGCTCGAGCACGGGTACGACCTCGCCGTGCGGCTGGACGGCGACGGCCAGCATCTCCCGAGTGAGCTGCCGAAGCTGATCGGCCCGGTGCTCGCCGGCGACGCCGACATCGTCGTGGGCTCCCGCTTCGCCGAGGGTGGGGACGCCTACCGGCCGCCATTGGCGCGCCGGCTCGGCATCGGTCTCTTCGCCGGCATC
>JANLWK010000278.1:0-1603 GCA_031364505.1 Candidatus Eiseniibacteriota bacterium | reverse complement strand
CACCCGAGCCGCCCGAGCCCTTGTCGCCGCCGGTGCCGCCCGAGCCCTTGTCGCCGCCCGTGCCGCCCGAGCCCTTGTCGCCGCCGGTGCCGCCCGAGCCCTTGTCGCCGCCCGTGCCGCCCGAGCCCTTGTCGCCGCCCGTGCCCTTGTCGCCGCCGGTGCCGCCCGAGCCCTTGTCACCGCCCGAGCCCTTGTCGCCACCGGTGCCGCCCGAGCCCTTACCATCGCCCGACGCGTTGTGATCGCCGCCCGTCGCAGCGCTGCCGCCCACGGAACCGTGGAAGATGCCAGGCGCGATGCGCTCTTCGAGCTTCTCGATACCGAGGTTCAACGGTTTCTTCATACGATGCTCCTGAGCTGAGGTGCCTGAGGTGCGTTGATCGAGATGTGGCCGAGAAAGTCGATACCGCAGGTGTGTGAGCGACCTCCGTCGATGATTCGGGCCAGGCCACGGGTGGACGTCTGCAAGTGTGACCATCCTAACCATAGCTTGCGGGCGGGGTGGCGCGTCCAGTCTAAAATAATGTGGGACGGCTGGTTGGTGCACAACGAGAGTCCATATTCACACGTATCAAACTTGAGGCTCGTGTCACGAAACGTTCTTACCGATCATAGAAGTGAATGGGCCGTCCGCCCCATTCCCAGCTGATTTCCGTCAATTTCTTCGACACTGAACTCAGGCGTATACTGCGGACGAACGGCGACCCTGTGCGTCGCCTCCTTTTCAATCCGGGCCCTGTGTGCCCTGTACGAGAAAGGATGTGCACGATGTCCTCGCGTGCCCCGCTTCACGATCGCTTCTCCACGCTGGCCGAGTTCACCGCCGCGCCCGGGGAGCGCTTCCAGTACTTCAGCCTCGTTCGCCTCGCCGATTCGCTCGGGCTCGATCTCTCGCGGTTGCCGTATTCGATCCGCATCCTGCTCGAGGCGTCGCTGCGCGGCTGCGACGGCTACCAGATCACCGAGTCCGACGTGCGCCGGCTCGCGGCGTGGTCCCCCGCCGCGACCGAGCCGGTCGAGGTGCCCTTCAAGCCCGCGCGCGTCATCCTCCAGGACTTCACGGGCGTTCCCTGCGTCGTCGATCTCGCCGCCATGCGCGACGCCGTGCGCCGGCTCGGCGCCGATCCCTCGCGCATCAACCCGCTCGTGCCCGTCGACCTCGTGATCGACCATTCGGTGCAGGTCGACGTGTACGGCACGTCCGCGGCACTCGAGCGGAACGCCGAGATGGAGTTCACGCGCAACCGCGAGCGCTACGAGTTCCTGCGCTGGGGCCAGAAGGCGTTCGACAACTTCCGCGTCGTGCCGCCCGCCACCGGCATCGTGCATCAGGTGAACCTCGAGTACCTGGCGCAGGGCGTGTTGACGAGAGCCGAAGGCAGCGAAATGACCGCCTTTCCCGACACGCTGGTGGGCACCGACTCTCACACCACCATGATCAACGGGCTCGGCGTCGTGGGCTGGGGCGTCGGGGGGATCGAGGCCGAGGCCGTCATGCTCGGGCAGCCGCTGGTCATCGTGATGCCCGAGGTCGTGGGGTTCCGCCTCACGGGCGCCCTCTGCGAAGGAGTCACGGCGACGGATGTCGTGCTCACGGTGACCC
>JANLWK010000274.1:0-15556 GCA_031364505.1 Candidatus Eiseniibacteriota bacterium | reverse complement strand
GGTCGTTGAGCCCGAATCCGCCGCGAGCGTGGGCGGTGACGTGCCCCATCCCCGCCGGCCACGCGTAGCTCACACCGCCCCCCAGGACGAAGTTCACGCGGTGATACAGGTCGGTGGCGTCGTCGTAGCCATCGAACGTGCCGACTTCCTCGAAGATTTGCGCAGCGGGGGCCAGGCGAACCGCCGGCGCCCCACCGGGTGTCGGACGCATGGTGAGGGCATCGGCTCGCAGGTCCGCACGCCATTTCGCAGCCAGGAGCACCTGAGCTTCCGGCCCCACCTCGAACGAGAGTGGCAGTACCCATGGCGTGAACTTGGCGCGCAGGGGCACCGCCAGCCAGTGCCACTGTTCATCGATCTGGCCGCGGAACGTGGTCGAGCTTTGCGAGTCGGACAAGGTCAAGCTGATCTTGTCGCTCGGCCCCGCCAGCACGTAACGCAGCCCGCTGGCGAGCCTCCAGGCCGGCGCGAGCTCCCACTCCGCGGTGGCGCCCGCGGACCAGCCGCCGCCACTCGTGCCGTCGATCCCGAACCCGACGAAGTCGTCCCTCGACACGACGCTGTAGTTCCCCGACACCTCGATGCCGGGACGCGGAACCCAACCGCCAGCATGCGCGTTCACGGTGGCGGCGACGATCGCGGCGATCACAATCGGCAATACGAGTTTCGTCGTACTCATGACGGCCTCCAAAGGCTCAACCCGGTTCCGAAAGAGCAGTCTACTCTTCACCCCTCGTCGGCGCCCATCACCATTCGTCGGGGCTCGACGACCATCCAGCGGGTTCCGCTCCCCGCCGCCCCGCGCCGGGGCACATTCGTCTCTCGCGGTGCCGCCACGTAGGTTACCGGTGTCCAGACGCGTCCATCACCACCCCCATCAGGAGGAATCGATGTCGACCCGGACGCGTTCATGCCCAACGATTCGGGCTACGTGTGGGAGATCCCGCCGGTCGACCGAAGGAGTAGTGTCCGCCATCGAATCAGCGCCGATCATGTCAGGATTGGGCGTGTCGACCAGCCGCGGAGATTGACACGCATTTCACGCCCCGCGGCGTTCGTGGAAGGGATTACCGGTCGTTCCTTCATTCGCGCAAGGAACGAGAGACCGCGCAGGCCCCTGTTCGATGGGCCAACATGCCGCGTGGAGACTACTTGCGCCGATTGCGCCGCGTCGGCACAAGGCCTGCACTGCAAAGTCCTCGAGGGTCGCCGAATTTCAAGGGTCGCCGAACGAGGAGGATTCCCATGAACCAGCATAGAGTGGCGACGATAGTGGTTCTTGCGCTCGGATGCGTGAGTTTCCTGTCGACCACGAGCGATGCCAGACGGTATCGCAACGAGAACAGCCGCAACTACAACCGTAACTACCGCTCGAACTACAACCAGAACCGAGTCCTGATTCCGGCGGGTTCGACGGTCAACGTGCGTCTCACCTCCAAGGTGTCGACCGAGAATGGCCAGTCGGGTGATACGTGGACCGGCACGGTGATTCGGCCGATCGTCGCCGGCAACAATCTCGTCATTCCCGCCGGTACGCCGGTGGAAGGCGTCGTGACGAACGCGACCCAGGGCACGCACAACAATCGCCCCGAGTTGGCGCTCGCGATCCGGCAGATCACGGTGAACGGTCGCTCGACGACCATGAATGCCTATACGGAGCCCATCGTCGCGGGGTCCGATCGGGCGAAGAAGCTGGGTGTCATCGCGGGTGGCGCGGCCGCCGGCGCACTGCTCGGCCACACGGTCGCCAAGGACCAGCACGGAACGCTCATCGGCGGCCTCCTGGGTGGCGCCGCGAGCTACGGTCTCACGCGGCACGCGCTGCGTACGATGCAGCTCAAGCCGGGCACGGAACTCACCTTCACGACCCGTGGGGACGTGCTGGCGTATCGGTAGGGCTCTGAAACTTCGAAGGGACAGGGAGACGGATCCCCCTGTCCCTTCTTGTTTTCAGTGCACCACGAACTTCGCGTTAGTCCCGACTAGCCGGCGAGCGCGGCCTGAACGCGACGGGCATGGTCGAGATGGGCCTCGAAGGCAGGACGGACGTTCTGCAGCAGGGTCTTCAGCTCCGCATTGGTCGCACCCGGAATCAGGGTCTGGTCGAGCATGTCGATCACCGCCTGGTGGTACGCGACCTCGTTGTCGACATACGCCTTGTCGAACGCGGCGCCCTTGGCCTCGTCGATCGTCTTGCGAGTGGCGTTCGCGTTCTCCTCGAGCTGGTGGCTGGCATCGTTGTCTTCCGGCGTCAGGCTGAGCTTCGTCGCCAGATCGGTGGCCTGCTGATTGACCGACGTGTGGTCGGCGACCATCTGGTTCGCGAACGCCTTCACCGCGGAATTGCTCGTCTTCCCCAGCGCCAGCTTCGCATTCTCGATGTCGGCGTTGTTCGCCTTCAGGACGATCGCGGCGATATTGGCGTCGGTCAGAGCGGGCGCCGGGGTCGCGTCCGTGGTTGCGGCGGGATGTTCCTCGGTGGTCGATTCAGTCTTGGCGCACGACGCACCGAGCGCGACCAGCGTCAGGAGCAACAGTGCCACGAGCGCGGATCGAGCGGAACGGTGAACAGGTGCCAACATCGGGTGCCTCCATGTTGAGGGGTGGGCGGCCTGAGTCGCGCCTCGCGTGAGGACGGCGCGTTCGGCCGCTCGCACCGCGGCGAGATTCATGCCGAGCCCCGGTTTCGACGCGATGCGACCGCAACATCAACGGGGACGCGAGCATCGTGCGCACGCTGCTTCTGTGGACCCAACGCGCCATGCCAACCGAAATGTAATCTTCGTCCAAATTCGATGGCGCTTTCTTCAATGGCAGCCAACATCGCCAGATGCTCCCGGAGGCATGCATCACCCTCTAAGCTCCATTCCACGACTCGCTTGGGAGCATCGACCGGCGATGGCATGGGCGATGCGTTGATCGAAAAAGGTTTCGGCGAGTCCAGACACGAGCCGACTCACGCCCTCGGCATGAGGCCGCGTGCGACCACCACCAACGCGAGAGGGGCGAATCCTATGCTGACGATGCGATCGATCATGTGGGTTTCGGTTTCCGCGCTGACCCTCGTGGCGAGTACGCCGCGTATCACGCGCGCCGAACCGAACGGCGTCCACCTCGACGTCGAGCCCTGGGTGGGCTACGCGAAGTGGGCGAAGAACATCAATTTCGAAGACAAGATGATCTATGGCGGCACCATCGGCTTCTATCCCTATCGATACATCGGAATCGAAGGGCTGATCGGCCGCATCTCCCCCGCCACCAACCACGGCACGACGATCTGGAACGTCGAGACGAGCACCGCTCCGTCCGTTGATTCCGACGTCCTCTTGTATGGCGGCGACCTGCTCTTCAACTTCCGTCCCTCCGCGCCGATCAATCCGTTCGTGCTGGCGGGCTGGCAGGAAGGCCGCATCGACTTCAACGACGCCGCCGCGAACGATCCGGTGTACAAGAATGGATGGCAGTTCGGTGGCGGCGTCAAGATCCGGCTGACCGATCGCATCGGGATCCGCGCCGAAGTGCGTGACGCGCTGTGGAAGTTCAAGTCGCCGCCTGCTCCGGTTCCCCCGGGCGAGGACGGGACCGACAACCTGATCTTCGGCGGCGGCATCGAATTCTCGCTGGGCGGCAACAGCGTGAAGGCCGACGCCGACGGTGACGGCGTTCCCGACCGCAAGGACGACTGCCCGGGCACGCCGGTCGGCGCGCGCGTGGACGTGCATGGATGCCCGACCGACGCCGATCACGACGGCGTCGCCGACGGCATCGACCAGTGCGCCGACACGCCCTCGGGCGCGACGGTGGATTCGCGCGGCTGCCCGACGGACTCGGACAACGACAAGGTCTGGGACGGCATCGATCAGTGCGCCGACACGCCGGTGGGTGCGGTGGTGGACGAGCGTGGATGCCCGAAGGACTCGGACGGCGACGGCGTTCCGGACGGAATCGACCAGTGTGCCGACACG
The DNA here is from genome assembly GCA_031364505.1 of Candidatus Eiseniibacteriota bacterium. Lineage (GTDB taxonomy): Bacteria > Eisenbacteria > RBG-16-71-46 > RBG-16-71-46 > RBG-16-71-46 > JANLWK01. The sequence continues at coordinate 11,591 of JANLWK010000274.1, read as the reverse complement.
CCGCAGGGCTCACGCGTCGACGCACGTGGGTGCACGGTGGTGACTGACGCCGACAACGACGGCGTGACGGACGACAAGGACCTCTGCCCGAACACGCCGGCGAACGCGAAGGTCGACAAGGACGGTTGTCCGATCGAGCTGAACGAGCGCGAGACCGAGCTGCTCGACAAGGGCCGGATCACGGAGCGCATGATCCACTTCGAAACCGCGAAGTGGGACATCCTGCCCGAGTCGTACTCGGTCCTGGACGCCATCGGGAACATCCTGATCCAGTGGCCGCGCCTCAAGATCGAAATCGGCGGCCACGCCGACTGGCGCGGGTCCGACGCCTACAACATGGAACTGTCGCAGCATCGCTCTGATGCCGTGCTCGAGTACCTGACGAGCAAGTTCCCGCAGCTCCCGCGTGAGAACTACACGGCGAAGGGCTACGGCGAGAGCATGCCGGTCGCGTCGAACAAGACCGTCGAAGGCATGGCCATGAACCGCCGCGTGGAGTTCAAGGTGATGAACCCCGAAGAGCTGAAGAAGGAGCGCGAGCGCCGGCGCACGCTGCAGAAGGGCGAGTAACGCGCCACTGAATCGAGGCGCCCGGCCAGAGTTCCGGCCGGGCGCCTCATCGTTGTCAACGGATCTGAGAGGAGTTACCCCCTTGGCTCCCAAGGCCCCCGAGGCTCCCAGGGCTCCGATGACTGCGTGGCTCGGACGCCTGGCGATCGCGCTCGCATTGTTCGGCTTCGCATCCACGCTGCCTGCGACCGTCGGTGCACAGCCGCCTGTCTACGGTACCCAGTGGGGCTCGCAGGGCAACGGCGCCGGGCAGTTCAGCTATCCCTCGGGAATCGCGACCGACGCCGCAGGCAACGTCTATGTCGCCGACTCCGACAACCATCGCATCCAGAAGTTCACCGCCACCGGCGCTTACGTGACGCAGTGGGGCTCGCTCGGAAGCGGTCCCGGGCAGTTCCATGGGCCCACCGGCGTGGCGACCGATGCCACGGGGAACGTCTACGTGGCGGATCTACAGAACCAGCGTATTCAGAAGTTCACGGGCGCGGGCAGCTACCTGACGCAGTGGGGCTCGTTCGGCTCCGGCAACGGGCAGTTCAACTATCCCGTCGGCGTGGCAACGGATGCCGGCGGCAATGTCTACGTGGTCGAATACGGCAACCACCGCGTCCAGAAGTTCGGCTCGGTGTCGACGCCGACGAGAGCCGCCAGCTGGGGCCGCCTGAAGAGCCTCTACCGGTGACACGGTCGCTTCAGGAGCCGCCGCGTTTGGCGAACGATCGCGGGGCTCCAAAAGTTGCGGCCACGGTCCTCATCGCACGATGGCGATCCGCACGATCCGCGTCGCCTTTCCTGCGCTTGCGCGTACGAAGTAGATGCCCGGGTCGGCGTCCGCTCCCCAGGTGAGTTCATGAATGCCGGCCGCGATCGGCCCATCCACCAGGCTCGCCACGCGTCTGCCCTGAACATCGAGTACCGCGACAGTGGCGTTCTGTTCCGCCGGAAGACTGAGTGCGAGCTTCACGCTCCCGCGCGGGAGCGACGTGCCGTACGCGACGAGGCCGAACACGAACTGACTCGCGAGCACATGCGCATCTGACAGCGTCCGCACGCCTTCCGCTTCGCTGACGCCGCTCAATCGATAGAAGTACTCACGGTCGAGACGCACGCTGCGGTCTTCCCACGTGCCCTGCCCCCGTGGAGTGACGCCGTCCACGAACGTCCACGGGCCCACCTCGTGCTCCGCGCGCTCGATGGTCAGTCGGAGCCATCTCTCGGGCATTGGAAGCGTCCACGACAGCCGAGCGCCGGAGGGCGTTCGCGCGGCTGACAAAGACGCAGCCTGCGTCGACGTCGCCAGGTCGAAGATCGAAAATGCAGCGTCGCTCTGGTCCGCGATGACCTCTCCGTCGCAACCCATCGCAACGACCTGGAGGAGCGCTGAATAGGCCGGAGTCGCGCTGGTATTCGTCCCGGGCGGTGGCGCCGTCCACGCGTAGTTGCCCGTGTTGGGAACTTCGAGAGCAATTGGCGTGAACGTGAGCCCATGGTCCCGCGACTCGTACAGATCCACCGTGGGGATTGGACAGCACTCATCACTAGCCGTCCACGTGAGAGTTGTTGGCTCACCCACCAGCATGTTCTCGCCGCCATTCGGGAACATCACGCGCACGGACGGCAGAGTGATTCGCCGAAACGACGCTTCAATCGTGTGATCACCGCCGGCCGACGTGTTCGGCAGCGCGTTATGCAGCGCGTACCAGTCGATGACGTCGTCCATGGCGGAGCCGTGGTTGAGCTGCATGTGATGGCCGACGTGGGGGCCGGTCATGAATAGGCTTCCGGCGAAGATCGACAGTTGATCGACGTAGGTCTCGCTATTCGAGTTGTAGAACTGTTCGACGTGGACGCCGCCATCGGACACGAGAGTGACCGGCACGCTCGCGCTGTTGAGCCCGCCGAAAAGCCAGATGCCCACATGCGCGTAACTTCCAAACACGTTGTCTCGACCGTTCGGCGGTGAAACGATCACCAGGCTGGCGTCGAGGGCGCCCGGCATCCTATCGACGGTGACGAGGTTCTCGAATCGAATGCCCTGGGGCACGACCCAGACACAGTGTCCGTTGACCTTGATCTTCACGTCCGAAATCGAGCGAAACGTGTAGAAGTCCCCATAGCCGGCCTGGTGGTTGGCTTCAGGCCAAGACGGATCCACCTTGAAGTACGCGACCTCTCCGACGGGGTTGCTGAACGTGAAGGTCACACTGCCGGCGCCCGACGTTCGCGGCGGAGTCATCGGAGTGAACGGCGCCGCGAGGTGTTCGGTCACGAACTGCGGCACGCCCGGCAATTCGACCCCGCCGATGCGAGTACCGCGGATCCAGCTCGCGGCATGGTCCGTCCACAACGTCGTGTCGGCATAGTTCTGCCACACGCGCCCGCCCATGGTCACCGTGTGGTCGCGGGAAATCCCGTCGCCGACGTCGTCGTTGATCGTGACCTTGCCGTAGGACGTGACGAGACGCTTGTATAAGGCAGCGTTCACGCCATTAAACGCGTAGCTTGCAGTCGCTCCAATCGAAACCTGATCCACCTTGACGTCGGCGATCTCGTAGCAGTCGTTGGGCGTGATCGAGAACGATTGGGTCGTGCCGCAGGAAGCCGAAACGAGCCCGCTCGGGCTGATCGTGCCGCCGGTTCCGGCGGTGGCGGCGACCGTGTAGGTGCAGCCTTGCGCCCGCGCAGCCCTAGCCGCCAGGCAACAACCCAAGGCGAGCAGAACGACCTCCGCCGCTGCGAGGAGGTTCCATGCGGGCGGCCCAAGGCTTCCGCGCTCTGCTCTGCGCTGATGTGTCGCGTTCATTCAACGACGATAATACGCCTAACGCGCTGACTCTTGCCGTGGCTGAGGTGCAGGAAGTACACCCCTGCGGGGATCGCCTTGTCCCTCCCAAGGCGCACGCTGTGACGTCCTTGTCCGAGCGAGCCTACATCCTTCCGCACCACCACGCGGCCTGCGACGTCGACCAATTCAAGGCAGGCTGGGACGGCGTCCGGCAGGGTGAACGAAGCCGCGAAGTGTCCGGCAACGGGGTTCGGACGAGGCGCCTCCAATAGCAGGGCGGGAGCGGCGGGTACATCGAGCCAGGTTTCGGCCGTCGCGGACATGGACGGGCTCGATCCAAAGCGTATTCGGTACGCGTAGCGGAAACCCGGGGTCACCGAGTGGTCCTCGAACACAATCCGGTTACGAGAGTCCGCGAGTACGCGGGCAATCTCGGTCCAAGCCGCCGTGGGCGTTCGTCGCTCGACGGCGACTTCAAAGCCTCGAACGGATTTACCGGACCAGACGAGCGAGACGACGCCGTTGCGCACCTCAGCGGTGACGAGGCCTGTCGACGTCGAAACCGAGTGGTCGAACAGTCGCAGCTCTCCCACGGTAGGGATCGAGTACTCGCCGTTCCCTCCCGGGCCGGTCAGGAGGCGGCTCCGCCGCGGGTCGGAGACGAGGGTGAACTTCCGAGCAATTGGTCCACCGCACACTCGCATCCGTCTCCAGACGGGGTCTACCGACAGGGTCAGGGTCCAGAACCCGAAGCGTGCGTACCGGATGAGCCGGTCTCCGTCAGCCGTAATAACGAGGTTATTCTCGAGTTCCCCATAGGGCGAATTCCTGCCCTCCTCGACGACGGCGGTTTCTACGTTCGACCAGCGTACGGAGTCGCCGAGAACCCCGACGTAGACATCCCCCAGACCCGATGCAGTGATCAGCCGGTGATGTCGCGCATCCAGCCACGCGGACCCTGGAAACAACTCGGGAATCGTTGCCGGATCGCCAGCCTCAGGCATTCGTCGCCATACGGCAGAGCCGCGGAGGCTCAATTCCCACACGTGCGCAAGGACGCCTGATTCGTCCCATCCCCCGACGAGAAGCACTCGATCCTCGACGTCGTCGTAGAACATGTTCGCGTTCACGCGCGGGGGCGGCACATCGCCGGTCGCGTCGATCCGTGACCAAGTGGGCACCCCATCCAGCGAGAGCGACCACAGTTCGTCGTGACCCGTCGTACCTCCCGGCTCTGCGCCACCGAACACCAACAAGCGATGAGCGACTGGATCTACGGCTGTCGCTACTCCGGTCGTCACCGCGGGGGCGATGCCGTTTGTCCTGGTCAAGGTCCATGCAACTTCGTTTCCGAGCGCCGTCGACCAGAGTGCATCGGGAAGCGCGAGCAACATGAGCCTGTCCGTGGATGGCTCGACGAACGTCGCGCCCATCGGCCAATTGCCAGGATCCGCATCCAGCCGCTCCCAGGGAGCCGGGGTCTCCCGCAGTGAGAGCGCCCACGTGTCGGCGAAGTAGTCGCCACTCCCCTGAGTGTCATGGCCTGCATGGACGACGAGGCGGCCCGCAACCGGGTCGAAGGTCGAGGCCAGGTAGAGTCGTCCCTCGGGTTCTCGTCCGACGAGAGTCACTTCGAGGTCTCTCCATTGCAGGACGCCGGTGCTTGGATCTGGCCTCAGCGGCAGCTCTCTCGTCGTAGATTGGCCGACCGCGCCGCCGAACGTAATGATCCGATCGTGTTCCGAATCAAAGATGGGCACTCCGAGCGCGCCGATGGGGTAGTCCGAGGACGCCGAGGTGAGTTCGGACCACGTCGGTGAGCCCGCGAGTTCGAGCGCGAAGAGCGGGCTGGGGTGACTCCCATACATCCCAGAAGCCATCGCGAGCATGCGTTGCCGCGCGGCATCGTAGAAGGCGTATCCGCCAGTCGTGGCGCCCGGAGTCGAGTCCAACACAAGACTCCAAGCACTCGGCTCGCCCGCAGGTAGGGACCAGATTTTCTCGCCGGTCCAAACCACAAACCGGTCGCCAACAGGATCGTAGATGGCCGCCTGTGCGCGGGTCGCCTCGGGAGCCGGTCCTTGTGTTTGAACCTGTGTCCAACGCGGGGAACTTGACAGTTCGAGCAGCCAAAGGTCCGAGAGGTAGCCTCCGCCGAAGAACAAGATCCGCTGACGCGTGAAATCGCATGCCACACCGGGATCCGACCGTCGACTGGGCGGCGCACCCTGCGCCGCGACGCGCATCCAGTGAGGCTCCGGCGCTCGAAGGGGAAGTTCGATCACGTCTGCGGCGTTCGACGTTCCTGCGTAACCGCCAAGAACGATCATTCGGTCACCAACCGGGTCGTAAATCGCTCTAGCTCCCTCACGAGCGGAAGGAACGAGGGGCGACCATTCGCCGTCGTCGCCCGTGCAGGTCGTTTGCGCATGTCCAGTCGACGCAAGTAGAACGGCGCAGACCAGCATGCCTGCGGCACATCGCATGGAACGGACAAACGCTTCTATAGCCCTTCTCTCTGTCATCGCTCAGCTCGCCGCGAGATTACTGGGCGCGCGCACGGAGCACCTCCACTTGATCGGGGGCGATACAGTGGATTGCGCTCGAGCCGATGAATCGGCGGCTCGGCGCAGCGGTCGTGCCGAGGCAACGTCGGCGCGGCTTACACTCTTGCGCTGAAATGTGCCTGCGGCCCACCCGCTAGGCATCATCCGGGCCAACAGTGCAGCGCCGCTTCGCTAGTGTTCCCTCACGACGAGGTCGGCGCGCGTTTCGGTCGCGGTCTGGAATAGTACCCAGTACGAGCCGTCACCGGTCGCGCGGTGCAGGTCGTCGGTGCCGTCCCAGGTAATCGCGTGGGTTCCGGCCGGAAGGGTTTGGGACGCCAGCACGCGCACGCGCCGGCCCGCGAGATCGTATACGTTGATGTCGACATGCGTGTTCGCCGCGAGTCGGAACGTGAGCGTCACCTGCGCGGTGAACGGGTTCGGGCGGCTCGTGAGGTCACCATCGCGTCCGAGTCTGAGCGTGTCGATGTACGAGGCGCCGTCGCGGGTGACCGTGAGCAGGTCCGAGCTGTCCACGAATGCCGGCCGGACCCCGAACGCAACGCGATACGAGTGGTTTCGCTTCGTGGTGCTGAAGCTGTAGGCCCCCTGGATCGTGAGCGTCGAATCCACCGCGCGGCCCGCCTCCAGCAGCCATACGCGCACCCCGGTGGCGGTGGTGTTGGCCCGCATCCCGGTCGGCGCGCCGTTCGCGTCGGCGAGCAACGCGTCGAGTCGCACGACCCCGACGTAGATGGGTCCGATGTGGAAGGGGTCCGAGCATCCTCCCAGCGCGGTCATCAACGCCCCCAGGAGCCACGCGTAGCGCCTTGGCTTCATGGGATTAACGTACCCCCTTCGGCTGGAAACGGCACACGGCCGCCCCGGGGCCCGCGCACCGCGATCCGACTTGGTCCTTGCCCTGCGCTCGATACCACGCGACAATTGGCCCTGTCGCTTTCCCGTCGGAACGCATGTCGTCGACTGGGAGTCCTTGCTATGGCCACCTGCCGCCCACGCACTCTCCTCCTTACCCTGGTCCTGGGCGTTGCCCTCGCCGTCCAGGCGCATGCCGCGGGTGTCGTCTGCGGGACGGTGCGTAACTCCGTCACCGGGAACCCCGTCGTGGGCGCCGGGATCTTCATCCGGCAGACCACGGGGCAGTACACCGGCTTCAACGGCGCCACCGATGCCACGGGGCACTATTGCGTCGGCGGCATCCCCGCGGGGACGTACGATCTCGAGGTGCGCTTGGACGACTACCAGGTCGCCTACCGGCGCAACATCGTCGTGAACGACATCCCGGCGAGCATCGACGTGGACGCGCGCTTCCTCAAGAGCATCCTTTCGCCGCCGTGGCCCAATCCGGCGCGGAACGGCATCAGCTTCCACCTGCGCATCCGCGACGAGGGGCCCATCGAGCTGGCGATCGTCGATGTGAACGGGCGGGTGCTGAAGGGCTGGACGAGATTCGCCGGGGCTGGTGAGGACCGGACGTTGAACTGGGACTTTCGCGACGCGACGGGGCGCATGCTGCCGGCGGGTCGGTACTTCGTGCGGTTGAGCGCCGGCGATCTCATGATCGTCCGCTCGTTCGCGCGTCTTCGTTAGAGGAGGCTGCCTCCCATGCGCCGTGCATTCGCAACCCCGACCCGCCGCGCGGTCGCGACACTCGCGGCATCGGCGATCCTCATCGTGCTCGCGCTGCAGTTCGGGTGCGGCGTCAACAAGGGCGCGTTCGCGCCGCTCGCCACGCCGTCGACCGGTGCCGTGATCTCGGGCACCGCGCACGCGCAGGGCGGCGGAGCGCTGCAGGGCGTCGTCGTCACGCTCGAAGCCATCGACGGCGGCGTGTCGGCCAGCGTCTACCGCGCGATCCGCGCGCACGACCCCACGGCCCCGGCGCTGGCCGCACGCAGCGTCCGTGCGGGTGATCGCCTGCAGGCCGACGCGGTGAGCCGGTCGACCGTGACCGACGCTCACGGCAAGTTCGCCTTCCCGGGCATCCCGTCCGGCGCGTACCTGCTCACCGGGAGCGCGCGGAACCACCTCGCGGGCATCGTGCGCACGACCGTGAAGCCGCTGGCCTCCACGGCGGCCGAGACGACGATCGTGGACATCGCGATGATGCCGACCGGCAAGTTCTACGGCACGGTCACGCTCGAGAACGCGACGAACCACCAGAGCACCATCGTGTACGTGGACGGCAGCTCGTACCTCGCGGTCACGAACCCGTCCGGCGCCTACACGATCGACGGCGTGCCGGTGGGTAACTGGACCGTGCGCGGCACGCATCCCGGCTACCTCGATCGCTCGACGACCGGGGCGATCGCCGCGGCCGGCGACAGCCTCCCGCTCGCCACGTTCCAGCTGCCGCTCAACTCGAACATCGCGCCGACGGCCGCGGCGAACGCGCCGACCTCGCCGGTCGCGCACACGCTCACCGGGCTGTCCGGAACGGGCAGCGACGCCGATGGCTCGATCGTCCGCTACGAATGGGACTTCACGAACGACGGCACGTTCGACACCACGAGCCCGTCGACGGCGAGCACCACGCACGATTACGGAACCGCCGGCACCTACACCGCCAAGCTGCGCGTGACCGACAACGACGGCGCGATCGGCCTCTCGGTCGTCAGCGTGAACGTGGTCGACGGCGTGTTCATCTCGGCCGCCGGTAACGACGGCAACCCCGGCACGTACGACCAGCCGGTCGCAACGCTCAGTAACGGCTTCGCGATCGCGTCGATCTTCAGCCGCAAGTACATCTACATCGCGACGGGCACGTACAACGAGACGCCGTTCTTCCCCGTCGGCACGGAGGTGCGCGGCGGCATGACGACCGGCACCACGTGGACGCAGACACTCGGCAACTACAGCATCGTCAACGTCGGCACGTCGCCCGCTGTGATCTCGGGCGCCTCGTCGGCGATGCTCGTGAGCGGCCTCGACATCCGCGCCAGCAACCAGGTGACGCCGGGCGCCACGTCGATCGCGCTCAGCATTTCGAACAGCACCTCGGCGCTGCTCCTCACCGACTGCAAGTTCACGGCGGGCAACGGCGTAGGCGGCGCCTCGAAGTCTCCGGGCGCCAACGGCGGCGCCGCTTCGGGAGCGGCGGGTCAGGCCGGCGGCATCGGCGGTAGTCCGGGCGGCGGAAATGGCGGCACGGGCGGGGTCGGCGGCAACGGCGGCGGTACGGGCGGCCCGGGTGGCCCCAACCTGGGCTGCAACGGCCCTGGTTTCGGCGGCAGCACCTTCCAGTGCGCGAACGGCGGTAGCGGCCAGAACGGCTTCAACTCGTGCACGCCCGTTGACGGAGCGAACGGCGCCACCCTGCCGAACAGCGGCCAGACCGTCAGTGGGGTCTGGAATCCTGCGGCCGGCAACAATGGCGCCAACGGCACCGGTGGCGCGGGCGGTGGCGGTGGTGGCGGCGGTGGGAATACGACGACGGGCCTCTTCTGCGGCAACAACGGCAACGGCGGCAACGGCGCTGGTGGTGGTGGTGGCGGCGGATTCGGCACGGGCGGGGCCGGCGGCAACGGCGGTGGCGCCTCGTTCGCGGTGTACCTCTACAACGCGCTGCCCACGTTCACCCTGTGCTACTTCACGTCGAAGAACGGCGGCAACGGCGGCAACGGCGGTAGCGGTGGCTTCTTCGGCAACGGCGCGGGCGGCGGGAATGGAGTGGCGGGCACCGGGGCGCCCAACGTTGGCGGAACCGGCGGCAATGGAGCGGCGGGAATCCGCGGCGGCGGCGGCGGCGCCGGCGGCGGTGGCGCGGGTGGCATCACGGCGTGCGTTGCGAACGCCGGCGCGTCGGGCGGGAGCTACGACAGCAACTCGTTCACCACCGGCCTGCCCGGCAACGGCGGCACGGGCGGCACGCATCCCGTGACGTTCGTGGTCGCGCCGACCGGCCCGACCGGAACCGCGTCGCAGACGGTGAACCTGCCGGGGAATTAGCGACGCGTCGTCGCATCGCACGCGCCCCGCAAAATATCGAGCGCGGCCACCTTCGTGGTGACCGCGCTCGTTCATTGTGACGTCGCGACTACTTCCGCCCGCTTCGCTCTTGGCGGTCGATCGGAAGTGCTCTTGTCGCCGAGCTGTCGAGGGGAATCACAGTTTCCACACGCTCGTCACGAGGTCGGGCACGTGGCCGCGCACCGCGCGATCGTCAGCCCAACGGAGGTTCGCGCGCGCTGAATCGGTGCAGAGCAGGGCGGGCCGCGGCGTGATGCCGACGCGGCCCAGGTCGAGCCGATCCGCGTCCCAGCAGACCTGAACGGTGATTTCGCCGTCCACGAGTCCGTCCGTGTGCCGGCGGCAGGCCACGAGCAGCAGCTCCAGCTCCACATCGTCGATGGCGAACAACCGTTGTCCGCAAGCGAGCGCTAGCTCGGCACCGCGCGCGCCGTGGCCGTGTCGCGTCCCTCGTTCAACCGACGTGCATCATGGAACAGCGCGAACAGCGTGACGACGCGAGGGTTCGCCCCGGTCTCGGCGGCCAGCCGCATGCCATTCTCGAGCACGCGCGCCCAATGGACCACGCCATGGTAGCCCCGCGGGGGCAACGCGTAGCCGGTGAGGATGTCGCGCACGATGGCGCCGGTATCAAAGGTCGAGTCCATGGGCGTGGCGGAGCAGTATGTCACACGGCCACCACACCAGGCGGCCAGCGACGCACCGCCGGCCTCGTCGCTGTCGGTGACTCTGATCACCTGGCCGGGGCGCTCGGCCTGCGCGCCATGAACCCGACGCATCGCCCAGCAGAGTCGCGTGCATGCTGGCGTCCGCGGCGGATTCCATCCAGCGTGACCGCGATCGTCAAATAGATCGCGAGCTCGGCGGCGAGATTCCAGTAGAACACGTCCGGCCGCGAGAAGCCGGGCCCGACGAGGCGATCGTTCCGGCGACCCGTGAACCGCCCTCAGTGCCGAAGTGTTCCGGTCTTTTGCGCACGGGGCCATAGCTCACGCCCCGTCGCCACCTCAGTTGTCACGGAACGACGACCGGCGGCCGCAGGGCCGCCGGCAGCGCTCCGATCGCGTTGGAGGCACATTCCGGACACCCGGACCCGCGTTACTTCACCTCGAAGTCCTTGCGCTGGACCGAGCTTCCATCCAGGAACACCTCGACCTGGTACTTGCCCACCGGCCATCCATCGGGCTTCGAGATATGGAACTCCGTCGCGGCGTCGGCGGTGGGCGCGATCGCCTGTTCGGATTCCTCGACGAGCTGGCCGTCCTGGTAGGTCCACCGTGCCTTCAGCACGGCATGCGGGGACGTTCCCGACGTGAGGACCGACGCGTAGATGACGTCCTTGGGACCGAAGTCGTCGACCTTCTCGGGCACGCGCTTGTCCGCGCCGATGCCGCGACCCAGCTCGAGACCGGTCACGCTCACCGCGGCCGGCGGCACCGCCGAGGTCTCGGGGGCCTTCTTGGCGCACGAGTTCGCGCCCAGGGAGAGTCCCATCGAGAGTCCCAGCCAGAGAACCGAAACGAGCGTTCTTTCCGCGATACGGAACATCGTGCTCCTCCTCCTGGACGTCAGGCGGGCGGGATCTTCAGGGTCTGCCCGGGGTGAATCAGGTCGGGGTTCTTGATGATGTCGCGGTTCGCCTCGAAGATCTTGCGCCAGTCGTTCGCGTTTCCGTACTCGTGCTTGGCGATCTTGGACAG
>JANLWK010000233.1:0-22744 GCA_031364505.1 Candidatus Eiseniibacteriota bacterium | reverse complement strand
GCTCTCGATCACGCTCGCCCCGCCGTTGATGGTGCTGCTGCTGAAGGGACGATTCCGTACCGAGGCGACCAATCCCGTCAGCCGACTGCTGAGCACCGTCTACCGCCCTATTGCGGTGCTGGTCGTCCGCTTCCGGATCCTCGTCGTCGCGGCAGCGGTCGTGCTCATGATCGCCACGGTGCCGACGTTTCAGCGACTCGGCTCCGAGTTCATGCCACCCCTCGACGAAGGATCGCTCCTCGTCATGCCGACGACGTTCCCGGGGATCGCGATTGAAGAGGCGCGCCGGGCGTTGACGGCGCAGGACCGCATCATCATGCGGTTCGCCGAGATCGCGTCGGTGCACGGGAAGGCGGGTCGCGCGGAGACGGCCACTGATCCGGCCCAGCTGGACATGATCGAATCGGTCATCGCGCTGCGGCCACGGGCCGACTGGCCGACGCGCTACACGCCCCGCTGGTACAGCACGACGGCCCCCGACTGGGCGAAGCGCGGCCTGCGGCGCGTCTGGCCCGAGCAGCAGTCGCGGACCAACGCCGAGTTGTCACGTGACCTGGATGTCGCGCTCCGCATGCCGGGCTACCAGATGGCGATCGCGCCACCGATTCGCACGCGCATCGACATGCTGACGACCGGTGTCCGCACGCCGGTGGGGATCAAGGTCTTCGGCGAGGACCTGAAAGAGATCGAGCGCATCAGCGTCGCCCTCGAGGGCATGTTGCGCCAAGTGCCGGGGACCCGCAGCACCTTCGCCGAGCGGCAGACCGGCCGCGAATACGTCGACATCGTCCCCAATCGCGAGGCCATTGCACGCTACGGTCTGACGATGCGGGACGTCCAGGACGTCGTGGAGGCCGCCGTCGGCGGGATGCCGGTGTCTACGGCGATTGCCGGACGCGCCCGGTTCTCGATCAACCTGCGTTATGCGGCCGATCAGCGCTCGGACCCGCAGGCGCTCCGCCGCATTCTCGTGCCTGTTCAATCAACCGGGAACGTGGCCGATTACGGCGGCGGGAACGCGGGGGCAGGAGCCAGTGTCCAGGGCGGCGGCATGGCCGCGTCCGGTGCCGCCGGCGCCGGAGGGGGAATGGGCTCAATGTCCGGAGGCGGTGCAGGGCGGCCCGGCACGTCTGCGGCCGGGGGCGCGTCTGCGAGCCTCGCGGCGCCGCCCATGAGTGGCCTCGCGGCATCCCCGGATCTCATGGAGCAGTGGCGCCAGCCAGGGGCCGTCGTGCCGCTCGGTGTAATCGCCGACATACAGGTGACCACCGGCCCACCGATGATCAAGGACGAAAACGGGGTGCTCGTGGGGTACGTGTTCGCCGACATCGACCAGACCGAACGAGATCTGGGAGGCTGGGTGAACGACGCCAAGGCTCTCGTGGCGTCTCAGCTCACACTGCCGCCCGGGTACCGCCTGCAGTGGACCGGGCAGTACGAGTTCCTCGCGGAAATGGAGGCCCGGCTCCGTTTCGTCCTCCCGCTCACCCTGCTCCTCGTCGTGGGGCTGCTGTATCTCTCCATGCGCGGATGGCCGCAGACGTTCCTGGTGTTGTCCAGTCTGCCTTTCGCGGTGGCCGGCAGCGTATGGCTGCTGGCATTCATGCAGTACAACCTCTCCACCGCGGTCTGGGTGGGGATCATCGCGGTCGCAGGCGTCGCGGCCGAAACCGGCATCGTGATGGTGGTCTACCTGGACGAAGCGTTCAACAGGTACATGCGTGAAGGCCGGATCCACACACCTGAGGATGTCGATGCCGCGGTGGTCGAGGGTGCCGCCGCCCGCGTCCGCCCGCTGGTCATGACCGTAGCCACCACGGTGCTGGGGCTGCTGCCGCTGCTCTGGGAGGCAGGTGTCGGGGCCGACGTCTCGGCGCGCACCGCTGCGCCGGTCGTCGGTGGCCTGTGGTCGTGCATGGTGCTGACGCTGCTCGTGCTCCCCGCCGCGTACACCCTGTGGCGTCGTCGCCAGGTTCGTGTCGCGATGGCGGCGTCGCGGCTCGTGCAGGCGGTTCCAGCCGCGTCACCAGGTGGCGCATGAATCGTCCGAAGGTCGTCGAGCCGACGTCCACGTCCTCCGCAGGACCACCCTCGCCCGCGGCCGACGCGAGCGGTGTCACCACCTCGCTTCCAGGGTCCGGCCTTTCGACCACGGAAGCGCAGCGACGCCTGGCCGAGTTTGGCCCGAACGAAATCCGTCGCGAACAGACGACCACTCCTCTCAAGCTCCTGGCTCGCCAGTTCGCGAGCCCGGTCATCTGGCTCCTGCTCGGCGCGAGCGTCGTGTCCGCCGCCCTCGGCGAATTGCTCGATGCGATCGCGATCGGGGCGATTGTGATCGTCAACGCGGCGATTGGGTTCTTCCAGGAACATCGCGCGGAGCGCGCGGTGATGGCGCTGCGCTCGATGACGGCGCCGCGCGCGCGGGTCATGCGCGACGGTCGCAGCGACATGGTGTCGGCCAACACGATCGTACCAGGCGATCTGCTCGTGCTCGAGGCGGGTGACGTCGCCGCCGCGGACGCACGGCTGCACCGCGCGCATGCCCTGACGACGAATGAAGCGCCCTTGACGGGCGAAAGCACGCCGGTCGAAAAGCAAACGGTGCCTACGGTACCGGACACACCGCTCGCCGAACGCCATGATTTCGTGTTCATGGGCACGTCCATTGCGACAGGCACCGGCCTCGCCGAAGTCGTCGCAACCGGGATGCAGACCGAGCTCGGCAGAATCGCCCACCTGCTGGCGACAGCGGAAGAGAGCGTGAGTCCGCTGCAGCGACGTCTTGCTCGGGTCAGCCAGACGCTCCTGTACATCTGCGGCGGAATCGTGGCGGTCGTCGCCGTGGCGGGGCTACTTCGTGGATGGCCGGCCATGCAGGTGTTCCTGACGGCCGTCTCGTTGGCGGTCGCGGCAGTGCCCGAAGGGCTGCCTGCGGTGGTCACGATTGCGCTCGCGGTCGGCGTGCAGCGCATGGCGGCACGCCACGTGCTCGTCCGGAGACTGCCGGCGGTCGAGACGCTCGGGTGCGCGACCGTGATCTGTACGGACAAGACCGGTACGCTCACGACGGGCGTCATGCGCGTGCGCGAGCTCTGGGGTCGCGACCACACCCGCCTGTTGGAGGCCGGAGCCGCCTGCTGCGACGCAGAGATCGGGCGCGATGGCAGCGGTGGCGTGGGCGATCCCACCGAGCTGGCGATCCTGCTCGCGGCGGCCGAACGGGGCACTCACCGTGACGAGATCGAGAGGGCCAATCCTCGGGTCGCGGAAGTCCCGTTCGACTCTGTGAAGAAGTGGATGTCCATCGAGCGCGCCGATGGACGCGTGTACATCAAGGGAGCCGTCGAAAGTGTCCTGCCGCTGTGCGTGGCAGGCGTCGATGGCGCCTCGGAGGCCAACGCCCAGATGGCGGAGCGTGGCCTGCGCATCCTGGCCGTCGGGGTCGCGCCCGCCGGCCCGGAGGTCAGCGCCACGCTGCTCGGACTGATTGGCATCGCGGACCCGCCACGGACCGAGGCTATCGAGGCGGTGGCTGCCGCCCGTGCCGCCGGCATTTCGACGGTGATGATCACCGGTGATCATCCAGTGACCGCCCGGGCGATCGCGCGCGAGCTCGGAATCCTGTCGAGCGTCGACTCGGTGGAGGAACTCGTGCATGCGCGAGCCACGCCGGAGGACAAGATTCGAATCGTGCGCGCATGGAAGGGCCGCGGGGCCGTCGTGGCGATGACCGGAGACGGCGTGAACGATGCCCCGGCACTGCGTGAGGCCCACATCGGCATCGCCATGGGGCTGACGGGCACGGAAGTCACACGCGAGACGTCGGACATGGTGCTGGCCGATGACAACTTCGCGAGCATCGTCGCCGCGATCCGCGAGGGTCGCGGAATCTTCGACAACATCCGGAAGACCCTTGTCTATCTGCTATCAGGCAACACTGCGGAGCTCACGGTGATGCTCGTGGCGGCGCTTGGCGGACTGCCGCTGCCGCTGCTCCCCCTGCATCTGCTCTGGATCAACGTCGTCACCGATGGGCTGCCCGCGCTGGCTCTCGTGGTCGATCCACCGGAGGACGATGTTCTCCAGCGGCCACCGCGACATCCCGACGAGCCGATGCTGGGTCGCGCGCAGTGGCGTTTCATCATCACGACCGGCTTGCTGCAGGCCGCTGCGACCCTGGGCGTCTTTGTCTGGGCGTTGAAGGCGCGCGATCTGTCCGAGGCGCGCAATCTCGCGTTTTCAACCCTCGTCTTCGGCGAGCTGTTCCGGGCGTTCGCAGCGCGGAGCACGACACGCGTGTTCTGGGAGACGGGCGTGTTCACCAACGTGCGGTTGCTGGGTGTGGTTCTGTTCTCGGTCCTGATGCAGCTCGGGATCCACTACATCCCGGCTGCGCAGGAAGTGTTCAAGGTCGGCCCGCTCTCGGCGGCCGACTGTGCCTTGACGCTGCTCGTGGCGCTTGGACCGGTCACGGTGATCGAGGTGTCGAAGCTTGTCCGCCGCTGGCATGCGCGTGGGAAGTCGCTGCCGAAGTGAACCGAACACCCGCGGAGATCGCAGGCCATGAGTTCTCGCACGATCACATTGGAGGTTCGGGACCTGTTCTCGGTCCTGAGCGCGCAGGGAGTCGAGAAACAGCTCATGCGGCGGACGGGGGTCACGGGTGCGTCGGTGAACCCGGCTTCCGGCACGGCGACGATCACCTACGATCCAGCGCGTACCGGTCCCGCGGAGATCATGTCGGCGATCGAAGCGTGCGGCCATCACTGCGCCGGGGAGTCTCTCCCGCAACATCGGCGCGATGCGCAGCCCCCGACGCAGCGCCTGGAGACGCTCCCGCCGGCGGTGGGCACGATGGCGGCCCACGTTGATCACCACGCGACGCATGGTGCTCGCCGACCGGCCGCGCAAGCTGCTGCGCGCGAGGAGGCGTCCGAAACATCCCGCGGTTCGCACGCCGCGCCCCCGGATGCGATGTCGCACGAGATGGGTCACGGTGCAGGCATGGACATGCCCGCCATGGCCCGCGACATGCGCAATCGCTTCCTCGTCGCGCTCCTGTTCAGCCTGCCGATCTTCGCCTACTCGCCCATGGGAATGGACTTCATCCGCCTGACCCCGCCCCTCGGCATGAGGCTCGAGGTCTTTTTGTTCGGGCTCGCAAGCGCGGCCATCCTCTATCCGGTCTGGCCATTCGTCGTCGCGGCCTATCGCGCGCTCAAGAACGGGGTCGCGAACATGGCGGTGCTCGTCGTTCTGAGCGTCGGCACGGGATATCTGTTCAGCGTTGGCGCTACCTTCTGGTTCGGCGGGCCCCAATTCTACGAGGCATCGGCCGTGCTGCTCGTCTTCATCCTGCTCGGGCACTGGCTGGAGATGCGAGCCCGCGCCGGTGCGTCGGCCGCCATTCGTAAGCTCATGAATCTGACACCGCCGAAAGCCATTGTGTGGCGCGAGGATCGTGAAATCGAGGTGTCGACTGCCGACGTCGTCCCTGATGACATTGTGGTGATCCGTCCTGGCAACAAGATCCCGGTGGACGGAACGGTGACCGAGGGAGAGTCCTTGGTCGACGAGTCGATGCTGACCGGCGAGTCGATGCCCGTGGCCAAGAAGGTCGCCGACACGGTCATCGGCGCAACCATCAATAAGAGTGGCACCTTTCGTTACCGCGCGACCAAGGTCGGGGCAGACACCGCCCTCGCTCAGATCGTCAAGCTCGTTCAGGAAGCCCAGAATTCGAAAGCGCCGGCGCAGCTTCTCGCAGATCGCGCATCGCAATGGCTGGTCTTGGCGGCGGTGGTGATCGGGGTGCTCACCTTCGTGATCTGGTATTGGGTGATGGGTCAAACCCTTCTGTTCGCACTGAGCCTGACCATTACCGTTTTCGTGATCGCATGCCCGGATGCGCTCGGGCTCGCGACCCCGATGGCGGTCATGGTCGGGACGGGTCTTGGCGCCATGAACGGCATCCTGTTCAAGAACGCCTCCGCCCTCGAGGACGCCACCAAGCTCGACGTCATCATCTTCGACAAGACGGGAACGCTGACTTTGGGCCAGCCCGAAGTCGTGGACCTCGTCTTGGCGCCGGAGGCCACCGAGGAGCAGCTGCTATCGACCGCGGCAGCGGTCGAGGCGGGATCGGATCATCCTTTGGCTCAGGCGATCCTGCGCCGTGCCGCGAGCGTGCGCGCACCCAAGGCAACCGGCTTCACCAATCTCGAGGGCATGGGCGCACAGGCCGAGGTTGACGGCAAGACGGTCTTTCTGGGCAATGGGCGGCTCATGAGCGTCCAAAAGATCGACCTGGGCACGCTTGCCTCCAAGTCAACGGAATTGCAGGGTGCCGGCCGCACGGTGGTCCACGTGGCTCTAGGCGGGCAGATCCTTGGCCTCATTGCCATCGCCGACGCGCCCCGGCCAACAGCAGCACTGGCGGTAAAGGCATTGCGCGAGCGAGGCGTAGAGGTCGCGATGCTCACCGGCGACAATCGTGGCACGGCCGAGCGGATCGCGAGCGGGCTCGGCATTGATCTCGTGTTCGCCGACGTGCTCCCCGGCGACAAGGCGAGCAAGGTCAAGGAACTCCAGGCGCAAGGGAAAAGGGTCGGCATGGTCGGCGATGGCGTGAACGACGCCCCCGCGTTGACCCAGGCCGATGTGGGTATCGCGATTGGCGCCGGCACCGACGTTGCCATTGAAAGCGCCGACATCGTCCTGATGAAGAGCGACCCTTTTGATGTCGTCGGCGCCATCGAGCTGTCACGCGCGACGTTGCGAAAGATGCACCAGAATCTGTGGTGGGCCATCGGCTACAACGTCGTCGCCTTCCCGCTCGCGGCCGGCGTCCTGTATCCGGTGCTGCTGGGGCCCAGCGTCGCCGCGCTTGCCATGTCTGGCAGTTCGGCGTTGGTCGCGATCAACGCGTTGATGCTGAAGCGCACGAAACTCACCGGCATTCGTCGAAGCACCGCCATCACATCGCCCACCGCGGTACCAGCGAGGGCGCCGGCGTGACGACCGGCGGCCATCGCTCGGCCGGCGTCCCGCCTCGAACCCTGGCGGCGCTGATGTTCGCCGTGTTCACGGTATCCGTCGGCTACGGCGTCGTGCTGCCTCTGCTGCCCTATCGGATCGAGCGACTCATTGGAGCGGGAAGCGAGGCGGCTCAAGTGTCCCGGAATGTCGGGCTGGTGACCGGGATCTACACGCTCGCGATGTTCCTGTTCGCGCCTGTCTGGGGTCGCACCTCCGATCGTCGAGGCCGGCGTGGCGTCCTGCTTGCCGGACTCATCGGGTTCGGGGCGGTCATGCTGATCCTCTCGTCGGTCGAAACCCTGTGGGCCGTCTACGCGGAGCGCTTCCTCAGCGGAGTGTTCGCCGCCGCCGTCACGCCGGTGGCGTCGGCGGCCATCGGTGATCTCGCCGCGACCGACGAGGCGCGAGCCCGGCGCCTCACGTTCGTCAGCCTCGCGGGCGTTTCAGGTTTCCTGCTCGGGCCCATGCTCGGGGTCTTCATCGCCCGCTTCGCTGCGAAGCTCTTCTCGACTGCCCAGCCGGTGGGATCGCTGTCCATTCCGCTGGCTACCACCGCGGCTCTCGCCCTGGCTGCGGCACTCGCTGTCGGATTCGCAGTCCCCAGCGCCCCACGTGGCAGTAACGTGACACGCAATGGCGGCATATCGTTGGTGAAAGCGCGAGCAGGGGTCATTCCGCTGCTTCTGGCCCTCGCATTCATCGTGTCCGCAGGCGTCGGTGTCTTCGAGGTCGGGCTTGCTCTGCGCGGCAGACAGGAGCTCGACCTGACGCCTTATCAGATCGCGATGATGTTCACCGAATGCAGTCTGGTCATGTTCGTGGCTCAAGCCATCGTGTTCTCACCCTGGGTCCAGCCGCAATCGACCCGTTGGCTGATTCCACCGGGTCTCGTGGTACTCGCGGCCGGGTTATTCCTCGTTCCGCGAGCCTCCGACTTCACGTCGATGCTGATCGTGGTGGGTACGATTGCGGCAAGTGCCGGCATCCTGTCACCGATCCTCACGTACTGGATCTCGAGTATGGCTGGCAGCGCCCAAGGGGCAGAACTCGGCAAGCAGACGGCGGCCGCCAGCCTCGGTGTCGCCGTGGGTTCGGTGGCCGGCGGTCTGCTCTTCGATGTCGCCTCGTTCCCCGGCGCGTCATTTCTGCTCACCACCGGTCTCGCAACGATCGGTGTCATCCTGAGCGTGAAGCTTCCGAGCGTGTTGGGCGCGCGTCCGGTCGGTACCGCGCCAGGAGTCTGAGGGCGGGAAGCTCGTCGACGCGAGAGGGAAGGGACAGTGAATTGGATTGGGCAGCAGAGCCCGAGGAGAGCGATTACCCAATGAAGACTGCATCATCGCGAGAGGAGCTCGACCTACTCGACGCCTACTGGCGCGCCGCGAATTACCTGTCGGTTGGCCAGATCTATCTTCGCGGCAACCCACTCCTTCGCGAGCCACTCCAGCACCAGCATGTCAAGCCACGGTTGCTCGGTCACTGGGGAACGACCCCGGGCCTGAACTTCATCTGCGCACACTTGAACCGGGTCATTCGACAGCACGACCTGAACATGATCTGCCTGTTCGGGCCGGGTCACGGCGGGCCGGCGGCGATCGCCAACGCCTATCTCGAGGGGACCTATAGCGAAGTGTATCCGGACGTGTCCCTGGACGAATCTGGAATGAAGCGCCTGTTCGAGCAGTTCTCCTTTCCGGGAGGCGTCCCCAGTCATGTCGCGCCGGAGACGCCGGGTTCGATCCACGAGGGCGGAGAGCTGGGCTATGCCCTGTCGCACGCCTATGGTGCCGCGTTCGACAATCCCGACCTCGTCGTTTCATGCGTTGTCGGTGACGGCGAGGCGGAAACCGGTGCGCTGGCGACGAGCTGGCACTCGAACAAGTTCTTGAATCCCGCCCGCGATGGTGCCGTGCTGCCGTTCCTGCACCTGAACGGCTACAAGATTGCGGGGCCGACGGTGCTCGCCCGCATCTCGCGACGCGAGCTCGAAGACCTGCTGCGGGGCTATGGATTCGAGCCTCACTTCGTGGAGGGAGACGAGCCAGCCGCGATGCACCAGCAGATGGCCAGGACCCTGGACGGCGTTGTCGATGCATTGAAGACTATCCAGCTGGACGCGCGCGTCCGCGGGGTGCTCACCCGCCCGCGTTGGCCGATGATCGTCCTTCGCAGCCCCAAGGGCTGGACAGGCCCACACGTAGTCGACGGACGTGCGGTTGAGGGGACGTTCCGAGCGCACCAGGTCCCGATGGGCGACATGGAGCGTCCTGAGCACGTCGGCCAGCTCGAGGCCTGGATGAAGAGCTACCGGCCGGAAGAACTGTTCGACGCCAAGGGGCGGCCCACGGCCGCGCTCAACGAGTGCACGCCGAGGGGGGCCCGCCGCATGAGTGCAAACCCGCATGCCAATGGCGGCACTCTGCTACGCGATCTCGAGGTTCCGGACTTCCGTCGCTATGCGGTCGAAGTGCCAAGTCCTGGCTCGATCCTGGGCGAGGCCACGCGGGTACAGGGCGAGCTGATCCGCGACGTCATCAAGCACAACCCAACACACTTCAGGATCTTCAGCCCCGACGAGACCACGTCCAACCGCTGGGCAGCCGTATTCGAGGTGACCGACCGCGCGTCCATGGCCGAGATCCTCGAGAGCGACGAGCACGTCGCGCAGAGTGGCCGGGTCATGGAAATGCTGAGCGAGCATCAGTGTCAGGGATGGCTCGAGGGCTACCTGCTGACGGGCCGCCACGGGTTCTTCTCCTGTTACGAGGCATTCATTCACATCGTCGACTCGATGTTCAATCAACACGCCAAGTGGTTGAAGGTGACCCGCCACATTCCCTGGCGGCGCCCGATCGCTTCGCTCAACTAAAAGCTCACCACGCACGTCTGGCGGCAGGATCACAACGGCTTCAGCCATCAGGATCCAGGATTCATCGACCACGAGGTGAACAAGAAGGCGGAGGTCATTCGAGTCTACCTGCCGCCAGATGCCAATACGCTTCTCTCGGTGACGGATCACTGCCTGCGTAGCCGCAACTACGTGAACGTGATCGTCGCGGGGAAGCAGCCCGAGCTCCAATGGCTGACCATGGACGAGGCCATCAGGCACTGCGCACTTGGCATTGGGATCTGGGAGTGGGCGGGGAGCGACAAGGGCGCCGAGCCCGATGTCGTGCTGGCCTGCTGCGGCGACGTTCCCACGCTCGAAACGCTCGCCGCCGTCGACCTCCTGCGGTCGCTCGCTTCTGATCTCAAGGTGCGCGTCGTCAACGTCGTGGATCTCATGCGCCTGCAGCCGGCGAGTGAACATCCGCACGGGCTCAGCGACGAAGATTTCGACGCGCTCTTCACTCGGGACAAGCCGATCATCTTTGCCTTTCACGGCTATCCGTGGCTCATCCATCGCCTGACCTACCGACGTACAAACCATGGCAACTTGCACGTGCGGGGCTATAAGGAGGAAGGAACGACGACGACCCCATTCGACATGACCGTGCTCAACGATCTCGACCGCTTCCATCGCGTGATCGACGTCGCCGAACGCGTGCCGTGCCTCGCTGCGCGCGCCGCGCAATTTCGTCACGCCATGCATGAGAAGCTCTCCGAGCACCATGCATACATCAGGACGCACGGCGACGACATGCCGGAGGTAAAGCACTGGAGATGGACGCGGTGAGGCCGTATGCCTGTTTGTTGGTCCAGATGCTCCCGCCGCTCTCCCTCGGTACGACTGCGTTGACAGATCGAGCCGCGTCTCCCTACTTTGAGTGTCCGATGCGCACTCTGCTGAGCCGAATCAGTTGCCTCTACCTGGCCGTCGCCATGCTGGCCGGTCTTCCCGGCCCGGGCATCGCCGTGCTGTGCGTCGGTCCCGATGGGCACGTCTCGGTCGAACCCGGCGTGGTTCGATGCGCTCACCCACTTGCGCCCCCCGCGGACGGGAGCGTCGCAGCGAGCCATCTGAGCACAGACGATTGTGGCCCGTGCGTGGACGTTCCGATGGGCGCCGACGACCTTGCCGCCCGGCGCCAATCCACCGGGATGCTCTCCGCGAGTGGCTCGGCGGCCGCATGGACCGCCTGCCCGGTCCACCCGATGGACCGCGTGCATCGCCTCGATGCGTCCCCGTGGTGCGCGGCATCCGCTTCGTTGTCTTCATTCCCTCCGGGCCGAACCACCATCCTCCGCAACTGATCTTCCTCCCGAGACGCGAGCGTTCCGATTCGCGCTGGCGCGGTCGCCGCGTTGGCGACGGCGTTCCCGGTCGTCCGGTGGAGGAAGAGATCCGTGTTTCCATTGTGCGTGAGACGCACCCGAAATCCGCACGTCGTGGCCGCGTTCTGTGCGGTCCTGCTGCTGGCCCTGCCGGGCGTTCCCGATCGCGCGAGGTCTGAGAGCTTCTCGCTCGACGAGTGCCTCGCCCGTGCGGGCCGTTCGCATCCCTCGCTTCGAGCCGCCGATCGCGAGATCGATGCGGCCAGGGCGAGGCTCCGCCAGGCCGGCGCGCTCGAGCCGCCCAGTGCCTCGTACGCGGTGGGCAAGCTCGGCACGCCGGTGAGCGGGGACGAGCACGAAGCGGAGTTTCGCGTGTCGCAGGAGTTCGGCGCGCTCGGCCAGCGCGGACGCGCCGCGAGAATCGCCCGCATCGACATCACGCTCGCGGAAGTGGGGCGCGAGTCGTTCCTGCTCGGGCTCCGGGGTGATGTCACCCGCGCCTACCGTCGCCTCCAGGCGGAGCGGCTCAACACGCAGACGCTCCAGGGTCTGCGCAACACGGCGATGGACCTCGAGGAAATGGTCCAGACGCGGTTGCGCAGCGGCAGTGCACGGTATCTCGATGTGCTGCGGGCACGGGCCGAACGCGTGCGCCTCGAGAACGATCTCATCGAGTCCGAGCGTGCGTCGCGGGAAGACCAGCGCACGCTGAACACGCTCATGGCGCGTGCGCCGGATGAGCCACTCGAACCGCTCGATTCGTTGCGCTACGTGCCGCTCACCGACAGCCTGGCCACCGTGATCGCCCGGGCACGAGCGTCGCGGCCACGGCTTCGAGCCGCTCGGTTGGACATCGAGCGGGCCGTCTCGCAAGTCGCGTTCGCCAGGGGCGGACGCCTCCCGGCGGCCTCGGTGGGAGCGGGGCTCGATCGGGTGCCCGGCTCGAGCCGCGCGGGATTCGGAGCGGAGATGTCCCTTTCGCTCCCCTTCCTCCCGTGGACGAATCGGCATGCCGGTGTGTCCGAAGCCCAGGCGGCGGAGGGCGGCGCCGAGGCCCGGCTCGAACTCGCCGAGCGAGAGGTCGAATTGGCGATCCGAAATGCCTACGAAGCAGCGCAGAGCGCCGAACGTCAGGTCCAGCAGTTCGACCGGCTGTTGCTCGCGGATGCGGCCGACGCGATCCGAACGGCCGTACAGAACTATCAGGCCGGTCAGATCGACGCGCTCGAGCTGTTCGAGACGCTGCGCACGTTCCGGACGGTCCAGGTGGAGCACATCCGCGCCCTCGTGAACTACGAACTGTCCCTCACCGACCTCGCGGTTGCGGAGTGAGCGCCATGCGAACGTTTGCGTCTGATGGCTTCATGGCAATTCTCACGATCACGGTTCTGGCCATCGCCGGGTGTGGTCAAGGTGGCGGACACACGGAGCCCGACGAGGCGGTCGTGGCGGACTCGCTGATCCACCTCCCCACGGCGACCCTGCAACGCGGCGAGGTCGTGGTCGCGAGCGTCGCCGAGGTCCCTCTCGCGGACACGGTGGTGGTCAGCGGACAGGTCCAGCCGAAGCCGCTCAACCTCGCCCACGGGTCGGCGCGGGTCGGCGGAACGGTCCAGACCGTCCGCGCCGTGATCGGCGATCGAGTGACGCGCGGGCAGGTCCTGGCCACGCTCTATAGCCCCGAGTATTCGGCGGCGGAAGGCGACTACCTGCTCGCTCATCGACGTGCGGAGGCCGCACCGGCCAGTGATCGGTCCTCGTTCGAGAGCATCGCCCGATCCGCCCGACACCGTCTGGAATTGCTCGGAGCCGGTGAGCCCGATCTGGCACGACTCGATCGAACCCACGAAGCGTCGTCGCTGCTCCCGCTTCGCAGCCCGATGACCGGCGTCGTGACGGAAGTCGAGGCGGCGATCGGCAAACAGGTGGTTGCGGGAACGGATCTGTTCGGGATCGCCGACCTCCGCGCGGTGTGGGCCGTGGTCGATGCCTACGAGCGCGATCTCGGGCGCCTCCACGTCGGTCAGTCGGCGACGATCACCGCCACGGCCTTCCCCGGGCTCACGTTCCCCGGGCGGCTCGTGAGCCTGGAGGGTTCGATCAAGGAAGCGACCCGTACGCTCGACGTGCGGCTGGAAGTCGGGAATCAGGCGCTCAAGCTGAAACCGGGCATGTTCGTCAGCGCCCGAATCGCCACGGGGGCCGTCCGCCGCGTGATCGTTCTCGGGGAGGGGGCGGTCCAGTCCCAGGGTGACGAACGCGTCGTCTACGTGGCCGTCACGGACTCGACCTTCGTCGAGCGCCCGGTCGAGGTGCGTCCCGCGGGAGGGAACCGCACGGAGATCCTCAACGGTCTGCGGCCCGGGGAACGGGTGGCCGTCCAGGGGGCCTTCATCCTGAAATCGCAGGCCTCCAAGGGCCAGTTGGGCGAGGAGTAGGCATGGATCGCATCGTCTCTTTCGCCCTGCGACAGCGGCTGCTCGTCATCCTGGCGTGCCTGGGTCTGATCGGATTCGGCATGCACGCGTTGAATCAGCTCCCGATCGACGCCTTCCCCGACGTCACGAATGTGCAGGTACAGATTCTCTCGGAAGCGTCGGGCATGGCTCCGATCGAGGTCGAGCAGCTCGTCACGTATCCGATCGAGGTCAGCATGGGCGGGTTGCCCGGGCTGACCGAGATCCGGTCGCTTTCGAAGCTCGGGCTCTCGGTCACGACCGTCGCGTTCAAGGACAACGTGGACACGTACTTCGCCCGACAGCTCGTGTTCGAGCGACTGCAACAGGCTCGTGAAAAGCTTCCGCCCGGCGTCGATGTCGAGCTGGGCCCGATCTCCACGGGGCTCGGCGAGGTCTACCAGTACACGCTCGAGAGTCCGAAACGCGATCCCATGGAGCTGCGCACGCTCCAGGACTGGGTGGTGCGGCCGATCCTTCGTTCCGTCCCGGGCGTCACGGACGTGAACAGCTTCGGCGGACTGGTCAAGCAGTATCAGGTGCTGGTTCGGCCCGAACAGCTCACCAGCTACGAACTGACGCTGCGACACGTCGTCGAAGCGCTGGCCGAGAACAACACCAACGCGAGCGGCGGCTACATCGAGCACAGCGGCGAGCAATACGTCGTGCGCGGGCTCGGACTGGCCAAGTCACCCGAGGATCTCGGACGCATCGTCGTCGCGCATCGGGGGACGACGCCGATCTTCATCCGGGACATCGCCGACGTCACGGTGGGTCCCGAGCCGCGGCAGGGCTTCGTCACCCGCGATGGCAAGGGTGAGGCGGTCGCCGGGATCGTGCTGATGCTCAAGGGCGCGAGTGGCCGGGACGTGGTCAAGGCGGTCAAGGAACGGCTCGCCACCGTTCACAAGGCGCTGCCACGCGACGTTCGGGTCGTCCCGTTCTACGACCGTACCGAGCTCGTCGATCGAGCCATGCACACCGTGATCAAGGCCCTGCTCGAGGGCGGCGTGCTGGTGCTCGTGGTCCTGATCCTGTTTCTCGGCAACGTGCGCAGCGCGCTGGTCGTGACGTCGGTCCTGCCGCTCTCGGCGCTCGTGGCGTTCATCCTGCTCAAGGCTTTCGGCTACTCCGCGAACCTCATGTCGCTCGGGGGGCTCGCGATCGGCATCGGAATGATCGCCGACGGCGCCGTGGTGATGACCGAGAACATCTACCGGCACCTCGCGGAGGACCAGGGAAAGCGGAACATCGTCGAAGTCGTGCGCGAGTCCGCCTTCGAGGTCGCGCGCCCGATCGTGTTCGGGATCTCGATCATCGCGGTCGTGTTCCTGCCGCTGTTCACGCTCGAGGGATTCGAAGGCAAGATGTTCGCGCCGCTCGCCTTCACGATCGCGGCCGCCCTGGCCGGCTCGCTCGTGTTGTCGCTCACGCTCGTTCCGGTGCTCGCGACGTTCGTGCTTCGCGGCCGGCTCTCCGAACGCGACACGTGGCTCGTGTTCCATGCGAAACGGCTCTACCTGCCGGCCTTGAGATGGTGCCTCGAGCATTGGCGGATTCCGCTCGGACTGGCGCTCGCCGGCCTGATCGTGAGCAGCGTCCTGTTCACGCGGCTCGGCCGGGAATTCCTGCCGCCGCTCGACGAGGGGGCGATCGGCCTTCAGACATTCCGATTGCCGAGTGTGTCCCTGCCCATGTCCCGCCAGATGGAGCTCGAAGCGGAGCGTGTGCTGATGTCCTTCCCCGAGATCACCACGGTCGTCTCGAAGACCGGGCGCGCGGACATCGCGTCCGACCCGATGGGCCTCGAGGTGAGCGACGTCATCGCCAACCTGAAGCCCCGCTCCGAGTGGAAGACGGCGCGGTCGCACGAGGAGCTGGTGGAGAAGGTTCGCCAGCGACTCGAGCGCGTGTCGGGCATGTCGTACAGCTTCTCGCAGCCCATTCAGCTGCGGGTCGACGAGCTCGTCTCCGGGGTGAAGGCCCAGGTCGCGATCAAGATCTTCGGCGACGATCTGGATGTGTTGCGTGAGAAGGGAGAGGCGGTGGAACGCATCGTGAACCGGATTCGCGGCGCGGCCGACGTCAATCTGGAACGCACCGCCGGCACGGCGTACCTCGACGTGGAAATCGATCGTGAGCGGATCGCGAGATACGGCATCAACGTCGCGGACATCCAGGACATCATCGAGACCGCGATCGGCGGCCGCGAGGCCACCGTGTTGCGAGAGGGTCAGCGCAGCTTCGCGATCGTGGTCAAGTTCCCGGAGGCCATTCGATCCGACCCGGCTCACTTCGAGAACCTCCTCGTGACCGCGGAGAATGGCCAGCGCGTTCCGCTGAGCCAGCTCG
This sequence comes from Candidatus Eiseniibacteriota bacterium, assembly GCA_031364505.1. Classification (GTDB taxonomy): domain Bacteria; phylum Eisenbacteria; class RBG-16-71-46; order RBG-16-71-46; family RBG-16-71-46; genus JANLWK01. The sequence continues at coordinate 6,680 of JANLWK010000233.1, read as the reverse complement.
CGCGCATCGCCACGGTCGAGGGCCCGGCGCAAGTGAGCCGGGAGGACGGCCAGCGTCGCATCGTCATCGAGTGCAACGTGACCGGCCGCGACATGGGCTCATTCGTCGCGGAGGCGCAACGGGCGGTCGCGAAGGAGGTCGCGCTGCCGCCGGGATATTTCGTCACGTGGGGCGGTCAGTTCGAGAATCAGCAGCGGGCGATGGCCCGGCTGTCGATCGTGGTGCCGATGGTGGTGTTGCTGATCTTCCTGCTGCTGTTCACAAACTTCGGGTCGTTGCGCAATGCGATGCTGATCGTCCTCAACATCCCCTTCGCAATGATCGGCGGCGTGATCGGCCTGTTCCTTTCCGGGCAGAATCTCAGCGTCGCGGCCTCGGTCGGCTTCATCGCGCTGTTCGGAGTCGCCGTGCTCAACGGTGTCGTCATGGTGTCCTACTTCAATCAACTCCGCCGGGAGGGCGCCACCCTGCAAGATGCCGTGCTCCGCGGAGGAGAACTCAGGCTTCGGCCTGTACTGATGACTGCTCTGGTCGCCGCCCTCGGATTGATTCCACTGTTGGTCGCCAGCGGACCCGGTTCCGAGATCCAGCGCCCACTGGCCTCCGTGGTCGTGGGCGGCCTCGTGTCGTCCACGCTGCTCACGCTGTTCGTGCTTCCGATCCTCTACCGCTGGCTGGAACGGCGGGACGTGGAGTTCTAGGAGGGGAACATGAAACTGGTTCAGGCCTACATTCAGCCCTTCATGCTCCCGAAGGTGTTGCGAGAACTCCACGCCATCCACGTCCGCGGCATGACCATGCTGGAGGTCAAGGGATTCGGACGGGAGAAGGATGAAAGCTATCCTCACCAGGCCAGTGACTACGCGGTCGACTTCACCCCCAAGGTGAAGCTGGAGTTGTTGTGCCATGACGAAGAGGTCGACGACATCGTCGTGGCTCTGAGCCGCAGCGCTCACACCGGACGCGGGGGCGACGGGAAGGTGTTCGTCACGGAGATCGGTCGCATCCGAAGCATCCGGACCGGGGAGGAAGCCGAGAAGGCGATCTAGCCGCCATGCATGGCCACGACCACCACGCGCCCGTCACGAGTACGCGGGCATTCGCCCTGGGGATGGCGCTCAACATCGGCTTCATCCTCATCGAAGCCGTCTTCGGGGTGCGAGCGCGATCCCTGGCACTACTGGCCGATGCCGGACACAACCTCGGCGATGTGTTGGGGCTGGGATTGGCGTGGGGCGCCGTGGTGCTGGCGCGGCGTCCGCCCTCTGCGAGGCATACGTACGGCATGCGGAGGGCTTCGATTCTCGCGGCCCTGGCCAACGCGATCCTGTTGCTCGTGGCGGTCGGAGGCATTGCGTGGGAAGCGCTGCGGCGACTCCAGCGACCCGAGCCGGTCGCCGGGGGCGTGGTCATGGCCGTCGCCGCCGTCGGCGTACTCATCAATGGATTGACGGCGTGGCTCTTTTTCTCCGGCCGCAAGCGTGACATCAACGTTCGGGGTGCCTTCCTGCACATGGCCGCCGATGCCGCCGTTTCCCTCGCGGTGGTCGCGTCCGGCTGGGCGGTTCTGAGAACGGGCATGCTGTGGCTGGACCCGGCCGCGAGCCTGCTCGTCGGGGCCGTCATCATCTGGGGCACCTGGAGCCTGCTGCGCGAGTCCCTCCGTCTGGCCATGGACGCCGTACCCGAGGGAACGGACGTGCGGGCCGTCGAGCGCTACTTGCGTTCATTGCCGGGCGTCACCGGGGTCCATGACCTGCATGTCTGGGGCATGAGCACCACCGAGACGGCGCTCACCGCCCACCTGGTCAGGCCGCATGAGGCGGCGGACGATGCGTTTCTCCTGAGCGTGAGCCGTCAGCTTCATGATCGTTTCGGTATCGAGCACACGACCCTCCAGCTCGAGCGCTCCGGGGTCGACTGCGAGCAGGCGCCGTCGGACGTCGTCTAGGGCCCCCCGCCGCCGCGGATGCTCTCGAGGTCGCGCGGCGATCCTCGAACGACCATGAGGATGAGCCTCGGCGTGGTGTATCCTGATCGCCCTTCGCGGGGCGGAGTTCGAGCCCATCGAGGGCGAGCCCGGCCGCTCGCTGAGTGAGGAACGAGGAGTACCCAGTGCCGAAACGGACGAGACTCTCCTCGAGCTCGGAGGCATTCCTCGCCGGCGCCGGTGAGATGGCCGAGCGCATCCGGGACCACGATTGGGGGGCGACGCCCCTGGGCCCGGTCTCCACGTGGCCGCAGAGTCTCCGCAGCGCCGTGAGCATCCTGCTGCCGTCCCGCGCACAGATCTGCCTGTTCTGGGGCCGGGATCTCATCACCCTCTACAACGATGCGTACCGGCCGACGCTCGGGGTCAAGCATCCGTGGGCGCTCGGACGCCCGGCGGGTGAGGTCTGGAGCGAGATCTGGAGCGGCGTGCTGCAGCCGCTGCTCGAGGGCGTGCTCGACACCGGCGACGCGTTCTGGGCCAGTGACCATCCGTTCTTCCTCGAACGCCACGGATATCCCGAAGAGACGTTCTACGACGTCTCGTACGACCCGGTTCGCGACGAGACCGGGCAGGTCGGTGGCGTGTTCTGCATCGTCAGCGAGACGACGGGACGCGTCGTCGGCGAACGCCGGCTCCGTACGCTGCGCGATCTGGGTGCCGTCGCGAGTGAAGCGGCCACCATGGACGAGGCGTTCCGCCAGGCGGCGCGCGTGCTCGCCTCGAATCCGCACGACGTCCCGTTCGCGCTGCTGTTCGACGCGAGCCAGGGCGCGAACCGCCTCTGCAGCGCGGCTCCGGGCACGGTCGTTCAGCGTTCCCCGGACCTGTGGCCGCTGTGCGAGGCGCTGCGGGGCGAAATGCTCCTGACCGGCGATGCGCTCGTGGAACTCGGGGCGCCCGGCGCGCTGCCGGGCGGCCCGTGGCCGGAGCCGCCGCGGGAGGTCCTGCTGCTGCCGATGTCCATCGCGGGCCATGACCCGGTCGGCGTGCTCGTGGCGGGCATCAGCCCGCGGCGTGCCCTGGACGAGGACTACCGGGGCTTCCTGCGGCTCGCCGCGTCGCGCATCGCGGAGGCCGCGGGGGCCGTGCGCGCACTCGAGCAGCAGCGCGCGCGTGCGGAGGCGCTGGCCGAGATCGATCGCGCGAAATCCGTCTTCGGCGAGTCGAGGGCATACATGAGGTTGCAGCATTCCGCGTGCCGTCACTCACATACTCGCGATCGGCTCGAAACACCGTCGCTTTGGCCGGTCGACGGTCCTCTTTGTACAAACGGACCAGGGTTCTGTCCCGCGAGTGCGACGCCGCGGTCACTTTCTGAGGTCTGCGGCTTGGTCTTCGCCTTGCAAGAGTCTACGCTGACCGATCGCACGCGAATTCTTCGATCGCCTCCGGCGAGCGCGAGTCGCCGCAGTGGGAGGCACACCTGACGTTCAACATTCCCACCGAGCCCATCGGGAGCATTCCCAGGCCCCCGGAGCTTCTAGATGCCCTCGTTGGGTCGGAGAGCGATGACCCCGCGCTCCAACCCCTGTACGAAGCCGCCGTGCGCGACACGATCGCCCGGTTCGAAGCGACGGGGTCACCGATCATCACGGACGGCGAGCAGCGGAAGTACCACAACTTTTGGACCTACAGCGTCCATGCGCTGCCGAACACGGCCGCGGATGGCTTCAAGATTCCGTTCGCCGCCGGTCACATTCGCCGCATGCCGCGGCTCGTCACCGGGCCGTTCCGGTACAACCGTTACGCGGATGCATTCCTGGACGTGGCGCAGCGCTACGCCAACCGCCCGCTCAAGCAGGCGGTGATTTCGCCGTCGGCCTTGAGCCTCATGTATCCGGCGGAAGGCATACCCGGCTATTCGCGCGACCAATTCATCGAGGACCTCCTTCACGAGCACGAGACGGAAGTCCGCCGGTGTTTCGACAAGGGCGCGGTGAAGGTGCAGATCGACTTCACCGAGGGCCGATTCGCGATGAAGATCGATCCGACGGGCGAATTGCTTCGCAGCTTCATCGAGCTGAACAATCTCGCGCTGTCACGCTTCACGCCCGACGAGCGCGAGCGCATCGGTGTGCACACGTGTCCGGGCGGTGACCGGGATTCCACGCACAGCGCCGACGTCGACTACGCGGAGCTGCTGCCAAGCCTGTTCGAGCTGGACGTCGGCAACTTCTATATCGAGCTCGCGGGCGAGGCCGATCGGCGTCGCGTGCTCGCGATGATTCGCTCCTTCATGAAGCCCCGCCACCGCGTCTTCGTGGGCGTCATCGCGACGATCGATCCGCACGTCGAAACGCCCGAGGAAGTGTGCGATCGCGTGCTGGAGGCCGCGGAGTTCATTCCCCCGTCCCAGCTCGGCACGACGGACGACTGCGGCTTCGCGCCGTTCAGCGACGATCGATCGACCAGCCGCGATACCGCGTTCGCGAAGATCCGTGCTCGCGTACTCGGCACCGCCCTGGCCGCGAGGAAGCTGGAGGGCCGGTGACCCAGGATCAGGAAGACGAGGCGGTTCGCTCCACGGCGCTGCGGAACGTCCAGAGCATCCTGGCGGCGCGCCAGCGCGCCGAACAGGAGCTCCTGCTCGCCAAGCAGCAGCTGGAGCGCCAGTCGACCGCCCTGCAGGCGACGCTGGATTCGACGACGGACGCGATCCTGGTCGTCGACAACGCCGGCGTGGTGACGGGTTACAACGCGCGCTTCATGCACCTGTGGGGCATCGATGCCGACGAGATGGCACTGCGCGACCATGCGCAGTTGATCAGCCGCATCGCCGGCCAGGCGCGTGATCACGCGAGCTTCCGCGCGCGGGTCGACGAGATCCACCGAACGATGCCGGTCGAGACGCGCGATGTGATCGACCTCGTGGACGATCGGATCGTCGAGCAGTTCACGAAGATCCAGGTCATCGCCGGCCGCGCGGGAGGCCGGGTCTGGTCGTTCCGCGACATCACCGAACGCCGGCTCGCCGAGCGCGATCACGCGCATCTCGCTGCGATCGTCGCGTCGTCGTCGGACGCCATCATCAGCAAGAATCTGGACGGCGTCGTCACGAGCTGGAACATCGCCGCCGAGCGGATGTTCGGGTACAGCGCCGCCGAGATGGTCGGCCGCCCCCTGGCGATCCTCATTCCGCCCGACCGTCAGGACGAGGAGCGGCAAATCCTGTCGCAGTTGCGCCAGGGCCTGCACATCGAGCACTTCGAGACGCTGCGCCTGCGCAAGGACGGGCGGACGGTCCATGTGACGCTGACCATTTCGCCCGTGTGGGACGAAGAGGGTCGCATCATCGGGATCTCCAAGATCGCGCGGGACATCACGGAGCGCGAGCACTTGCTCGCCCAGGAGCGTGCCTCGCGAGCCCGCGCCGAGGAGGAGAGCCGTCTGAAGGACGAATTCCTCGCGACCGTGTCGCACGAGCTGCGTACGCCGTTGAACGCGATCCTGGGCTGGGCCCAGTTGCTGCGCGGGGGCAAGCTCGACGCGGAGCGGTCCCGGCACGGTCTCGAGGTGGTCGAACGGAACGCCCGCAACCAGGCGCAGGTCATCGAGGACCTGCTGGACGTGTCGCGGATCATCACGGGCAAGCTGCGCCTCAACGTCCAACCCGTGATGCCCGCTGCCGTCATTCAGTCGGCGCTGGATTCGGTGAGCCCGATGGCGGAGGCGAAGGAGATCCGCATTCATACGATGCTGGACTCCGGCGCGGGGCCCGTGGCGGGAGACGCCAGCCGCCTGCAGCAGGTCTTCTGGAATCTGCTCACGAACGCCATCAAGTTCACGCCCCGCGGCGGGCGCGTGGACATCCGGCTCGAACGAATCGAATCGTATCTGGAGATCTCCGTGACGGACAGCGGAGAGGGCGTCGATCCGCAGTTCCTGCCGCACGTGTTCGATCGCTTCCGGCAGGCGGATTCGTCGGCGTCGCGACATTCCGGGGGGCTGGGCCTCGGCCTGGCGATCGTTCGCCACATCGTCGAGCTGCACGGTGGCGACGTCACGGCGCGCAGCCCGGGCAAGGGCCAGGGGTCGACGTTCGCGGTGCGGCTGCCGCTGCGCGCGGTCCACGGCACTTCAGAGAGCGAGCCGCGAGCGCATCCCGGTGTCGATGCGCGTGGCGCACCTCCCGTCATGGATCGTGGCCCGGCGCTGGAGGGCGTCGGGGTCCTGGTCGTCGACGACGAGCGCGACACGCGGGAGCTTCTGCGCGTGATCCTCGAGGACCGCGGGGCCGACGTGCGCGAAGCCGGCTCCTCCCGTCACGCGCTCGAGGTCCTCGAGCAGTGGACCCCGCAGGTGATCGTGTCCGACATCGGCATGCCGGGCGAGGATGGCTACGCGTTCATCCGCGAGGTGCGGAAGCGCGAAGACGAATCCGGCACCCTGGTTCCCGCGGTCGCGCTGACCGCGTTCGCGCGCAGTGAGGACCGCATGCGTGCGCTCGTGGCGGGCTACCAGGTGCACATGGCGAAGCCGATCAGCCCGATGGAGTTCATCCTCGTCGTCGCGGGTCTCGCCGCGCGCGCCAGCAGGGCCTGATCGCGACGGGCGGCACGGCGCCGCCGGCGGGGCTCGCCCGGGGCTCGCAAGTCGTACGTCAGTGATTTTTTAAACCAAAAGCGTCAGTGATTATGTCACCCCCCCCGTACGTCCACGAAGGTCGGAGGGTGTGGTTTTCCGCCCC
>JANLWK010000225.1:0-2047 GCA_031364505.1 Candidatus Eiseniibacteriota bacterium | reverse complement strand
GCAGCGACTTGGTGTGCGCGTACTCGCCCTGTCCCGGCAGCCGCACCTTGAGCCACGGCGGCAGCCGCCGGAAGCCCTCGGCGGCGTGCATGAGACCGGAGCCCGCGCCCGAGCCGCAACCCTTGTGGCGCGGCGTCACGGGCAGCCGCTCGGGGACCGCGGCGCGCGGCGCGCCGTAGACGCCGACCTGCGCCGCGGCGCCGTCGATGCGGATCAGATCATTCGACGCGGGGGACTCGGGGGACTCGGCGGATTCGGGCTCGCTCATTCTCAGTCCTTCGCCATGTCAGCGGGCGTCGCCGTGGCTGAGCCCCCGCCGGTTCCGGCGAGGTTCAGCATGCGTTCGAGCGCCAGGCGCGCGGCGCGGCGCTGGGATTCGGGAACACGCACGGCGTTCACCACGTGGCCCAGCGCCAGGTTGTCGAGGCACCACAGCAGGTGTGCGGGATCGATGCGATTCATCGTCGCGCACGGGCAGACGTTCTTCTGCAGCGAGCGGATGCGCTGCTCCGGATGCTCGAGGCCCAGCCGGTGCACGAGGTTGATCTCCGTGCCGATGGCCCAGCTCGAGCCGGGGGCGGCATCGCGCACCTGCGAGATGATGAACTCCGTCGAGCCGACGAGGTCCGCGGCGCGGACGACGTCGAACGGACACTCCGGATGCACGAGCACCTTTACGGCCGGGTCCTCGGCGCGCGTCTCGTCGATCTGCTGCTTCGTGAACTTCGTGTGCACCGAGCAGAACCCGCGCCACAGGATGAGTCGGGCGTCCGGACCGAGCGCGGCCGCGTTGATGCGGTCGACGTCCTCGGCGCGGAAGTCCCACTCGGCCATCTGGTCGAGCGGCACGCCCATCGCGAAGGCCGTATTGCGCCCCAGGTGCTGGTCGGGGAAGAAGAACACGCGCTGCTTCCGCGCCCACGCCCACTCGAGCACGGCGCGCGCGTTGGACGACGTGCACACGACACCGCCCCGGTCGCCGCAGAACGCCTTCAGCGCCGCGGTCGAGTTCATGTACGTGACGGGAGTGATCGTATCGCCGTGCGCGCGCTGCAGGCGGTCCCAGGCGTCCTCCACGTCGTCCATCGAGGCCATGTCCGCCATCGAGCAGCCGGCCTTGAGATCCGGCAGCAGCACGGTCTGGTGCGGCTGGCGCAGCACGTCGGCCGACTCGGCCATGAAGTGCACGCCGCAGAACACGATGAACTCCGCCTCATCGCGAGTCGCCGCCAGTTGCGCCAGCTTGAGCGAATCGCCGCGGAAATCGGCGAACTCGATCACGCTCTCGCGCTGGTAGTGGTGGCCGAGGATCACGAGCCGCTCGCCCAGCGCGCGCTTCGCCGCCCACGTGCGCTCGCGGATCTCGCTCGCGGTGACGGCGGCGTAGTCGGAGAACGGCCGTGCGCCGGCGGGGACCGGCGGGGCCACGGAGACGGTCATCGGCCCTCGGGATCCTCGGAGCGCTGATCGATCGGGCGCCGCGTGGCGAAGCCGCCGTCGAGCGGGTGCCAGTGGCCGATCTCCGTCTCGCCGAGCTTCCAGCACAGGAACACCAGGCGGTCGCCGTGGAGGGAATAGAAGTCGAGCAGGCCCGTGTCGAGATCCTTGACGATGCAGCCGCGCGCCTGGATGGCGCCCAGGCCCTCGCGCAGCTTGTTCACCAGCTCCATGCGCTCGGTCGTCAGCTGGCGCGATTCCTCGGCGTCCGGGTTCTCGGGCGATGCGCCGGCGAGCGCCAGTGCCATGACCTCGATGCGCGTGTCGATGCGCTTCATCCGCGCGCGCATCTCGACCAGCTCCCGCACGCGCGGCGTCAAATCCTTGATCGCGTGGTTCGCCTTCTCGATCGTGTACAGAGTGATCTTCACGCTGCCGCTCCCGTGTGCTCGTCCTCGCGGACGCCGGCGTACCCCAGGTGGGACGCCACGTCGGCCGCGACGACGGCCTGCACCTCGTCGAACGCCGGGCACCGCTCGCCCAGCCGCTCGCGCATCGACGTCATGCGCACGCCCGTCAGACCGCACGGATGGATCAGCTCGAAGTCGCC
>JANLWK010000224.1:0-2031 GCA_031364505.1 Candidatus Eiseniibacteriota bacterium | reverse complement strand
GGTCGGCGGGGATCTCTACGACTTCCACGTCCGCTCGGACGGCGCGCTCGTGTTCCTGCTCGGCGACGTGTCGGGCAAGGGCATGGGCGCCGCACTCCTCATGTCGTCCGCGCTCTCGTCGGTGCGCACGCTGTACGAGGCGTGCTTCGACCCGGCCGAGCTGGCGACGAAACTCAACGCCGTGATGGTGCGCAGTGTCGAGCCCGGCCGCTTCCTCACCCTGTTCCTCGGCGTGCTCGACCTCGCGAGCGGGCGGCTCACCTTCGTGAACGCCGGCCACAACGCGCCCCTGCTCGTGCACGGGGGAGAGGTGCGCCGGCTCGAGGCGGGCGGCGTGCCGATCGCGGTGCTGCCCGGCTTCGTCTACACGGCCGGCCAGGAGCAGATCGATCCCGGCGACGTGTTGTGCGCGTTCACGGACGGGATCCCCGAGGCGCAGCGCGGCGAGGACATGTTCGAAGAGGAGCGCCTGATCGAGGTCATCGTCCAGGGCGCGAAGACGCCCGCACTCGACGATCTGACGAAACGCGTGCTCACGCGCGTGGGCGAGTTCCTCGCCGGCGAGCAACGGACCGACGACATCACGCTCGTCCTCCTCCGCCGGGACTAGCGCCGACCCGAGCTCGCGCTGCCTCCCCGGGCACCGCCCCCAACTCGCCACAATCGGCGTTCGCAAACGCCACAAATCATAGGACTTCCACGTCATTGATTCGTAAGTAATTGCGCGGCAGTCGATAACACTGCGGGTATCGCTAAAGCGGGCTGGGTGATTTGCCGATACCACCGGGCAGAATGCCAATCCTGGTCCGCACGTCATCCAGCGTCGGGCTCGCGCGTGCCTCATTGGGATGGCTCGCCCCGCTCGCCGTCGCCGTCCTCGTCGCGCCCGCTCACGCGGCGCCGACGGTGACGGCTATCGCGCCCGCGAGCGGCAATACCGCGGGTGCCACGCCCGTGACGATCACCGGCACCGGCTTCATCGCCGGCGCCAGTGCCAGCGTCGGTGGCGTCGCCTGCACCCAGGTCAAGGTGCTGAGCGCCACGACCCTCGTCGCGGTGACGGGGGCGCACGCCGCCGGTAGCGTCACCGTGCAGGTGTGCAATCCGCCGTCCGACTGCAGTGCCGCCGCGTCGAGCTTCACCTACAACTCGACGACCGACTTCACGAAGACCACCAAGGCGCAGTTCGAAACCGCCGGCGCCACGCTCACGAACCTCGCGACCACCGGCATCGACTCGACGCTGCGATGGACCAATTGGACGCCCGGGACCGGCGGCAGCATGGCGGCCGGGACGTACTACTACGTCGTGACGGCCGTGAACGGCACGGGCGAATCGCGCAAGTCGGTCCAGTCCACGGGTGCCGTCGTCGGCGGCGCCAACAACGCGGTCACGCTCAACTGGACCGCGGTGCCCGGCGCCATCACCTACAAGCTCTACCGCACGACGGTGTCGGGCACGTACGGCGCCAGTTCGTTCATCGCGACGGTCGTCGCACCGCCCTACACCGATGTCGCCGCGGCGACCTCCGCGGGGACGCCCCCCGCGTCGAACGGCGCGACGGGGGACCTGTTCCTCGCCTACGGCACGACGCCGGCGGCGACGTTCAGCGCCGGGCCGAACACGAGCAACAACGTCGACTTCGGCGGCTTCGCGCTCCGGCGTCCGAACGACACGTTCCTGATCCTCCACGGCAAGAACGGCACGAGCAGCTCCATCTACGATCCCGTCGCGAACACGATGGTCGCGGGGCCCGCGCTCACGGGCAACGCGGATCGCGGCTCCCATGCCGACCCGCGCCCGAACGGAACGTGGCTGGTCGTCCACGGCGACCGGACCACGACGACGTCGATCTACGACCCCGTCGCGAACACGATGGTGGCGGGCCCGGCGACGAGCGCCACCGTGGGATGGGGCGGCGGGTCGATCAAGCGGCCGGACGGTAAGTTCCTCGTCATCCACGCGAACAACTCGACGGGCACGTCGGTGTACGACCCGGTCGCCAACACGATGGTCGCGGGGCCCGCGATG
>JANLWK010000193.1:0-6209 GCA_031364505.1 Candidatus Eiseniibacteriota bacterium | reverse complement strand
AACTTTGGGTAACGCGAAGACGCCGCGCCGGAGGCGCGGCGAGGGCAGCCGTGTGGAACGGCCGAGACCCTTACGTATCTCCAAGAAACGATGGAAGCTAGCACGGCGGTTGGGGGGTGTCAAGAAGTGCACCGGCACGGGTCCGCGCGTAACACCAAGGCCTTACGAGGTGTCTGCGCAGACACCTCGGCCGACCTACGCGAATTCCGCCAGTAGCAGCCGCAACCGCCTCAACGGCAGGCCCACCACGTTGAAATAGTCGCCGTCGACGCGGCGAACGAACATCGCCCCCATGCCCTGGATCCCGTAGGCCCCGGCCTTGTCGAGGGGCTCGCGCGAGGCGACGTAGCGGGTGATGTCGTCGTCGCTCATCGCGGTGAACTGGACGCGCGTGCACTCCGCGGCGGTGCGTGCCTCGCCGTCGGCGACCACGGCGAGGCCCGTCCATACCTCGTGGGTGCGGCCCTGCAGCCGACGGAGCATCGCCTCGGCCTGCTCCGGCGAGTCCGGTTTCCCCATGCGGAAGCCGCGCGCGAACACCAGCGTGTCCGCGCCCACCACGACGCGGCCGGGCTTCCCGGCCGCTACGCGCCGCGCCTTGTCGAGCGCGATCGCGCGCACGCCGTTGCGCGGCTCGGCCTGTCCCGGCCAGCCGCGATCCGGGCCGGGGTCGGCGACGGTGAACGGGACGCCCACCTGCCGCAGCAGCGTGACGCGGCGAGGCGAGGCGGACGCCAGCACGAGCGGCCGCGAGCCGGCGTAGAAGAGCGAGGGTGCCCGGCTCATTGGCCTCCCCCCGAGCCACCCTTCGCACCGCCCGGCGCGGCGCCGGTCACGCCCGGCGGCCGCGGCGTGTCGATCATCAGCGTCACCGGGCCGTCGTTCAGCAACTCGATCTCCATGTGCTCGCGGAACCGGCCGCGCTCGACGGGCACGTCCTCGGCGGCCAGGTGGCGGCAGAACGACTCGAACACGGGCTCGGCCTCGGCGGGGGGTGCGGCGAGCGTGAAGTCCGGCCGGCGTCCGTGGCGGGCGTCGCCGTAGAGCGTGAACTGCGGGATCACGAGCGCGGCACCCCGGACCTCGCGCACGTCGCGATTCATGCGTCCGTCATCGTCGGCGAAGATGCGGAGGCTCGCGATCTTCTTCGCCAGCCATTCGGCGTCGCCGTCCGAATCGGACGACGTCACGCCGACCAGGATCACGAGCCCGGCGCCGATCGATCCGGTGACGGCGCCCGCCACGGTGCAGCGCCCGCGCGTGACGCGCTGGACCACCGCCCTCATCCCGCCTCGCCGCCGGCGCGCCGGCCCGCGCGCCGCACGAAGCGCTGCCGCCGCTCGACGCGCGTGACGCCGCGCACCGCGCGCACGGCCTCGATGACCTGCTGGAGCTTCGCGAGATGCGGCACCTCGACGACGAACACGCCGCGCGCGGTCTTGTCCTCGCTCGCGAGCCCGGCGGTGCGGATGTTAACGCCGATGCCGGCGATGGCCTTCGCGATGTCGGCGAGCAGCGACTGGCGGTCCTGGCCGTAGATGACGAGCCGCACGGGGAACGTCTCGCCCGCGCGCGCGTCCCACTCGACGTTCACCTTGCGCTCGGCCGAGACCTGGCGCGAGAACGTGTTCGGGCAGTCCTGGCGGTGCACCGAGACGCCACGACCGAGCGTCACGATGCCGACGACGCGATCGCCCGGCACCGGCTGGCAGCAGCGCGCGAACGTCATCATCACGTTGTCGAGCCCCTGGATCCGCACGCCGCCCGTCGCGCGCTTCGTGATCCCCAGCGCCTCGAGAGGACCCTTGGCGAATCGTTCGGCGAGCCCCTCCTTCTCGGGGAGGAACTTGCGCACGACCTGGGTGAGCGACAGCTGGCCCTCGCCGAGCCGCGCGAACAGGTGCTCCAAGTCGGGCATGCCGAGCCCGCGTGCCACGTCCTCGAGCGCCGTCTCGGTGGGCGTCACCCGCGCGCGCTTGAGCTCGCGCTCGAGCATCTCGCGGCCGAGATCCACGCTGTCCTGGTGGCGGCGCTGCCGCATCCAGTGGCGCACCTTGCCGCGCGCGCCGGCCGTGCGCAGGATTTGCAGCCAGTCCTCGTGCGGCTTGGCCTGCGGCGAGGTGATGATCTCGATCGTGTCGCCGTTGCGCAGCTCGTAGCGGAGCGGAACGAGCTCGCCGTTCGCGCGCGCGCCCACGGTGTGCTCGCCGACCTGGGTGTGCACGGCGAAGGCGAAGTCGAGCGCCGTGGCGCCCTTGGCCAGCCGCTTCAGCTCGCGGCGCGGCGTGTAGCAGAACACTTCCTCCTGGTAGAGCGCGGTACGGAGGTAGTCCATGTATTCGTCGTCGGTCGCCGTGCCCTGCCAGTCGGCCGTCTGGGCGACGAAGTGCCCCAGCTTGGCGTCCAGCTCCTCGTCGACGCTTCCACCCTGCTTGTAGACGTAGTGGGCGGCGACACCCGTTTCGGCGGTGCGGTGCATCTCGCGCGTGCGGATCTGCACCTCGACCATGCGGCCGTCCTCGGTGAGCACGGTCGTGTGCAGCGACTGGTAGAGGTTGCTCTTCGGCGTGGCGATGTAGTCCTTGAACCGGTCGGCGACGGGCGTGAACCGGTCGTGCACGACGCCCAGCGCGCGGTAGCAGTCGTTGCGCGTGTGCGTGATGATGCGCAGCCCGAACAGGTCGTAGATGTCCTCGAAATCGCGGCCCGAGTACATCTTCGTGTGGATCGAGAAGAAGTGCTTCGGCCGGCCGCTGACTTCGGCCTTGACTCCCGATGCCTTGAGGCCTTCTTCGAGGCGCGCGCGCACCTGCTCGAGGAACGCCTCGCGCTCCTCGCGCTTCGCCTGCACGCGCTGCGACAGGTCGTCGTAGGCCGCGGGCTCGAGCACCTTGAGACTCAGGTCCTCCAGCTCGCGCTTGATGCGCGCCATGCCCAGCCGGTGCGCGAGCGGCGCGTAGATGTCGCGCGTCTCCATGGCGATGCGCTGGATCTTCTCGGGCGGCAGGAACTCGATCGTGCGCATGTTGTGCAGCCGGTCGGCGAGCTTGATGAAGATGACGCGCAGGTCGCGCGCCATCGAGATGAGCATCTTGCGGAAGTTCTCGGCCTGCGCCGCCTCGCGCCGCTCGAAGTGGAGTCCCGACAGCTTCGTCACGCCCTCGACCAGGGTCGCCACCTCGCGGCCGAACTTCTTCTCGACGTCCTCGATCGTGACGGGCGTATCCTCGACGACGTCGTGCAGCAGCGCCGCGCACACGATCGGAGTGTCGGCACGCGCCTCGAGCAGATCCACGAGCAGGAGCGCCACGGCGACGGTGTGCGCCATGTGGGGTTCGCCCGATCGGCGCTTCTGGGGGCCGTGCGCCGCGGCGGCGAAGTCGTAGCAGGCGGCGACGCGGTCGCGGTCGACCTTCGAGCCGCGCTCGTCCAGCGCGGCGAGGAGGGCGGCGCGCAGCTCCGGGTGGAGCGCTCCGCCGGGGGCACCATGCGAAGCATGGTCCGCGTTCATCGCAGCCGCAGGTCGCGCACCCGCAGCTGGACCCGCTCCTCGCCGCGCCAGTCGTTGCGCGTCGGCACGAACGCCACGTCGGCCAGCGCCCCCGGCCGCGGCGCCGTCGCGCGCTCGGCGAAGCCGAACGCGATGGCGTCGGCGGCGCCGCTCGCGTCGCGGACGCGCAGCTTCAGGTGCCGGCCGCCACCGACGACGCTCACGTTGTCGATCACGACATCGTGCGCGGCGAATACCGGTTCGGGATTGTCGAGCCCGTGCGGCGACAATCGCTCGAGCCAGTGGATGAGATCGATGTCGCACTCCCCGAGCCGCACGTCGGCGTCGATCGTCAGCCGCGGCATGGGGTGTTCGGGCCCCAGCCGTTCGAGCACGCGGCGCTCCAGCCGCTCGCGCAGCTCCGGCAGCCGCTCGCGCCGGATCGTGAGGCCGGCGGCGACGGCGTGGCCGCCGTGGGCCTCGAGCAGGTCCGAGCAGTCGGTGAGCAGCTGGTTCAGGTCGAGGCCCGCGACGCTGCGGCCGGAGCCGCGGCCGCGCTCGCCCTGGAGCGCCACGAGCACCGTCGGGCGCTGGAAGCGCTCGACCAGCCGCGAGGCGACGATGCCGATCACGCCCGGGTGCCAGTCCTCCGACCACAATAGAATCGACGCGCAGTCGGGCCAGCCGAGCTCGCTCTCGACGCGCGCCGCGGCCTCGACCAGCACGCGCTCGTCCGCCTGGCGGCGGCGCAGGTTGTCCTCCTCCAGGCTCTCGGCACACGCGCGCGCCTCGCCCGCGTCGCGCGCAAGCAGCAGGCGGAGTCCCTGCTCGGCGTTGCCCATGCGACCCGCCGCGTTGATGCGCGGCGCGAGCACGAAGGCCACGTGTGCGCTCGTGATCGGGCGGCCGCTCAGGCCGGCGACGTCGATCAGCGCGCTCAGGCCCAGCCGGGTCGACGGATACAGGCGCTCGAGCCCCGCGCGGGCGAGGATGCGGTTCTCGCCCACCAGCGGCACGACGTCGGCGATCGTGCCGATCGCCACCAGGTCGAGGAAGTCGGCCGCGCGTTCGCGCCCGCCGCGTCCGCGCAGCAGAGCCTCGGCGAGCTTGAACGTGACGCCGACGCCGGCGAGCGACTTGAACGGATAGCCGCACGCGCTCTGGTGGGGATTGATGATCGCCGCGGCCTCGGGACGCTCGGCGGCCGGCTCGTGGTGGTCGGTGACGACGGTGTCGATGCCCAGCGCGTTCCCGCGCCGCACCGCCTCGACGGCCGTGATGCCGCAGTCGACCGTGACGATGACCTTGAAGCCGCGTTCGTGTGCCAGCTCGACCGCGGCGACCGACAGTCCGTACCCGTCGCGCGTGCGGTGCGGGATGCGGTACTCCACCGCCCCACCCAGCTCGCGCACGACGCTGTAGAGCACGCAGGTCGAAGTGATGCCGTCGACGTCGTAGTCGCCGAAGATCAGCATCGGCTCGCGGTCGCGGATGGCGCGCAGGATGCGCTCGACCGCGGGCTCCACGTCCAGCAGCAGCCCCGGCTCGTGCAGGTCGTCGAGCGGGGCCTCGAGAAAGCGGCGCACGTCCTCGGCGCGCGACACGCCGCGATTCACGAGGACCTGGGCGGCCGGGAGCGGCATGCCGACATCCCGGCTCAGTTGTCGCGCGCAATCCAGATCGGCGCGCGGATGCGGGACCCACTGCGGGGCGACGTACGGTGCGATCACGAAGGGTCCAAGCGTGGAACGACGCGGTTCGAGGCGATCCGTCGCACGCTAGCCCGGCGCTGATCGAGCGTCAAGGACCGCCGCGCCAGCGTTGTTCGAGACCCAGGCGCAGCCGGGCGGCGCGACCGTCGGCCGCTTCGGGCAGCGCCGCCGCCCGCGCCAGGGCCTGCTCCGACGCGGCTCGGTCGCCGGCGGCGGCGCGCGACAGCGCCAGCTTGAGCCAGGTGTCGTAGCTCGACGGCTCGAGCGCCACCGCGCGCTCGAAGGCGTCGCGCGCCTCGCCGACCTGGCCCAGGCGCGAGCGCGCGTCACCCAGGGCGGCGAACAATGCCGCGTCGTCCCGGATCCAGCGCGTCGCGGATTCGAGCAGCGGCAGTGCCTCGTCAGGACGATCGCGCAGCAGCGCCACGCGGCCGCGCAGCGACTCGAGCCGCGGCGTGTGCGGATACGCGGCCCAGCGGATGGCATTGAGCGAGTCGGCCTCGCCGAGCCGGTCGAGCCGCACGAGCGCCGAGATCTCGTGCACCCAGGCGTCCGCGCGCGCGGGGTTCGACGCGAGTGCCTCGCGCGCCTCGGCCAGCTCGCCCGCCCAGTCGCCGTCGATCGCCGCGGCCCACCCGCGCGCAACGTGGAGCGCCGGGTGTCGCGGCTCGGCGCGGTCGGCCGCGTCGAGGTGCACGCGGGCCTCGCGCGTCGCGCCGCGCTGCAGCAGCTCGTTCGCGAGGCCGATCCGCGCCTCGGCATGCGCGGGCTGCGCGCGCACCATCGCGGCGTACATCGTCTGGTCGTCACGCCAGTCGCCGAGCGCGCGCGTGGTCTCGAACGCGGCGGTGATCGCGAGTGCGGCCGCCATTGCGATCGCGATGCCACGGCCCCGCGGTTGCGCGAACCGGCGGCGCCCCGCCGCGACCCCGGCGCCGATGAGCCACGCGATGCCCGCCGACGGCAGGTACACGTTGCGCTCGGCCACCGTGAGCACGCTGGTCGCG
>JANLWK010000192.1:0-9121 GCA_031364505.1 Candidatus Eiseniibacteriota bacterium | reverse complement strand
TGAAGCTGAAGACGCTGTCGCTGCGGCTGTCTTCCTGGCTACCGGGGACGTCGTGAGTCCGTCGATTTCCAGCTCCATCATCAGCTTCGGCGTTCACGGCATGTGGGCTCCTGCGATGGAAGGCTCGTCGATGAAGCCTTGGATCACCTACGGTGTCGGGTTCTACAACATGAAGGTCAAGATCGAAGACGCCGGTGCCGCGAACGGCGATGATAGTGAGAGCAACCCGGGCATCAACGGCGGCGCCGGTGTGGACTTCGCCGCCAGCGAAATGATGAATGTTGGAGTTGGCGGCAAGTATCACTATGTGCTCAGTAAGGACGAGGATACGGGCGCCGAGAACAGCTCATACATCACGGTCGGCCTGCGGGTCACGTTCAAGACGGCTGCCCAGTAAGTTTCGGCTGCAAATCGAACGCCGGCTCGGGGATTCCCCGGGCCGGCGTTTTTGTTGGTGCGCACCGCGGTGGCGCGGCGCGACGGCCGTGATGGCCTATCGGTACGCGGCGATCCCCGTGACCGCTTCGCCCAGCACCAGCGTGTGGATGTGGTGCGTGCCCTCGTAGGTCTTGACGGACTCGAGGTTGCACATGTGGCGCATCACCGGATATTCGGCGGTGATGCCGTTGGCGCCGAGCAGGTCGCGGGCGTCGCGGGCGATGTCGAGGGCGATCTCGCAATTGTTCCGCTTGGCGAGCGACACCTGCTGCGAGGTGGCCTCGCCGCGTTCCTTGAGCCTGCCCAGCTGGACGCACAGCAGTTGGCCCTTCGTGATCTCGGTGAGCATGCGCGCCAGCTTCTCCTGCACGAGCTGGAACCCGCCGATCGGCTTGCCGAACATGACGCGCACTTTTGAGTAGTCGGCCGCGCAGTGGAAGCACGCCATCGCGGCGCCCAGCACGCCCCACGCGATGCCGTAACGCGCCTGCGACAGGCATGCGAGCGGGGCCCTGAGTCCCGCGCCGTTCGGCAACAGGCTGTCCTCGGGCACCTCGACGTCCTGGAACAGCAGCTCGCTCGTGACCGAGGCGCGCAGGCTGTGCTTGCGCTTCTGCTCCGGCGCCGAGAATCCGTTCATGCCCTTCTCGACGAGGAACCCGCGCACCTGGTCCTTGCCGGTCGCCTCGTCCTTGAGCTTCGCCCACACGACGGCGACATCTGAGATCGTGCCGTTCGTGATCCACATCTTGGCGCCGTTCAGCACGAAGCCGCCCGAGGTCTTGACCGCGCGCGTGATCATGCCGCCGGGGTCGGAGCCGAAGTCGGGCTCGGTGAGCCCGAAGCAGCCGATCGCCTGCCCGCTCGCGAGCCGGGGCAGCCACTTGAGGCGCTGGAACTCCGAGCCGAACTCGTGGATCGGATACATCACCAGCGACCCCTGTACCGAGGCGAACGAGCGCAGGCCCGAATCGCCGCGCTCGAGCTCCTGCATCGCGAGACCGTAGGCGACGGGACCGATGTTCGCGCAGCCGTACTTCTCGGGCAGCGTGGCGCCGAGCAGTCCCATCTCGGCGATCTCGGGGATCACTTCCATCGGGAAGTGCGCGGACTCGTAGGCTTCCTCGACGAGCGACAGGAAGCGGTTCTCGACCCAGTCACGCACGTGGTCGCGGATCTGGATCTCGTCCTCGGTCAGGAGGGAGTCGGAGGCATAGAAATCGACGCCGCTGAATCGCGACATGGGGGCTCCTGGGCAAACAGTAGGGATGGACCATCCGAATTTCGCGCGCGCAGTATAGGTAAGCTCCCGGGGGCATCCAAGGCAGCGGGATGCGCGCACGACGAACCGCCGACGCCTCGGGACGGCTCGGAGGCGCCGGCGGCGCGGGACACTAGGGCTTGCAGCCCGAGGCGACGAGCGACGTGGCGAGCAGGGGCAGCCGGCCGTCCCGCAGTCGCGGCTGCACCGCGCGTGCCACGGCATCGCGGTACTGCGCGGCCCGATCCGGCGTGAGGGCCATAACTTTCGACTTCCATGCGAAGTCGGCGAAGAGCTCGGCGTACTCGTCGGCGGACGCCAGGTCGAACGTCATCGGGAAGCTCTCGACGCGGACGTCGGCGAATCCCTGGTCCCGAAGCATCGACGCGAGCATGTCGGCCGATGCGAACCGGAACGGCCCGGGAGCGTTCGAATCGGGCGGCGCCAGATCCAGGTACGGCTCGGCGGCGCCGCGGATCACGGTGAAGAACGGATTCCGGGCCGGCTCGTCCCAGGTGACGACCGCGAGGCGCCCGCCCGGGCGCAACACGCGCAGCGACTCGGCGAGCGCCCTCGCCGGCTGCGAGCTGAACATCAGCCCGTAGACATTGGTCACGGCGTCGAACGATTCGGCGGCGTACGTGAGGTCGTCGCCGTCCATCACCACGAACTCGGCGTTCGCGACGCCGGCCTCGTGCGCCACACGAGCCGCGGCCGCCACCATCTCGGGCGAGATGTCGGTGCCGATCACGCGGCCGTCGCCGACCAGCCGCGCGGCGGGGATCGCGGGGTAGCCGGCGCCGCACGCGACATCGAGCGCGCGGACGCCGCGCGTCCAACCGGCCTCTCGCGCGAGCCGCGCCGTCAACGGCTGGTAGTTGCGCTCCACCCAGCCCGCCCACTTCGCCCACCCGTCCGCGACGCTCGCCCAGTGGGCCGTCGGGTCGGGCTTCTTCACGGTCGAATCCGTGTTGGCGGTCATTGGAAACCTCCCGGTTGAGACGTGCTCGTGGGACGGTGGCGTCCCGGCTCGTTCCTCACGGTAGGCGGCCCGTGCGCCGGGCGCATTGGATAAATGCGCACATGCATTGTGCAATAATACACCGCATGGACTGGGACGGGCTGCAGGTCTTCCTCGCCGTGGCGCGCACGGGCCGCATCTCGGCGGCGGCGCGTCGCCTCGGCGTGGAACACACCACTGTCTCACGCCGCCTCACGAGCCTCGAGACCGACCTCGGCGTGCCGCTGTTCTACCGCACCACCGGCGGCTACCTGCTCACCGCGCACGGCCACAACGCTCTCGCGCATGCCGAGGCCATGGAGCAGGCGGCCCTGGCCGTCGCCGCGCGCGCGCGCGAGCATGGCGGGGCCGTGGCCGGGCAGGTGCGCGTCGCGATGGCTCCGGAGTTCGCCTCGGACTGGCTGGCGCCCCGGCTCGGCGCCTTCCGGGCGGCGCACCCGCACATCGATCTCCAGATCCTGGTCGGTACGCGCCAGCGTGACCTCATGCGCGGCGAGGCCGAGTTGGCGGTCCAGTCGCCGAGGCCGCGGCAGCGCGGGCTCATCGCGGCGCGCATCGCGACGACCACGATCGCGCTCTACGCGACGCGGCCGGTGGCGCGCGCCCTGGGCGGGCGCGTCACCGGTGTCGATTCACTCGGCGGCGTGCCGTTGCTCGCGTTCACGAAGGAGTTCCACATCCTGCAGGACGCCAAGTGGTTCCTGCCGCTGCTCGCGTCGGCGCGGATCGCGATCGAATCGAACAGCACGCACACGCTGCTCGCCGCCACGCGCGCCGGCCTCGGCGTCGGCGTGCTGCCGCGACTGTCGGCCGGCGCGTGCGCGGACCTGGTCGAGGTGTCGGACCCGGTCGCCGAGAACGACGTGTGGCTGATCACGCACCCGGAGTTCCGCCGCGACCCGAAGATCCGCGCGACGTCCGACTTCATGAAGCAGGCTGCGGCCGACGGCGGCCTGGTCTGATTCGGGGCCGCCCCTCGCGGCGTCTGCCGCGATCGACTACACCGCCACGGTGAGCGCGGCCGTCAGCGCGGTGAGGTCGCCGCTGATCGTCGCCAGCTCGAGGGCCGCGCCGTCGCTGAAGATCCCGTCGGTCTCGAGCGAGATCTGCGACAGCGTGTCGATGCTCTGCTCGTAGCCGCGCGTCGCGTAGACCCGGTCGCATGCCGACTTGGGCAGCGCGATCTGCGACGTGGCCATCCGGTTCGCCGCGTTGGTTGCGGCGGCGAGGCTCGGGAACACCTCGAAATGGATGTGCGGCCAGCGTCCCGGGTAGCAGGCGGGGAAGATGGTCTGGAACGCCACCCGGCCGTTCGCGTCGGCTTCCTGGACGCCGCGCAGGTAGTTGCGGTCGGTCGCGCCGTTCGAATAGAGCGAGTAGAGCCCTTCGCGATCGCACTGCCAGATGTAGACCGCGTGCCCCGCGAGTGGCTCGCAGGTCTTCGCCGACACGATGGTGAGCGCCAGCCCGAGCGGAATGCCGTCGGCCGTGCCGCTCAGGCCCGCGAAGCTCGAGCGCACGTCGCCGCGCACGACACCCGTCTGGCCCAGCACGTCGTCGCCCGGGAACGGGCCTTCGGTCTCCTCGGGCACGCGGGCGCAGTCGCTCGCGTTCGCCGGCGTGCCGGCGGGAGGGTTCGAAGCCGTCGTCGCGGACTG
The DNA here is from genome assembly GCA_031364505.1 of Candidatus Eiseniibacteriota bacterium. Taxonomy (GTDB): domain Bacteria; phylum Eisenbacteria; class RBG-16-71-46; order RBG-16-71-46; family RBG-16-71-46; genus JANLWK01. Next base: position 4,743 of record JANLWK010000192.1, on the reverse strand, counting down.
CTTCGGGTCCTCGCAGCCGAGGAGCTGCAGCGCGCCGACGCCGACGCCGAGACTCGCCGCGATGCGCAGCAGTTTCCGGCGCGACATGACGCCGCCCGTAGCGATCAGGTCCCGCGTGAGCCCGCCGTGATCGTCATGATGGTCGTGCCGGTTCATCGTGCGCTCCTCGATTCGGTGATGAGATCGCGACGCGGCCGCGGCCGTCGTGCGCCACGAACCGTACTCCAATCCTCTGGCAGAAGTTGGGCATCCGTGCTTGGATCGCGTCAAATGAGCTCGCTCGCCGTCTGTGCCGCCCAGCCCGAGGCCGTCCAGGCCGGGCTCGCCATCCTTCGAGCCGGGGGCAGCGCCGTCGACGCGGCGATTGCGACGAACGCGTGTCTTGCCGTGACGGAGCCGACGTCCTGCGGCCTCGGCGGCGACCTGTTCGCGATCGTGTGGGATCCGCGGACGCGGGCGCTTGCCGGGCTCAACGCGTCGGGCCGGGCGCCGGCGGCACTCACGATCGACCGCGTGCCGCCTGCGGCCGACGGCACGATCCCGCTCCACTCGACGTGGAGTTGGACGGTGCCCGGCTGCGTCGACGGATGGCGCCGGCTGCACGAGCGGTACGGCCGGCTGCCGTGGGTGGCGCCGTTCGACCGCGCCATCGCGCTCGCCCGCGACGGGTTCGCGGTCACGCCGGTCATCGCGTCGGAGTGGGCGATGAATGCCGCGCGATTCCGCGACCATCCGGGATTCGCCGACGTGTTCATGCCGCCTGCCCCGGACGGCGCACGACGGGCGCCGCGGGCGGGGGAGACGTTCCGCAATCCCGCTCTCGCAGCGACGCTCGAGCGGATCGCCCACGAGGGCGCGGATGCGTTCTACCGCGGCCCCATCGCCGAGGCCATCGTCGCGTACTCCGGGTGGCACGGTGGCTGTTTCGCGCCCGATGACTTCGCGCGCCATACGTCGACCGACGACACGCCCATCTCGACCGACTATCGCGGCGTGACCGTGTGGGAGCTGCCGCCCAACGGTCAGGGGCTCGCCGCCCTGCAGATGCTCAACATGCTCGAAGGCTTCGACGTCGCGTCGCTGGACCGCGGCTCGGCCGACTACTGGCACCTGATGATCGAGGTGAAGAAGCTCGCGTATGCCGACCGCGCGCGGTACTACGCCGACCCGGCGTTCTCTGCGGTGCCGGTCGAAGCACTGCTGTCCAAGGAATACGCGCGCGACCGCGCCGCGCGGTTCGATCCCGAGCATGCCGCGCAAGACGACCCGCACGGCGACCCGGTCGCACTGTCGCGCCGCGAGACGACGTACCTGTGCGCCGCGGACGCGCAGGGCATGATGGTGTCGCTGATCCAGAGCAACTACACGGGAATGGGCTCGGGCTACGTGATCCCGGAACTGGGGTTCGGCATCCAGAATCGCGGCGCGCTGTTCTCGCTCGATCCGTCGCATCCGAACGCGCTGGCACCCGGCAAGCGGCCGTTCCACACGATCATTCCGGCGTTCCTCACGCGTGGCGGCGAACCGTGGATCGCCTTCGGCCTGATGGGTGGCGACATGCAGGCGCAGGGGCATGCGCAGATCGTCGTCGACCTCGTCGACTTCGGTATGAGCATCCGCGAGGCGGGTGATGCGGCGCGATTCCACCACGGCGGTTCTTCCGAGCCGACGGGAGCGCGGATGATGGCCGGCGGCGTGGTCCATCTGGAGGACGCCATCCCCGGCGAGGCAGTCGACGGCCTGCGCCGCCGCGGGCACCGCATCGAGCCGGCCGCGCCCGGCGTGTTCGGCGGCTACCAGGCCATCGCGCGTGACCCGACGGGCGTCTATACGGGCGCCACGGAGAAGCGCAAGGACGGCGTCGTCGGTCGCGAGTAGCGGTCGCTCCGCGGGTCATTGAACGGGCCCCCGGCGTCGGGTACCCTCGTCCGGTCCGTCCGGCTTGCCCTCCACGGAGACGTCCCCGTCATGTCCACGATTCCCACGACCAAGAACGTTTCCGCGCGTTTCCACGGGCTCTCGGCAGCCGAACTCGTCGGGCTCTACCGCACCATGTACGCGTCGCGGAAGCTCGACGACGAGGAGATCCGGCTCAAGAAGCTGAACCTGACCTTCTTCCAGATCTCGGGCGCCGGACACGAGGCGGTGCTCGTCGCGGTGGGGAAGGCCATGCGCGCCGGGTACGACTGGTTCTACCCCTACTACCGCGATCGCGCGCTGTGCCTGCAGCTCGGCATGACGGCGCGCGAGATGATCCTGTCGGCGGTGGGCGCGGAGGAGGACCCGAACTCGGGCGGCCGGCAGATGCCGAGCCACTGGGGGCACCAGAAGCTCAACATCGTGTCGCAGTCGAGCCCGACCGGCACGCAGTTCCTGCAGGCCGTCGGGGCCGCCGAGGCGCTGGTCAAGTATCGCGACATGGCCTCGGAGCACCCGGAGCTGGGCAACGAGGTGCATGGCGACGAGGTCGTCTACGTCTCCTGCGGCGACGGCACGACGAGCGAGGGCGAGTTCTGGGAGGCGCTCAACACCGCCTGCAATCTCAAGCTGCCGGTGCTGTTCCTGGTCGAGGACAACGGCTACGCGATCTCCGTGCCCGTCGACGTCCAGACGGCGGGCGGCAACGTGGCCCAGCTCGTGCGGAACTTTCCGAACCTGCATTGGGTCGGCGAGATCAACGGCAACGACCCGATCGAGTCGTACGGCATCCTCAGGGAGGCGGTCGCGTACTGCCGCGAGCGCCGCGGTCCGGCGTTCGTGCGCGCGATGGTGACGCGGCCGTACTCCCATTCGATGTCGGACGACGAGACCAAGTACAAGCCGAAGCACGAGCGTGACGCCGAGACCGAGCGCGAATGCCTGCGCGGCTTCGCTCGCCTGCTCGCCGACGAAGGCATGATCGACGATGCCGGCCTCGAGCGGTTGCACGCCGAGGTCCAGGCCGAGATTCGCGCGGCGAGCGACGACGCCGTGAAGCAGCCGCAGCCCGCCGTCGAGACGGCGACGCGGTTCGTGTTCTCCGAGAGCGTTGATCCGACCTCCGACCGGTTCGTGTCCGAGCCGCATCCCGACGGCCAGGCGGAGACCATCCTCCAGAACATCAACTACTGCCTGCGTGACGAGATGAAGCGAAACCCGCGCATCATCATGTTCGGGGAGGACATCGCCGACGCCTCGCACGAGGAAGTGCTCGGCGAGATCAAGGGCAAGGGCGGCGTGTTCGGCGTGACGTGGGGACTGCAGAAGGCCTTCGGCAGCAAGCGCGTCTACAACTCGCCGCTCGCCGAGGCGAACATCGTCGGCCGGGCGATCGGGCTCGCGACGCTGGGATTCAAGCCCGTCGTCGAGATCCAGTTCTTCGACTACATCTGGCCGGCGATGATGCAGATGCGCAACGAGCTCAGCAATCTCCGCTGGCGCTCGAACAACGCGTTCTCGGCCCCGGTCGTGATCCGCACCGCGTACGGCGGGTACCTCCAGGGCGGCGCGCCGTATCACAGCCAGTGCGGCGAGAGCATCTTCGCCCACTGCCCGGGCATCCGCGTCGTCATTCCGAGCACCGCGCAGGACGCGAACGGCCTGCTGCGCACGGCGCTCCGCTGCGAGGACCCGGTGCTCTTCCTCGAGCACAAGCACCTGTATCGCCAGCCGTACGCCAAGTCGCCGTATCCGGGGCCGGACTACACCGTGCCGTTCGGACGCGCGCGCAAGGTCCGCGAGGGTTCGCACGTGACGCTCGTCACGTACGGCGCGCTGGTCCAGCGCTCGTACCTGGCCGCGATGGAGGCGGCCGAGCAGGGCATCACGGTCGACCTGCTCGACCTGCGCACGCTCGTGCCGCTCGACTTCGAGTCGATTGCCCAGTCGGTGCGGAAGACCGGCCGGCTGATCGTGGCGCACGAGGACACGATGTTCTGCGGCTACGGCGCGGAGATCGCGGCCAAGGCCGCCGACGAGTGCTTCATGGACCTCGACGCGCCGGTGCGCCGCGTGGCGGCACTCGACTCGATGGTCGCCTACGCGCCGAAGCTCGAGGACCACATCCTGCCGCAGAAGGACGATCTGCTGAAGGCGATCGTCGAGCTGGCGCGCTTCTAGGCGCCACGCGCACCCGCGCGCGGCCCGGGCCGACGGCGAGGATGCGATGACCACCGGCGTGTTCGTGGGTCTGGACCTCGGCGGCACGCTGCTCAAGTCCGCGGTGCTCACACCCGACGGCCGCGTGCTCGATCGGTCGTCGGTGCCCTCGGGTGCATCCCTCGGCGCCGCCGCCGCGATCGACGGCGCGATCGCGTTGTGCGCCGAGCTGTCCGCACGACTCGGCGTGACGGCGCTCGCGGTCGGCATCGGCATCCCCGGCGCCGTGGATCCCGCCGCGGGCCGCCTGGCCGGTCCCACGCCGCACGTGCCGGGCGCCGCGACGATCGCGCTGCGCGATCACCTCGCCGCCGCGCTCGGCGTGCCCGTGTCGGTCGCCAACGACGCTACGTGCGCCGCGCGCGCCGAGGCCACGCTGGGTGCCGCGATGGGAGTGCGCTCCGCGCTGGTGGTCACGCTCGGCACGGGCGTCGGCTCCGGTCTCGTCGTCGACGGCCGTGTCGTCGAGGGCGCGCACGGTGGCGCGGGAGAGATCGGCCACTGGCCGATCGGCTCGGGCGAAGTGGCGTGCCGCTGCGGCGTGCCGAACTGTGCCGAGCCCGAGATGTCCGCGGGCGGGCTCGTGCGGCTGTGCGAGGCGCGGGG
>JANLWK010000123.1:0-22010 GCA_031364505.1 Candidatus Eiseniibacteriota bacterium | reverse complement strand
GTCGCGATGGCCTTGCCGAGTTCATTCTGCAGCTGTTCCCGTTCCATCGAGCGGTCCCGGCCCTCCGTCGGGTCGGCGAGCACCGCCGCGCTGTCCTTCAGCACCTCCTGGAGCGCGTCCAGGCTGAACCAGTTGCGTCGTCGCACCCGCCGCCGGATCTCGTTCTTCGCGAGATTCGCGGCGATCGTGAACACCCACGTCGACAGCTTCGAACCCCGCCGGTAGTTGCGCCGGTGCACGAACACCCGGATGAACACTTCCTGCGCGAGATCGTCCGCGCACTCCCGGTCGTTCAGCACCCGGCTCACCAGGTTCGTCACGCGACCCTGGTACCGGCGCACCAATTCGGTGAAGGCCCGCTCGTCGTCTTCCCCGACGCGGGCCATCAGGTCCTCGTCGGACAGGCTCAGGATCGCGGGTGTCGACGGCTCGCGGTCAGGACCCATGGGCGTTTTCACCCCTGCTTCCTACACCCCACCCTGCTTTGCAGTTCCCGATCATCACGGGCGAAGTGCCGCGAGCTTGGCCTTCAGCCGGACGTTCCCGGAGTCCCGCGCGAGGCCCTGCTGGTACTGCTCGCGGGCCTCGGCGAGGAGCTTCAGGTCCCGATAGACGTCGCCCAGGTGTTCGCGGACCACCGGGTCGCCATTCGTAAGCGCAACGGCGCGCTCGAGTTGCTCCCTGGCTTCCAGGAGCCTGCCGAGCCGGTAGAAGATCCATCCCATCGAGTCGATGTACGCCCCGTTGTTGGGTTCCTGGCGCAGGGCGTCGCGGACCAGCCGTTCGGCCACGGGCAACTCGCGGTTCTGGTCGGCGAGCAGGTAGCCGAGGGAGTTCTGGGCGCGCGGGTTCTGGGGTTCCTGGGCCAGCGCCTGACGCACCACCGTCTCGGCGCCCGGCAGGTCGCCTCGCAGCTCGCGCACACCACCCAGCTCGAGCATGAGCGCGACCGAGTCCGCTCCCTGCGCCAGCCCCTCGGAGAGCACCCGCTCGGCCTCTTCGTAGCGGTGGGCATTGGTATGGATCCGCGCCACCATGAGCCGCGGGAACAGGGAGTCCGGCTGGCCAGCGAGCGCGCGGCGCGCGAACGGAAGTGCGGCCTCCTCGTCGCCCGCGAACATGCGGATCCGCGCCGACAGCAGGACGCCCGCCGGGTCGGGGGCGTGGCGCGATGCCCAAGTATCGGCGAGGCGGCTCCCCTCGGCCTTCCGGCCGGCCCGCACGAGCAGCGTGGCGAGTCGACCCGTGGCTTCGAGGTCATCACCGGCGAGCGAGGTCAGCGTCCGGATCGACGCCTCGGCCTCCGGGGTGCGTTTTGCGCGCAGCGCCAGTTCGGCGACGGCCGCGACGGCATCCCAGTCGCGGGGCTTGGCCTTCGCGACGAGCCGCGCCTCGGCGAGCGCGTCGGCCCAGCGTTCCTCACGCGCGAGCAGCGTGACGAGCCGCTGGCGGGTGAGCTGATCGCCGGAGTGCACCTCGAGATGGGCCCGGTAGCGGGCGATCGCCTGGTCGGCGTGCCCAAGCTGCTCATCGACGAATCCCCTGAGGAAGATCTGCCCGGGACGCGAGGGCGCGAGCTCGGCCACGCGGTCGAGACTGCGCTCGGCGGCCTGGAAACGGCCGAGCCGCACCTGCGCGGCGGCAAGCTGGAACCAGTTCTCACCGTCGTCCTCGTCGAGTTGCACGGCGATGCCGTACGCGCGCGCGACGACGTCGGGCCGGTCGAGCGACTCCCCCACCCGCGCCAGGGACTGGGCGTACTCGATACGCGAAGAGTCGGCGTCGACGCAGGCGACCATCACGTCGAGCGCCTCCGGGTAGCGCCCCATGTCCATCAGCGCTCCGCCCTTGACCCACAGCGAGCCCGGATCGTTCGGCGCCAGCGCAAGCGCCTTGTCGGCGTAGTCGATGGCACTCGAGGGGTCGCCGAGCCGGTAGAGCGTCTCGGCGATGTGCCGGGCGACAGGCATCGCCGTATGGTCGAGCCCGAGCGCCCGGACGTAGGCGCCGAGCGCATCGCGGAGCTGACCCTGGTCCTCGAGCAGCCGCCCCTGGGCGTACGCCCGGAGCGCCTGCTCCCCACGGATCATGCCGGCCGTATCGAAGGCCGCGGGAGAGACCCCGGCCACCGGCGCGGCCAGCGCCATCAACAGTCCCGCGATGCACAGCATGATGGGGAAAGCGTAGCATGCAGGGGACCCTCATGGCATCCCATCCGCCCGCACGCGTTCTCGTCGTCGACGACGAGCCGATCACCGCGCGAACCATCGCGGCGATGACCCGGCATTTCGGCCATGACGTCGTCGTGACCCAGACGCTCGAGGCCGCGCTGGCCCAGCTCGACGCCGGGTCGTTCGACGTCGTGCTCACCGACCTGCACCTCGGCCGGGGCAACGGCCTCGACCTGCTGCGCGAGATCCAGCAGCGCACGCCGGACGTGCCCGTCGTCATGATCACCGGGTACGCCACGATGGACTCGGCGATGGAGGCGATCCAGGCGGGCGCCTACGACTACCTCGCCAAGCCTCCCACGCTGGCCTCGCTCGGCACGCTTCTCGATCGCGCGATCGAGAAGCGCCGCGTCATGGCGGCCCCGGCCCCGGAGGCGGTGGCCGAACCGGCCACGCTGGCCCAGGAGCGGCCGGAGCGCATGACCTACATCGCCGGCCAGTCGGCGCAGATGCTCGACGTGTTCAAGATGGTGGCCCGCGTGGCGCCTCGACGGACGAGCGTGCTGATCTTCGGCGAGAGCGGCACCGGCAAGGAGTTGGTCGCGCGATCCATCCACCTGCGCAGCCCGCGGTCCGAGCGGCGCTTCGTTCCCGTCAACGTCTCGGCGATCCCCGAGGGCCTGCTCGAAACCGAGCTGTTCGGCCACGTGCGCGGCGCGTTCACCGGCGCCACGACGACGCGGCGCGGGCTCTTCGAGGAGGCCCACCAGGGAACGCTGTTCCTCGACGAGATCGGCGACCTGTCGCAGCCGCTCCAGGCCAAGCTGCTGCGCGTGCTCCAGGAGCACCGGATCAAGCCGGTGGGCGGCAACGAGGAGATCGATGTCGACGTGCGCGTCGTGGCCGCGACGCACCAGGATCTGCAGGCGCTCGTCCACTCCGGCCGCTTCCGCGAGGACCTGTTCTACCGCCTGAACGTCGTCAACATCGCGCTACCGCCGCTGCGCGAGCGCCCCGAGGACGTGAGCGTGCTGCTCGAGCACTTCCTCAAGAAGTACAGCTCGGAGTACGGCAATCCGCCGAAGCGGTTCTCGAGCGACGCCGAGCAGCGGCTGAGGAACTACGCCTGGCCGGGCAACGTCCGGGAGCTCGCGAACGTCGTCGAGCGGGCGGTCGTGCTGTCCACGTCGCCCGTGATCAGCGCCGAGACGCTGCCGCCCATGATCCAGCAGGGCACGGCCAGCGACCCGGCGCGCTCGGGCGCCCTGGTGTCACTGGACGAGCTGACGGATCGGTACGTCCAGCGGGTGCTGGAGCACACGGAAGGCAACTTCACGAAGGCGGCGAAGATCCTCGGGATCTCGAGGCGGACCCTGCACCGAATGTCGGCCCGCAAGCGCGACCCGGACCCCGCCGATCGTGACAAGTTGTCGCGCGATGGGTCAGTATGACCCTTTGTCCAGAAAGTCATTCGCCATAATGAGTTGCGGAGAATGACCGCCGGTTTTCGCGACACTCTGTCGCGAAACGTGCACTCAGACGGCCTTCAGTAGGATCTAGCGGATGCTCCAATCCAATACGCCGCAGCACGTTGATTGACTGATACCCATTCGGCGTTGAATGGCACGGAACATGCGGAAGCATAACCTTCGAGACGGTGCGGTCACCTGGTTGGATCGCTCGAGCATCCGCACCTCGTCACTATCTGTCGTCGCCGCTGCTGGAAACTGGAATTCCGAGGGGCCAGTCCCGGTGGAACGGGGCGACAGTATTAGAAAACGGGAGGCGCAAGCCTCCCGTTTTCGTTTTGTTTTTCGGCTGTATGGGGGTCGGGCCTAGCGGCGCCGGCCAGGCCGGCGGCCGAACGAGCGCCCCGTCCCGGGCGCCCCCGACTCACCAGCCTCCCCACCGGGCGTGTCGCGCCCCGCTTCCGGCAGTGCCTCGTCACCCGCAGTCTCACCCGGCTCGTCGTTCCGTGGCTCCTCGCGGCGCGTATCCCGCGTCTCGTCCCGGCGCGCGTGCGGCTCGTCGCGGCGCGCCTCCCGCTCCTCGTCGCGGCGCGGGCGCGGCTCGTCCCGGCGCGCCTCCCGCGCTTCGTCCCGGCGCGGGCGCGGCTCGTCGCGGCGCGGCGGCGCCGACTCCTCGGCCCGCGTGATCCCCTCCCGAGCCTCGTGGGCGACCGGCATCTCGCGCACCGGCGCCGGTCGCTCGGGCTCGGGCGCGAAGCTCGTCAGGCGCTCGACCGTGCGGCCGCCGATCCCGCGTGACATCGATTCGGACGGCGCCTCGGCGCGTCCGGGCTCGTCGGCGTCGCGGCCCCACCCGTACGGATCGACGCGTCGCTCCTCGAGACGGCCCTCGGGATGGCCCTCGTCATCCGCGTCGTCCTCGAACCGCTTCCCCACCACCGGCACGCCGGCCGCGGGCGCCGCCTGCGTTTCGGGACGCGGGTGCGCACGCTCGGCCGGCCGCTCCGGTGCGGGAGCGGGATGCGGGGCGCCGGCGACGGCACCCTCCTCACGGCGGCGACCGCGTCCTCCACGCCGGCCGCGCCGGCGACGCGGCCCATCATCGTCGCCGTCATCGTCGTCGTCGTCATCGCGCGCGGGCCGCGCGACAGCCGGCGACGCCGGCGCTGCCGGCTGCGTCCGCGCGGCCGAACGAGCGGGCGCCGGCCGCGGCGCGGACGGCTCGCTCCGCGGCCCGGTCTCCACCGCCTCGAGCGCATTGCGAGCGGCGGCCTGCTCGGCTTCCTTCTTGTTCCGCCCGCGCCCCGAACCGAGCAACCGGCGCCCGACGAGGACCTCGACGTTGAACTGCTTCGAGTGGTCCGGCCCCATCTCGCTCCGGATACGGTACACCGGATGCGTGCGGAACGTGCTCTGGACGTACTCCTGCAGGTGGCTCTTGTAGTTCGTGTGGCGCTTGTCGGCGACGATCTCCTGCGTATCGCTCAGCAGCCACTCGGTGATGAAGGCGCGCGCGGCCTCGAAGCCCTGGTCCAGGTAGATCGCGCCGATCACGGATTCGAACGCGTCGGCGAGGATCGACAGCCGCTGGCGGCCGCCCGATTCGCTCTCCGACTGGCTCATCAGCACGTACTTGCCGAGGCCCATTGCCAGGGCCCGTCGCGACAGGATCGCCTTCGAGACGAGCAGCGACTTGGTCTTGGTGAGCTGCCCCTCGTGCTCGTTGGGGTGCTTGCGGTAGAGGAACTCGCTCGTGACGAGCCCGAGCACCGAATCACCGAGGAATTCGAGGCGCTCGTTGGATTCGCGCGCGCTCTGCCCCGTGACGCTCAGGTACGAGCGGTGGGTGAGCGCCAGCTTCAGCAGCTCGACCCGCTCGAAGCGGATTTTGAAGCGCCGCGCGAAGTCCTCGAAGGTGCGCTCCTCCTGCCCGACGGGAACGGTGGAGGGTTGGCGCCGGGCAGGCGCGGCGGACGGCGTCGCGGGCGTGAACCATCCGCGCAGCCAGTCCCACAGCGAGAACGACGGCGACGCCTGCGTCGCCCCGCGGCGCGCGCGGCCGCGGCCGCCGCGGCGGCGCGAGCGGGGCCTCAGCTCACGGCCGTCAGGACCAGTGTGACGTTGTGCCCCCCGAACCCGAATGAGTTCGAGAGGGCGTTCTTGACCCGGGCTTCCCGGGCCACGTTCGGAACGATATCGAGATCGCATTGAGCATCCTGAGTGACCAGATTGATCGTGGGTGGAACGACCCCGTGCTGAATCGTCAGCGCGGTCACCGCTGCTTCGAGTCCGCCGGCGGCACCCAGCAGGTGGCCGGTCATGGACTTGGTCGAACTCATCATGACGCGGCGGGCATGTTCGCCCAGCACGTGCTTGACGGCGAACACCTCGATGGGGTCCCCCGTCGGCGTGGACGTGCCATGGGCGTTGATGTACTCGACTTCCTCGGGGCGCATTCTCGCGTCTTCGAGCGCGCGGATCATCGCGCGTGCGGCACCATTGCCGTCTTCGCTCGGAGCGGTGATGTGGAATGCGTCTCCCGAGGCGCCGTAGCCGCGGAGTTCGCACAGCAGGGTGGCCTGGCGACGTCGTGCATGTGCTTCGCTTTCGAGCACGAGCACTCCGGCGCCTTCGCCGATCACGAAGCCGTCCCGATCCTGGTCGAAGGGGCGGCTGGCATGTTCGGGGTCGTCGTTTCGTTGGGAGAGAGCACGGATGTTGCTGAACCCGGCGACCGCCATCGGGGTGATGGTCGCCTCGGCGCCGCCCGCGACGATGACATCGGCATCGCCGGCGCGGATCAGACGGAGCGCTTCACCGATCGCGTGCGCACCGGATGCGCACGCCGACACGGTGCAGAAATTGGGGCCACGGAGTCCGAACTGAATGGACACCTGCCCCGCCGCCATGTCCGAGATCATCATGGGTATGAAGAGCGGGCTCACGCGGTCGGGACCGCGCTCCCGGAGCACCGTGTGCTGCGCCTCGAAGGTCTCCATGCCGCCGATGCCGGAACCGATGATGACACCGATCCGGTCGCGATCCAGGGAGTCCAGGTCGAGGCCGGCGCGACGAATCGCCTCGGCGCTCGCGACGACCGCGTACTGGACGAAGCGATCCATCCGCTTGGCGTCCTTGCGGTCGATGATGCCTTCGGTCGTGAAGTCCTTCACTTCGCACGCGAATCGCGTGCCGTACTTCGACGCGTCGAAGCGTGTGATGGGACCCGCGCCCGACTTCCCCGCGATGAGATTCTGCCAGAACACCGTCATGTCGTTGCCGATGGGCGAAACCATGCCCATGCCGGTCACGAATACACGGCGCCCGTTCTCCTCCATGTCCTCTCCCTCGGTGTGGTGCATCCGGCCTTCGAGCCTGAGCGCCGCTCGGGGGAGCGTCCCTTCCGGAACGCCCGGGCCCCGTCGCGATGATCGTCTCGAAGGCCGCCTTGAGGAACGTCCGTGTCCGCGCCGCTCGGAATCAGCGCCCGCACGTGCGCGGGCGCCCGGCGGCGGACCGGGCCGTCCCTAGGCCGTCGCGTGCGACTTCAGATACTCCATCGCGTCGCCGACCGTCTTGAGCTTGTCCGCATCCTCGTCCGGGATGTCGAGACCGAATTCCTCCTCCAACGCCATCACCAGCTCGACGATGTCGAGCGAATCGGCGCCGAGGTCTTCGATGAACTTCTTCTCCGGGCTCAAGTCCTTGGCTTCGACTTCCAGCTCCTTGGCGATGATCTCCTTCACCCGGTCTTCACTGAACGGTGCCATTCCGTGTTCACCTCCCGTCGGTTTACGAGTGTTCTGCAGCGTTTCACATGACCATGCCGCCGTCCACCGCCCAGCACTGGCCGGTGACGTACCCGGCGCGCGGCGAGGCGAGGAAGGCGACGACATCGGCGATTTCGTCCGGCCTGCCCAGCCGGCCGAGCGGGATCCTCGACATGAGATCTGTCTTCGCGCCCTCGGGGAGGGCGGCCGTCATCTCCGTTTCGATGTAGCCGGGGCACACGGCGTTCACCGTGATCGAGCGGCTGGCCAGCTCGCGGGCGAGCGCCTTGGTGAGACCGAGCAGTCCCGCCTTGGACGCGGCGTAGTTGACCTGGCCGGCGTTGCCCATCAGGCCGACGACCGACGACACGTTCACGATGCGCCCGTAGCGTGACCTCATCATGGGCTTCGCGACGATGCGGCAGCAGCGGAAGGCGCCCTGGAGGTTCGTGTCGAGCACCTCGTCCCACTGGGCGTCGCTCATCCGCAGCAGCAGCCCGTCGCGCGTGATGCCCGCGTTGTTGACGAGCACGTCGACGCGCCCGAGGGCGCCGAGCGCCTGCTCGAAGCCCGCTTCCACGGACGCCGTGTTCGATACGTCGGCGGCGTAGGCCGCGGCCTTGCCACCGGCACCGCGCGTCGCGTGGTCGGCGGTGATGCTTTCGACCGCCGACTGCGCGCGCTCCGGGTTGCGGTTGAAGATCGCGACCGATGCCCCTCGCGCCGCGAGGCCGCGCGCGATCGCGAGCCCGATCCCGGTCGCGCCGCCGGTCACGAACGCGACCTGGCCCGCGAGCTCGGCCGCCGGGGCACCACGCGAAGCGTGGTCCGTCGCCGCCATGCCCTGCGCCCGCTCCGTCACGCCCGCTCCTCCGCCCCGGCACCACGCAACGCGTGGTCGGCGCCCAGCGCCAGCAGGGTGGAGATCAGGCTGTCCGGATCCTCGACGTTCCAGCTCGGCGCGTCCTTCTTGAGCGTGCGCAGCAGCCCGCGGAGCACCTTGCCGGTGCCGACCTCGACGAAGCCCTCGGCGCCGGCCGCGATCAGCGCGCGCATCGATTCCTCCCAGCGCACCGCTCCGAGCAGCTGCGCTTCGAGTGCCTCGCGCACGGCCGCGGCGGTCGTCACGGGTTCTGCCCATACGTTGGGAACGATCGGACACGAGGGATCGGCGAACGGCGTCTGCGCGAGCTTCGCGCGCAGCCCGTCGGACGCCGACGCCATCAGCGGCGAGTGGAAGGCGCCGCTCACGTCGAGGCGGATCACGCGCTTCGCTCCGCGCGCCGTGCAGGCCTGGCTCGCGGCCTCGACGCCCGCCACCTCGCCCGAGATCACGATCTGCCCCGGGGCGTTCAGGTTCGCGGGCACGACGATGCCGGCCGCCGAGGCCTCGCGGCAGGCGGCGGCCACGTCGTCGAGCGCGAGGCCCAGCACCGCGGCCATTGTTCCGGGGCGATCGATGCCGGCCTGGTGCATGAGCTCGCCGCGGCGGTGCACCAGCCGCACGGCGTCGTCGAAGGCGATGGCGCCCGCGGCGACGCACGCCGAGTACTCGCCCAGGCTGTGCCCCGCGCACCACGACGGCCGGACGCCGCGCGCCTCCAGCAGCCGGAGTGCGGCGACGCTGTGCGTGAGCAGGGCCGGCTGGGCGTGACGCGTCTCGCGCAGCCGGTCCTCGGGCCCCTCCCAGCAGATCGCGGACAGCGAGAAACCGAGTGCCGCGTCGGCACGCTGGAACACCTCGCGCGCGGCCGGATGCGCGGCGGCGAGCGCACTGCCCATGCCGACGGCCTGCGCGCCCTGGCCGGGAAACAGGAACGCGAGCTTCACGCGCGCGCCTCGCCGGCCACGGCTGCCGCGGCGGCGGACTCGGCTTCCGGCGGCACCGGCATCGTCCAGCGCGCCACGGTGGCGCCCCAGGTGATGCCGCCGCCGAAGGCCACCATGCCCACGCAATCGCCGGGCTTCAAGCGCCCCGCGCGCACGACCTCGTCGAGCGTGATCGGGATCGACGCCGACGACGTGTTGCCGAAGCGGTCGATGTTCAGGATCACACGGTCGGCCGGCAGTCCCAGGCGCTCGCGCGTGGCGTCGATGATGCGCTGGTTCGCCTGGTGCGGGATCACGAGCTCGAGCTGGTCGGCCGCGACCCCGGCACGGTCGAGTGCCACGCGCAGGCTCTCCTCCATGCCTCGCACCGCGACGCGGAACAGCTCCTTGCCGCGCATCCGGATGAAGTGCTCGCGCCGGTCCACCGTCTCATGCGTCGCCGGCATCGCGCCGCCGCCGGCCGGCACCTCCAGCAGGTCGCCGATCGAGCCGTCCGAGTGGATCGACACCGACAGGATGCCGTGCCCCGGCTCGCACGGCCTGAGCAACGCCGCGCCCGCGCCGTCGCCGAACAGCACGCACGTATTGCGATCGGTGTAGTCCACGATGCGCGACAGCTGCTCGACGCCGATCACGAGCACGTTCTCGGCCATCCCGGTGCCGATCGCCCCGCGCGCGATGCTCAAGCCGTAGATGAAGCCGGTGCACGCGGCGAACATGTCGTACGCCGCCGCCCGCGTCGCGCCGAGCTTCGCCTGCACCGTGCAGGCGCACGAGGGCAGGATGCGGTCCGGCGTGGTCGTCGCGACGATGATCTGGTCCACGTCCTCAGGCGCGACGTTCGCCATGGCGAGAGCGCGCCGCGCGGCGTGCACCGCCAGGTCGGACGACGCCTCGCCGTCCGCCGAGATGTGGCGCTCGCGGATGCCCGTGCGCTCGACGATCCACTCGTCGGACGTGTTCACCATCCGGGCGAGGTCGTGGTTCGTCAGGATGCGTTCGGGCACGTACATCCCGGTGCCGGCGATGGTCGCGCCGCGTACGCGGTCAGGCTGCGGTGACATGATCGGACTGGAGCTCCTCGCGGATGTGCTCGTTGACGCGGTTCTCGACGAACTTGGTCGCGGTGCGGATCGCGCTGCGGAACGCCCGCTCGCGGCTCGCGCCGTGACCGACGAAGCACACGCCGTTGACGCCGAGCAACGGCGCGGCGCCGTATTCCTCCCAATCGATCTGGGCCTTCATCCGGGCCAGGGCCGGCTTCATGAGCAGGGCCCCGACGCTCGCGAGCCAGTCCCGGCGCAGTTCCTCGCGGATCTTGTGGGCGACGAGCCCGGCGACGCTCTCGGCCGTCTTGAGCACGACGTTGCCGGTGAAGCCGTCGGTGACGACGACGTCGCATTCGCCGTTGAACACGTCGCGGCCCTCGACGTTGCCGAGGAAGTTCAGGTGCGACGCCCGCCGAATCAGCGGCAGCGCCTCGAGCACGAGTCCGTTCCCCTTGGTGTCCTCCTCGCCGATGGACAGGAGTCCCACGCGCGGATTCTCGCGGCCGAGCAGGTAGCGCGCGTAGACCGAGCCCATGTGCGCGAACTGGACGAGATAGCCGGGCCGGCACTCGGCGTTGGCGCCCACGTCGAGCACGACGCATCCGCCGCCGACGTTGGGCAGGAATGCCGCGAGCGCCGGGCGCGTCACGCCGTCGAGCCGGCCGAGGCCCAGCAGCGCCATGGCGACGACGGCGCCCGTGTTGCCCGCGCTGAACATCGCGTCGACCTGGCCGCTCTTGTGGAGCTGGGTCAGGACGCCGAGCGACGAGCCGCTCTTGCGGCGCACGGCCGCGGCGGCCTTCTCGGCCATTTCGATGCGCTCGTCGGCGTGGACGATCTGCACCGGCGCGCCGTCGAGATGGTGCCGCTTGAGCGACGCGCGGATTTCCGACTCGACACCGACCAGGGTCACCTGGAACGTGTTCGGCATCTCGCGAAACGCAAGCGCAAGGCCCGCGGCGACGGCGTCCGGACCGTGGTCACCGCCCATTGCATCGATTCCGATGCGGGGAACCGAGGCCATTCGTAGGGGATTCGTCGGGATTCGCTGGGGGGGGAACGCTACTCGGCGCGCGGCGGGACGATCTCTTCCCCGTCGTAGTAGCCGCAGTTGGCACAGATGCGGTGCGGCTGCTTCGGGGTGCTGCAGTGGCTGCAGGCGTGCACCGAAGGATTCTTCAGCTTCCAGTGGGTGCGGCGCTTGCGGCCGCGCGTCGCCGAATGTCTCCGCTTGGGAACCGCCATCGCGAACTCCTCCTCGTGGACCTCAGGCGCCGGCAGCCCGGATGTCGGCCGGGTCGCCGCAGGCGCAGGGTCCGTCATTCAAGTCGGCGCCGCAGCGCGGGCAGAGACCTTTGCAGTCGTCCCGGCAGTGCGGTGCCATCGGCAACTCGAGCAGCAGCGTCTCACGAACCGGCCCGCCCAGATCGAGCTTCCGACCATCGTGAAACATCATGTAGTCGTCGCGCTCGAGCTCCTGCTCGTCACGACGATTGCCCGTGCCGGACCGGTCCGCGAACGACTCGAGCGGAAGATCCAGGGGCAATTCGAAGCTCTTGAGGCAACGGACGCATTCCAGCCAGGCCGTTGAACGGACCCGACCGTGAATCCTGATCCGGTCGCCAGACCGCTCGACCTGAACCTCACCCGCCACCCGGCCGGGCCAGCCTTCGGCCGGCAGGCCGATCTCGCGCGCATCGGCATCGAGCCGGGCGCTCGTGGACCCCTGCGACAGCCGCGTCAGGTCTATTACGAATGATGACATTAACTTATGACCGCAGTCGCCGGATCCAAAGCGCGGCGACCGTAACACAAGGTGGATGCGCCGTCTACCCGCTTGGAACGGGCCGACGGGGGTCCTCCCGGCCGCTCTCCGGGCGGGCTCAGCGGGTCAGCGCCGCCGTTCCAAAGAAGAACTTCACCTCGCGGTCCGCGCTCGCCAGGCTGTCGGAGGCATGGACGGAATTCCGGCCCTTGCTCTCGGCGTACAGCTTCCGGATCGTGCCCTCGGCGGCCTGCGCGGGATCCGTCGCGCCGATCACCTCGCGCAGCATCGCGACGGCGTTGTCGCGCTCGAGGCAGGTCAGCATGACGGGCCCCGAGGTCATGAAGTCGACGAGCCCGACGAAGAAGGGCTTGCCGTGGTGCTCGGCGTAGAACCCCTGGGCCTCGTCGCGCGTCATCCGGGTCAGCCGCGCCTCGGCGATGCGGAATCCCTTGTCCTCGACGTGCGCGAGGATCTTGCCGATCTGGTGACGCTCCACGGCATCCGGCTTGACGATGAACAACGTCCTTTCCAATGCCACCGCTCCCATCCTTTCGATTGTGACGCGGACCCTATGTCTATCAGCGCTTCTTCGATGACTTCGATTTCGGCTTGGACGCCTTCGCGGGCTTGGACGCCTTCGCGGGCTTCGACGCCTTCGCGGGCCTCGACGCCTTCGCGGACTTCCGGCGGATGCTCGGCGCGGACGCGCGCGGCTTCGACGCACGCGCGCCCGAGGCCTTCCGCGTGGCCGGGACCGGGACGCGCCCGTTGGTCGACGCTCCGCCCCGGCTGGATGCGCCCCCGCGCTTCGTGGCCGGCGCGGCCTTGCGGCGGCGGCGGGCCAGCGCGTCGCGGATCAGGCCCGGGATCTCGGACGGAATGCGCGCGACGGCGATGCCGGCCGCGGCGAACGCGGCCATCTTCTCGGCCGCCGTGCCGCTGCCGCCCGAGATGATCGCCCCCGCGTGTCCCATGCGCTTGCCGGGCGGCGCCGTCTGGCCGGCGACGAACGCCACGACCGGCTTCTTCACGTGCCGCTTGATGAACTGGGCCGTCTCCTCCTCGTCGGTCCCGCCGATCTCGCCGATCAGCACGATCGCCTCGGTCTGCGGGTCGGCCTCGAACAGCGTGACGGCGTCGATGAAATTCGTGCCGATCACCGGATCGCCGCCGATGCCGAGACACGTCGACTGGCCGAGTCCCGCGCGCGTGAGCTGGTGCACGACCTCGTAGGTGAGCGTGCCGCTGCGCGACACGACGCCGATCGAACCCGGCGTGCAGATGTGGCCCGGGAGGATGCCGACCTTGGCGAGCCCCGGCGAGATGAGTCCCGGGCAGTTCGGGCCGATCAGGCGGGGACGCGCGAGCGGGTCGCCGCCGCGGCGGCGCGCCACCTCGTGCCACGCGCCGAGCGTATCGCGCACGGGCAGGCCCTCGGTGATGCAGACGATGAGCCCGATCCCGGCGTCGACCGCTTCGAAGACGGCGTCCGTCGCGTACGCGGCGGGCACGTAGATCACGGAGGTGTTCGCCTTCGTGGCGGCCACGGCGTCGGCGACGCTCTCGAACACGGGCACGCCGTGCACCTTCTCGCCGCCCTTGCCGGGCGTGACGCCCGCGACGACGCGGGTGCCGTAGGCCAGCATCTGCTCGGTGTGGAAGGCCCCGTCACGCCCGGTGATGCCCTGGACGACGAGGCGGGTCGACTTGTCGATCAGGATGCTCACGCCGTCACCTCCTGAGCCTTCTCGATCACGGCGCGCACGCCCTCGTCCATGCTGGTCGTCGCCGACAGCCCGTGATCGGCCAGGATCTTCCGGGCCAGCTCCTCGTTCGTGCCGGTCAGGCGGATCACGAGTGGCACGTCGATCGGCGATTCCTTGAGCGACTTGACGATGCCGTTCGCGACGTCGTCGCAGCGCGTGATGCCGCCGAAGATGTTGAACAGGATCGCGCGCACGTGCGAGTCGCCGGTGATGATCTTGAACGCCGTCGTCACCTTGTCGGGGCTCGACGAGCCGCCGATGTCGAGGAAATTCGCGGGTTCGCCGCCATAGTGCTTGATCAGGTCCATCGTCGCCATCGCGAGCCCGGCGCCGTTCACCACGCAGCCCACGTCGCCGTCCAGTTTCACGTACGACAGGCCCATCTCGCGCGCCATCCGGGCGCCGGGGGTCTCGTCGTCGCGATCGCGCCAGCCGTCCCAGTCGCGGTGGCGGAACTCCGCGTTGTCGTCGAGCGCGACCTTCGCGTCGAGCGCCACGACCTTGCCCGCCGGCGTGATCGCCAGCGGGTTGATCTCGGCGAGCGAGCAGTCCCCGTCCCAGAACACGCGCCACAGTTTCATCAGGATGTCGCCGGCCTGGGCGACGAGCTTGCCGTCCTGGAGCAGCGGCTGGAACAGCGCGCGCGCCTGGTACGGCCGGATGCCGTCGAGCGGGGCCCACCACTTCACGATCTTCTCGGGTGCCGTCTTCGCCACTTCTTCGATGTCGACGCCGCCCTCGGCCGAGATCATGACGAGCGGCAGCTTCTTCTGGCGGTCCATCACGATCGCGCAGTACAGCTCACGCGCGATGTCGGCGGCCTGCGCCACGAGCACGCGGCGCACCGGCAGCCCCTTGATCGTCAGCGCCAGGATGTCGCGCGCCTTCTCGTACGCCTCGTCCGGCGAGTGCGCGAGCTTCACGCCGCCGGCCTTGCCGCGGCCGCCCGCCTGCACCTGCGCCTTGATCACCACCGTGCCGCCGATCTGCGCGGCCACGTCCCGGGCTTCCTCGGGGGTCGCGGCCACCTGCCCGGGTAGCACGGGCATGCCGTACCGGGCGAACAGCTCCTTGCCCTGATACTCGTAGAGGTTCATCCCGCCCCCGCGATCAGTTGTTGTCGATCTGCGCGCGCTGCAGCCGCCCGCTGTAGTCGATGTAGATGCTCTTCCACTCGGTGAACGGGTCCAGCATCGTGTGCCCCGCCTCGCGGTGCCCGTTGCCAGTGCCGCGGTTGCCGCCGAACGGCAGGTGCGTCTCGGCGCCGGTCGTCCCGTGGTTCACGTACACGATGCCGGTGTCGAGGTCGCGCATCGCCGTGAATGCCGCGTTCACGTCGGCGGTGAAGATCGAGGACGACAGCCCGTAGCTCGAAGCGTTGTTGACCGCGATCGCCTCGGCGAAGTCCTTCACCTTCACCATCGCGAGGGCCGGGCCGAAGATCTCCTCGACCGCGATCCGCGCCCCGGCGGCGACGCCGGCGAACACCGTGGGCTTGTAGAAACTGCCCTTCGCGAGCGCGCCCTCGGTCGCGGGCTCACCGCCCGCGACGAGCGTTCCCTCGCCGCGGCCGATGCCGACGTAGCGATGCACGGTCTCGACCTGGGCCTTGTTGATCAGCGGCCCCACCTGGGTATTCGGATCGAGCCCGTCGCCGAGCCGCAGCTGCTTCGCCTGGGCCGCCACGCGCTCGACCAGCTCGTCGTACACCCCGGCCTGCGCGAGCACGCGGCTGCACGCCGTGCAGCGCTGGCCCGTCGTGCCGAAGGCGGCCCACAGGATCGCCTCGGTCGCGAGCTTCAAGTCGGCATCGTCCATCACGAGGATCGCGTTCTTGCCGCCCATCTCGAGCGACACGCGCTTGCCGATGGCACCGCCGCGCCCGCCGATCGCGAGCCCGACCTCGGTCGAGCCCGTGAACGAGATGACCGCCACCTGCGGGTGCTCGACGATCGGGTTGCCGACGTTCGTGCCCGAGCCGAACACGAGATTCAGCACACCGGGCGGCAGCCCCGCCTCCTCGAAGATCTTCGTGAAATGCCACGCCATCTCGGGCGTGTCGCCGGCCGGCTTGAACACCACCGTGTTTCCCGCCACCAGCGCGGGCATGATCTTCCAGGCGGGAATCGCGAACGGGAAGTTCCACGGCGTGATGACGCCGACGACGCCGATCGGCGAACGCACCGACATCGCCCACTTGTTCGGCATCTCGCTGGGCGTGGTGACGCCGAACAGCCGGCGCCCCTCACCCGCCGCGAGATACGCCATGTCGATGCCTTCCTGCACGTCGCCGCTCGCCTCGGCGAACACCTTGCCCATCTCGCGGGTCATCGCACGGGCCAGATCGTCCTTGCGTGACCGGATGATCTCGCCGGCGCGGTAGAGGATCTCGGCGCGCTTGGGCGCGGGCGTGAGGCGCCATTCGGGATACGCCTTCGTCGCCGCGGCGACGGCGTCCTCCACGTCCTCGGGACCCGACGACGGGAACTCGCCGAGCGTCTCGCCGGACGCGGGGTTCAGATTGAAGAACGTCCGGCCCGAGCGGGCGGGCGCCCAGCGGCCGCCGATATGGTTCTGAAACGTCGATGACATCGTGGATCTCCGGAGCGGCCGGCCGCGACGCGCCGCGGATAAGCACCGCGCGAACGCGCTTCAGGGGCGGCGGAAAAGGACGGAATACAGTACGCGGCGACGGCGCGGAGAATCAAGTGCGCCGTGCGGCGCGCGCGTGCGGGCGGGGAATCGCAGGACCCGGCGCCGCGGAACGCGCCGCGGCGCCGCGGCGTCAGGGGGCGAGCGCGCTCTTGCCGGCGTCGACGCGTTCGAGGATGCGCGTCGTGCTCCAGCCTTCGCGCAGCCGGATGCGCTCGACGCGGCCGCCACGCGCCTCGACGAAGGCGCGCCCGACGATGTCGTCGAGCGCCCAGTCACCCCCTTTGACGAGCACATCGGGCGCGACGTCGCGGATCAGCGACTCCGGCGTGTCCTCGTCGAAGTGCACGGCGAGGTCCACGCACTCGAGTGCCGCGACGAGGGCGAGGCGGTCGGCCTCGGGCACGATCGGCCGGTCCAGCCCCTTGAGGCGGCGCACCGACGCATCGGCGTTCAGGCCCACCACGAGCCGGTCGCCCAGCGCGCGGGCCTCCTCCAGGTACTCGACGTGGCCGCGGTGCATGAGGTCGAACACGCCGTTCGTGAACACGATGCGGTCGCCGGCCGCGCGCCACGCGGCGAGCCTCGAGGCCGCGTGCTCGGTCAGGCGGTCGCTCACGTCGCGGCGGCGGCGAGGTCCTGGAGCAACGCCTCGCGCGTGCAGGTCGCGGTGCCGACCTCGCGGATCACGAGCCCCGCCGCGTGGTTCGCGAGCCGGCAGGCCGAGACGAAGTCGGCGCCCGCGGCCAGCGACAGCGCAACGAGGCTCACGACCGTGTCCCCCGCGCCGGTGACGTCGTAGACCTCTCGCGCCACGGTCGGCAGGTGCGTGTGGGCGCCGCCACGCTCGAACAGGCTCATGCCCTGGGCGCCGCGGGTGATGAGGAGTGCTGCGGCGTCGAGCCGCTGCTGCAGCCCCCAGCCGACCTCCTCGAGGCTCGCCTCGTCGACGATGCGCCGCCCCTGGACGTAGCCCGCCTCGTGCTGGTTCGGCGTCAGGATCGTGACGCCCTTGTAGGCGTCGATGTGGCTCTCCTTGGGATCCACGCACACCGGGATGCCGCGACGGCGCGCGGCACCCAGCGCCGCCTCGAGCGTGCCGGGGTGGACGACACCCTTGCCGTAGTCGCTCACGACGAGCGCCTCGGCCTCGGCCAGCTCACGCGCAAGCGTCTCGCGGAACCGCTCGAGCACGGCGCCCGACACGTCGCCGCGCGCTTCGCGATCGGCGCGAACGACCTGCTGCGAGTGCGCGATGATGCGCGTCTTGACCGTGGTGGGCCGCGAGGCATCCGCGATCAGGCCGCCCGCGCGCACGCCGCGGCTGCTCAGCGCCTCGGCGAGCGCACGGCCCTCGGCGTCGTCGCCGCACACCGCGATCAGCGACGGCACGGCGCCGAGTGCGGCCAGGTTGGCGGCCACGTTGCCCGCGCCGCCGAGCGACGACGACTCGCGGTCCACTTCGACCACGGGCACCGGCGCCTCGGGCGAGATGCGCTCGACGCGCCCCCACAGGTAGCGGTCGACCATCACGTCGCCGAGGACCGCGATGCTGCGGCCGTCGAAGCGCTCGACGATCGATGCGAGCGGGGCGAGTTCCATGCGGGGGCGCGACATGCGCGCGGGACGCTACACCCCGCCTTCCGAGACGGTCAACGCCGTCCGCCGCGGCGTTGACGGCCCCGCGCGCGCATGCCTACGGTGCGCCCGTGGCCCTCGACATCGTGCCGTGGACGCTGGATCGACTCGAGCTGGGGCGCGCCGTGATCCGCGAGCCCGAGCTGGCGCCCCAGTTCGAGCAGAAACTGGGCCTGGGCGATCTCGAGCGCTGGCTCGCCGACCCGTTCTGCCACGCCGCGCTGCGCTGGCTGGCGATGGATGGCGACACGCCGGCCGCCGTGGCGTTCGGCTTCCTGCTGCCTGGGATCCAGCGGCCGTGGGCGATGCTGCGAATCGGCGTGCGCGAAGAGTACCGGCGGCGCGGACTCGGTCACCTGCTGCTGGACCACCAGATGCGCGCGCTCGCCGAGGCGGCGCCGGAGTGCGGCGACGTGTGCCTCGCGGCGTGGGAGCCGCACCCCGAGGCCGAGGCATTCGCGGCAGCACTCGGCTTCACCTTCGCGCGACGCTTCTGGGAGATGGAGCGGCCCGCGAACGATCTGCCCCATCCGGCGTGGCCCCCGGGCATCGTGCCGCGCGTGTTCGACGGCAGCGATGTGGCGCTCGCCGACTACAACGACGTCTACAACGCGTCGTTCGCGAGTCACTATCGGTTCGTGCCGTCGACGGTGGACACGCTGCGCGCGCGGTGCGAAACACCGGGCTTCATCCCCGGCAGCGTCATGCTGGCCTACGAGGGCGATCGCGTCGCCGGGTTCTGCCGCAACTTCGTCACCAGCTCCGCGGGCGAGATCGCCACGCTCGGCGTGGCGCCCGCCTTCCAGGGCCGCGGGCTTGGGCGCGCCCTGCTGCGGTGGGGCGTGCGCTGGCTCGGGGAGCGCGAGGCGACGCCGATCACGCTGCTCGTCGACGGCGAGAACGAGTCGGCGCTCCGGCTCTATCGCTCCGACGGCTTCGTCGTCGAGCGCACGCGCACCCTGTGGTCGCGGCCGTTCAGCGTGGCGTGCGCATGATGATGGCGCGCTGCTGCTCCATCGTACTGCTGGTCCTCGCCGCCTGGGTGGCCACGGGGTGCGACCGGACGAATCCTCCCGCCAACTGTTCGGATCACATTTCCATTCGCGTCAGTGCGGATTCCATCCCGGTGTTCACGTGGAGCCCACCCTGTGCCGCCGCGGGGGTCACGGTGTACCGGCCGCTGCCCACGAGCATGGAACCCGTGTGGAGCATCCTGTCGGGACGGGAAGCGGTGAGTCCTCCGTTGGTGTACGGGCACTCGCCCTTCGCGCAACCGGATGTCGTCAAGGCCGACACGCTGAACGCGGGCATCACCTACACCGTCAAGCTCTTCGTGTTTAAGGGCTACGCCGTCACCGAGGTCGGAAGCACGCAATTCACATACGCGCACTGATTCCATCCGACCTTCTTCCTAGCGCGGCGTGAACTCGAAGCGCTGGCGGCACCACACCGCGACCGGCCGCCCGCGCAGCAGCGCCGGGTAGAACGAGAGCGTCGCGGCGCCGTCGCGCGCCGCGCGCACGAGCGCCGAGTCGCGCGCGCCGTCGACCCAGCGCACGTCCGACACGTCGCCGCGCTCGTCGACGAGCAGCTCCAGCTCGACGAACTCCGCCCTCTGGAGTGTGGACGGCGCGGCGAGGCTCCCGGCGGCGCGAGGGATGGGCGGGTGCAGCGCGTCGTCCGTCGCCGTGGCGGCTGTCCCGTCGCTGGACGGGATCGCGCTGTCCGGCGCCGCGGACGGGAGCGGGGGGGCGAGCGTCGTGCCACGCGCCGGCGTCACCTCGGCGAGCCGCACGCCGGTGACCGGCGGCCTCACGGCCAGGCGCACGCTGGCGCCAGAGTCCTCGAGGGCTCCGGCGACCGAGCGTCGAACCGGGGTAGCCGTCGAGTCGGAAGCCGGCTGGCGCCGTCCGCAGCCCACGACACACCACACGGCCAGCAGCGCCACGACGGGGCGGAACACGCGATCGCTCATTTGAGGCGATGTCATGGGTGGGATAGTGTTCGGTCGAGGCGACGGAACGCACTCGAGTAGCCCCGGGCCGATGGGGAGGGAAGGCCTCACATGACACCGCGCGAACGAGTCTGGGCCGCCCTTCGAGGCGAGCCGGTCGACCGGCCGCCGATCTCCTTCTGGGGCCATTTCTACCACCGCGAGTCGTCGGCCGAGGAACTGGTCGATGCGACCCTCGAGTTCCACGAGCGCTACCGCTGGGACTGGGTCAAGCTGAACCCGCGGAAGCATTATCACGTCGAGCCGTGGGGCGTGCGCTACCGCTATCCCGGCGTTCCGAACCAGAAACCCACCCTGTCCGACTGGCCGATCCGCTCGGGCGACGACTGGGCGAAGATCGGCGAGCGCCCGCACGACGCCGGCGCGCTGGGTGAGCAGCTCGAGGCCGTGCGGATGCTGCGCCGGCGACTCGATCCCGACGTGCCGATGATCCAGACCGTGTTCACGCCGCTCGCGATCCTCGGCGAGATGACGCAGACCCCGGGCGAGCTGCGCGGGCACCTGTCGACGCACCCCGCACTCGTGCGCGCGGCGCTCGAGGCCGTGACGGCGACGTTCGAGCGCTACGTGCGCGCGGTGCTCGACGCGGGCGCCGACGGCATCTACTTCGCCACGGTCGACTGGGCCGAGCGGTCCTTGATGAGCGCCGAGGACTACCGCACGTGGGCCAGGGCCTGGGACGAGCGGATCCTCGCCGTCGCCACCGGCGCGCCGTTCAACGTGCTCCATGTCTGCCGCGACGACACGCTCGTGCGCGAGCTGGCCGACGAGCCCGTGGCCGCGATCTCGTGGGCGGCCGGAACACACGGCAACCCGGGACTCGGCGAGCTGAAGGCGGTCACGCGGGCCGCCGTGATGGGCGGCATCGCGCACGAAGGCGCGCTCCAGTCGAGCGATGCCGCGGCGCTGATGCGCGAGCTCGATCAGGGCTACCAGGCGACCGGCGGCACACGCTGGCTCGTGGCGCCCAGTTGCTCGATTCCGCCGACCACGCCCGCGGCACAGCTCGAGCGGCTGCGGGCCGCCGTCGACGCCCGCCCTTCGATGTCCACCCCAGCCTGATCCCCTGACGACCGGAGGCGCACCGATGCGACCGTGGATGCGGATGGCCATCGTGATGCTGCTGCTCGCTTCGAGCGCGGCGGCCCAGGACGTGGTGCGCCAGTCCGGCGGCACCGCGCAGACGCCTCGCGCGGAGAAGCCGAAGATCACCGGCCCGCGCGGCAAGGCGCCGATCATCGGCAGCGTCTACATCGGCGAGCTGGCGCCCGACTTCTGGCTGGATGCATCGACCGGCGGCCAGGTGAAGCTGTCGAACCTGCGCGGCGTCTGGGTGCTGCTCGTGTTCGGCGACCGCTACCGCAAGCTCGCCGCGTACGACTCGCTCGACCTCCAGGCGCACCCGCTCGGTGCGCGCGTCGTCGGCATCTGCCACGAGAAGCAGTACACGCTCACCGGCGCGCTCGCGCGCAAGGAGTTCCAGCTGCTGCTGATGGGCGATCCGACCGGCGAGGTGTCGGCGATGTACGGCGTCTACGACTGGGTGCACAGCACGACCGAGACCGGCTTATTCGTGCTCGACCCCAAGGGCGTCGTGCGGCTCGCGATCATCGGGCAGCTGTTCCCGCCGGACCAGCTCCTCGACCTGATCAAGTTCGCCACGACGATGGGCTCGCCGTGACCCGGCGGATTCCGGCGAACCCGGTATGACCGTACGCAAGCGCCTTGCGATCCTCGTCGGTGGCGGGCCCGCGCCGGGGATCAACAGCGTGATCGGCGCCGCGACGATCCGCGCGGCCGTCGAGGGCGTCGAGGTCGTCGGCATCGAGGACGGCTTCGAGTGGATCATGCACGGCAACGTGGATCACGTGCGCCCGCTCACG
>JANLWK010000109.1:0-2803 GCA_031364505.1 Candidatus Eiseniibacteriota bacterium | reverse complement strand
ACGGCGATCCCGTCGAGCGCTACATGACCCCGTTCGAGCGCCTGCACACGGCCCCGCCGGACGTGAGCCGGAAGGAAGCCGAGCGGCTGCTGTACGCGCATCGCATCGAGAAGCTCCCGCTCGTCGACGATCGGCGACGCATTCACGGGCTCATCACCAAGAGCGACATCCTGCTCTCGCGCGAGCGGCCGGAGTCGACCCAGGACGACAAGGGGCGGCTCCGCGTCGGCGCCGCCATCGGCGCCCACGGCGACTATCTCGAGCGCTCCGCGGCGTTGCTCGAGGCGGGCGCGGACGCGCTCGTCGTGGACATCGCGCATGGCCATTCCGAGATCATGGAACGGGCGGTGCGGGCGCTGCGTGGCCGTTTCGCCGACGCGGAGCTGGTGTGCGGGAACGTGGGCACGGCCGAGGGCGCGCGACTCATGGTCGACCTCGGGGCGTCGGCCATCAAGGTGGGCATCGGGCCCGGCGCCGGATGCCGCACGCGGCTCGAGACGGCCGCGGGCGTCCCCCAGCTCCAGGCGGTGTACGAGGCGTGGCGCGAGGTGGGCGACGAGGTGCCGATCATCGCCGACGGGGGCGTGCGCTCCGACAAGGACATGTTCCTGGCGCTGGCGTGCGGCGCGTCCGCGGTGATGCTCGGCAGCATGCTCTCGGGCACGGACGAGGCGCCGGGACGGGTCATCGAGGATCCGGCGACGCGAGAGCGGCGAAAGATCTACCGCGGGATGACGTCGCCGCAGGCCGTTTTCGATGCGCTGTACGAGGCGGGCGACGACGAGCTGGAACAGGCGATGGAGACTCCGGCCGAGGGCCAGGAGGTGCAGGTGCCCTACCGCGGCAAGGTGGGCGATGTGCTGCATCGGATCCGGGGCCACATTCGATCCGCCGTGAGCTACGGTGGCGAGGTCACGCTCGCCGACCTGAGACGCAAAGTGCTGGCCGACCCCGCCGCGTACCTGATCCCGCTCTCGAAAGCATCGCGGCGCGAATCGTACGAGCGCTGACCCGGATCTCGAGGAGACCCGATTGACTGAGCCGAACCAGCCCCCTCCCGCCACGGACGGACCGCCCCTCGCCTACCACGACGACGAATTCCTCGACAGCGACGAGGGCCGGCCGCTCCGCATCCTGTCGGAATACCTGCAACCGCTGCGCGCCTTCCGGCGGCACCAGGTCCACGACACGATCGTGTTCTTCGGCTCGGCGCGACTCCGCGAGGACGGCCCGATGGGCGCCTATTACACCCAGGCGCGGGAGTTGGCCCGCCTGGTGACCGAGTGGTCGAGACAATTGGACTCGCCGGCCCATCGATTCCTGGTGTGCACCGGGGGCGGCGGCGGCATCATGGAGGCCGCGAATCGCGGCGCAGCCGAAGCCGGTGGACGAACGATCGGTCTCAACATCAGCCTGCCGTTTGAGCAGCACCCCAACCCGTACATCACGCCGAAGCTGGGTTTCGAATTTCGCTACTTCTTCATGCGCAAGCTGTGGTTCGCCCACCTCGCGCGGGCCATCGTGGCGTTCCCCGGGGGGTTCGGAACGCTGGACGAACTATTCGAATTGCTGACCCTGTCGCAAACGGGCAAGCTCGACCGGAGGATGATCGTGTTGCTGTACGGCTCCGCCTACTGGAACGAAGTGGTGAACTTCCCCGCCCTGGTGCGGCACGGGATGATCCGCGCCGAGGATCTCGCGCTGTTCCAGATGGTGGACAGCCCGTCCGAGGCGCTGGACGCCCTGCGACGCGGGCTCGCCACCGAGATGGCTCCCGAGGTGGCAGCGAAGACCCCGGCCATCGCCCGGTCCGTCGTTTCGCGAAACCCGTCATGAGCGCCCCGACGGGCGGGCAGCGCGAACTCCTCCTGCGCGTGGCGCGACAGGCCATGATCGAACGCGGGCTCGAACCCGAGTTCCCTGCCGAGGCGGCGACGGAAGCCCAGCGTCTCGCGGCACCCGCGGCCCCGTTCGACGCCGGCGTGCGCGACCTGCGGGATCGCGCCTGGTGCTCGATCGACAACGACGACTCCCGTGATCTCGACCAGCTCACCGTCGCCGCGGCGGCTCCGGGCGGCGGCACCCGGATCCTCATCGCCGTGGCGGACGTGAGCGACTCGGTCGAACCGGGCTCCGCCATCGATACCCACGCGGTCGCGAACACGACGTCCGTCTATACGCCGCCGAAGAATTTCCCGATGCTGCCCGAGCGGCTCAGCACGGACCTGACCACGCTCGGCCAGGACGAGGATCGGCTGGCGATCGTGATCGAGATGGTGGTGGACGGCGCGGGCGCGAGCGGGACGTCGGATGTCTACCGGGCCGCGGTCCGCAACAAGGCCAAGCTGGCGTACTCGAGCGTGGGCCCGTGGCTCGAGGGCCAGGGCGCGATGCCGCCGCCGATCGCGGCCATCGCCGGCCTGGCCGACAACCTCCGGCTTCAAGATTCGGCCGCGCAGCGCCTGCGCGCGTTCCGGCTGGAGCACGGCGCGCTGGAGCTCGAAACACTCGAGGTGCACGCGCGAATGCAGGACGATTCCGTCGTCGGGCTCGCGCGCGAGGAGCGCAACCGCGCGAAGGAGCTGATCGAAGACTTCATGATCGCCGCCAATGGCGTGATCGCACGGTATCTCAAGGGGCGCGACTTCCCGATCATGCGTCGTGTCGTGCGGTCGCCGGAGCGCTGGCAGCGCATCGTGGACATCGCGCTGACGTTCGGAGACCGGCTGCCGGGCGAGCCCGATCCGAAGGCGCTGCAGGAGTTCCTGGTGCGGCGGCGGGCGGCGGACGCGCTTCGCTTCCC
>JANLWK010000101.1:0-5817 GCA_031364505.1 Candidatus Eiseniibacteriota bacterium | reverse complement strand
TGTCTGCGGGGGAAACTCAGGCCGCACCATCGGTGCGCACGGCCAAGCGGGCTGCATCTTCACCGTCGCGCGCACCATAGCGTGAAGCGCGAGGAGCGCAAAGGTTTTTCGGTGAATTCCGCGTAAGAAAGAATCGTGCGCGCGATTGTGGATAACTCGCGATCGCGGAATCGCGGGAGCGAACGCGCGACGCGTGTGACTGAACCGATCCCAACACGCGCGATGACAACGCCGGAACGCGACTCGGCGAGCGAGCGAGTTATCCACACGAACGCGTACGCGGGGCTACGACTGCGTCGCGGGCTCGTCCTCGACGGGTGGCAGCCGGCGCTCGACGGACACGATGTGATAACGCCGTCCGTTCGCGCCGTCGCCGAACGCCACCTCGTCGCCGATCGCGTGGCCCATCAGCGCGCGGCCCACGGGCGCCTGGAACGAGACGACGTGGTCGCCGTGGTGATGCTCCTCTTCGCCGAGGATCCAGTAGCGCACGATATCCTGCGTGTCGCTCTCGAGCACGACCTCGGTGCCGAGGCCGACGATGCCGTCCTTCACTTCGGCGTCGTCGACGAAGCGCGCGCGCAGCAAGCGCTGCTGGAGTCCGCGCACGAGCTTGCTCACGTTCGCCTGCTTCTGCTTCGCCGAGTGGTACTCCGCGTTCTCGCGCAGGTCGCCCAACTCGCGCGCCTTCTGGATCGTGCGCGGGATCGTCGTGCGCAGCTCACGCTCGAGCCGGTCCAGCTCGGCCTTGAGCCGCTGCCACGTGGCGCGCGTCATCACGCTGAGCTGCGTGTCCTCGGCCTGCTGGCCCACGTTGGCGAACAGTCGCTCGCTGCTCTTCTGCCGGGCCGCGTGCACGGCCTCGACCTCTTCGGAGAGGCCGAGCCGCTCGGCGGCCTCGATGGCGGGGAACAGGTAGCGGTCGCTCGAGCGCCACTGGCGCAGCAGCACGCGGATCTCGAGCCGCACGTCCTCGGGGCACGGCGTGCCGTCGAGCATCGCGTCGAACAGTCCGCCCGACGCGATCCACCCGAGCACCTTGTCGGCGGTCGAGGGTTTCGGCGAGTGCTCGATGAGTGACAAGACGGCGCGGAACACGCGCCAGCGCTCGGGCTCCGACAGCTCGCGATCGAGATCGTCCTCGATGACGCGGAGCGCGGCGCCGGGGTACCGCGGCGCGTCCGCCAGAAGCGTGCGGCGTAGCGCCGCACGCCCGGAATCATCGATGTGCGCCAGCAACTCCTCGGCGCGCACGCGCACCGACGAGAAGCGCGAATCGAGCGCCGACAGCAGCGCGCCCGACTCGACGCCGGCGACATGCGCGGCCTCGAGCAGCCCGCGTTGCTCGTCTTCGCCCGACAGGTCGGAGATGACGAGCCCGCGCTCCCACAGCGTGCGCAGCACGCCCTGCCATTCCTCGCCGCGCTCGGGGAACCAGCGCGCGAAGAACAGCCCGGCGCGCGCGCGGTCCGCGAGCTCGCCCTCGGGGTCGAGCACCGCACGCGCGATGTACTTGCCGAAGCGCGGAAACAGCGCGACCTCCGCCTCCGGGTGCTGCGACAGGAATTTCCGGATGGTGCTCAGGTTCGTGCGCACGGGCTTGTTGGGCTGGAGCCCGGGCAGCGGGCCGCCGATGGCGTCGGGCGCCGACTCGGCGAGTTTGTAGTGCTGCTCGAACGCCCGCGAGGTGTCGACGCGCGGATCCTTCTCGAGCGCCGCCCTCGCCTTGCGCCAGAACGTCGTCCACTCGGTGGGCTTCACCAATTCCGAGCCGACGACGAACACCTTGAGCTTCTGGACGTCGGCGGCACCGCCGATCGCGGCCAGCACGCGCACGATGACCTCGCCCTGCTTCTCCGCGACCAGCTTCGCCAGCCCCGGGGGGTCGGTGACGCGGAGCAACCGCAGGTCGTTCTCGGCGAGCGGCGTCAGCGTCCGGCGCGCCGCCGCGTTCGGCATGCGGTGGCCGCGCGACTTGGCGAAGTCGAGCACCACGTTCTCGCCGTCGTTGGCGGTGATGCGGCCGGCGCCGAAGCCCGTGTGCATCACGGCGCCCCCCGGCGGCAGGGCCGCGATCGCGTCGTAACGCGCGAGTGTATCCACGAGCGGCCGCGCGGCGTCGGCGACGCCCGAGCCCCGGATCACGCCTTCGGGGTCCGGGAATGCCGCGGCCGGTCCCTGGCGCAGCGCCTCGACGAGTGCCGCGCGGAACGGCTCGGCGGCGGCGGGGCCCAGCGCCTCGACGGCGCGCACCGCCACGGTGCGGATCGCGTCGGCCGCTTCGCCCGCGCGATTCGCGCCCGAGACGAGCGGGAACACGATGTCGAGCAACTGGCGGCATTCGCGGACCGCGTGGTCGCCCTGCACGGCGGGCAGTGTCTGGAGCAGCCGCACGGCGCCCTCGACGTCGGCGTGCTCGACGAACTCGAGCGCGACCTCCTCGAGCCCGGCGTTGCGCCCTTCGGCCGCGAACCTCGGCAGCAACTCGGCGAGCAGCACGCGGCGCTCCTCGGCCTGCCCGGCCTCACCGAGCCGCACGGCGAGCAGCAGCCCCAGCTCGAGATCATCGTGGAGCATGCCGAAGGCGCGCTGCAGCGCGTCGATGCGCGCGGGATCCTTGCCGAGCCCTTCGTGCGCGCGCACGAGCAGCCGCGCGCCGGCGTGCGTGTTCTCGATCTCGAGCGCGCGTTCGGCCACCGCGGCGAGCGGTTCCCACTGCTTCTTCGCGATGAGCCTCTCGCCGAGGGAGAGGAGCGTCTGCTCGGCCCGCTCGGCCTCGCCATTCAGTCGGCAGGCGGCGGCGAGCAGGTACTCGACGCTGAGGCTCGCGTTGGCCTGGCGAAGCCGGCCGGCGGCTTCGTCGCGCAGCCACGTCGTGTCACCGGCGGCATGCGCATCGAGGGCGATCTGCTCGAGCCGGTTCCGCGTATCCGGTTTGAGGTCGGTCGACTCCTCACCACGCAGGATCGGCGGAACGAGCTGACGGACGGACATGCGATTCGGGGCCCAGGAGCCTGAAGTGACTGGAAGGGTCGAGAATCTTGGACGAAGCGGGGCCGCATGGCAAGGCGCCCCGCCTCATTTCTTTATCCCGTGCTGGTTCCCCGGGGAATTCCACGGCGCGCTCGTCCGGAACCTCAGGGGTGCGGGCCACCTGCGGTGGCGCCCCCCGGCGGCGGCCCGCCCGGTCCACCCGGCCCCCCGGGTCCATGATGACCGCCCGGCCGGCCCGGCCCACCCTGCCGCCCGCGCGCGTGACCACGCGCGCCCGCGTGCCCTAGACTCCCGCGCATGAAGATCTACACGCGGGGCGGGGACGACGGGACGACGGGCGTGCTGGGGCACGACCGGCTGCTCAAGTCCGATCCGCGCATCGAAGCCTATGGCACCGTGGACGAGCTGAATGCCGCCCTCGGCGTCGCGCGCGTGTCGGCCGCCGGCTCGCCGCTCGCGGACGACCTCGCGGCACTCCAGCGCCGGATGTTCCAGGTCGGAGCGGAGCTGGCGACGACCGATGCCCGCATGCTCGAGCAGCTGAGCAAGGTGACCGACGCCGACACGACGGAGATCGAAGCCTTGATCGACCGCCTCGAGGCCGCGCTCCCGCCGCTTCGCCAGTTCGTGCTCCCCGGCGGCATCCCGCTGGCGGCGCACCTGCACACCGCACGCACGATCTGCCGCCGCGCCGAACGCCGCGTTGTGGCGCTGGCCCGCGCGGGCGGGGTCGACCCGCCGTCGGCGGGCGCCCTGCGGCTCGTGCGTTTTCTCAACCGCGTCGCCGACCTGCTGTTCGTGATGGCGCGGTCCGCGAATCACTCGGCGGGGGTCGCCGACGAGGGCTGGATGCCGCCCGCCTCGTAGGACGGGCCCGGCCTCGTGGTCCCAGGCTTCACAATCCAGCGCTGGACACGGGGGGCGTGTCCGCTGATAATGCTGTCACTGCGTCCGGCGGTGTGCCGTCGGAAGGCCCGCGGCGAAGGAGATGTCGCGAGAGAAGAGCGTCTTCCGGAATCATCGCCAAAATAACCGGAAGACACCCGGACGCGTTCACTCCGGGCGAGAGCCCGGTGAGGCGGCCTGTGAGCGTCTGACCCAGGCCCGAGTGACACCACCAATTCCTGTCGCGGCGAACGCATGCCATGCGGCGGGGAGGTCAACGGCCGGGCGAGCATCGAACCGCCCGACCCCGTCGCGCCCGATCCCTGGATGGATCGCCGGCGCCACTCCCGTGGATTCCGCCGGTACGGACTGCCCGCCGGAACCCGCGAACACACGAAGTTTGGGAGCAATGAGAACCGCATGAACATGAGACCGAGACGCCGCCGTCCCCGCGGTCCGAGGCCCCAGCAAGTCGCCGGCACCGAATCAGGAGCCGCCACCCCGCCGTCCGGCCTTCCCCAGCAGGCCGCGCGGTCCGGCGGCGGCGCCCAGGGCCCGGCCCAGAATCGCCGGCGCCGGCGCCGGCGCGGCGGCAACCGTCCGGTGAGCAACAACGGATCGCAGCCGTACGCGGCGGGCGGAGCCCCGCCGCAGGGCCCGCGGCCGCAGGCGCCCCCCCCGCGCCGCCGGCGCACTCGTGGCCGCAGCCCGGGTGAGCGCGAGCAGGGACTCGAGATCCTCAAGATGATGCAGCAGCAGGGCGCCGCACTCGATCCCACCGAGCGCCTGGTGCTCGAGCTTCCGCCGGGCAAGGGATCGCCTCCCTACGGCGACCGTATCACCGGCCGCGCCATCGACCTGATCGCTCCGCTCGGCCGCGGGCAGCGCTGCCTGATCGTCTCGCCGCCCAAGGCGGGCAAGACGCGCATCCTCCAGAGCATCGCGGCGTCGATCGCGTTCAACCATCCCGAGGTGGCGATCTACGCGATGCTCGTCGACGAGCGTCCCGAAGAAGTCACCGACTTCAAGCGCAACACGCCCGCCGAGGTGATCGCCGCGTCCAGCGACATGACGATCGACGAGCACATCGAGACCGCCGAATACGCCATGCAGGTCGTGGCCCAGCAGGTGATCGAGGGCAAAGATGTCGTGATGCTGCTCGACTCGATCACGCGGCTCGCCCGCGCCTACAACAACAACTCCGACGGCGGGGGCCGGACCATGTCCGGCGGCCTGGACACGACCGCGATGCAGTCGCCGCGCATGATCTTCGGCGCCGCCCGCAAGATCGAGGGAGGCGGATCGCTCACCATCGTGGGCACCGCGCTCGTCGACACCGGCTCGCGCATGGACCAGGTCATCTTCGAAGAGTTCAAGGGCACGGGAAACAGCGAAATCTTCCTGTCCCGCGAGCTGGCCGAGCGGCGCATCTACCCGGCGATCGACATCCCGAAGAGCGGCACGCGCAAGGAGGAGAAGCTGTATCCGGCGGACGTCGTCCCCCGGCTCCACATCCTCCGCCGCGGGCTCGCGGGGCTGCCGCCGCAGGAGTCCATGAACAAGCTGCTCGACCTGCTGTCCCGCTGGAAGACGAACGAGGAGATCTTCAATCTGCTGCGGGTGAACGAGTAGCGGGGCCGGGAGTAAACGGTTTCATCGGCCGAACTCCGGCAACGCGACCGATTCCCGGGGAGAGGTTTCGACCGCTGGATACGGGGGTTGCGCGGGTATCGGTCAAGCGCGTGACAACTCTCCGTCGCAAACGAATCCCCTCCATGGCGAAATGAATCTCCCGCGGGGGACCCGCATCTAGAGTTGCGAGTACGGGAGTCGGACAAGAGACCCCTTGAGTGCGGCCCACAAGCTCTCGCGACTGGCTCCCACTCACTTATAAGGGCCCCGAACCAAACGAAATGGTTCGGGGCCCTAGTCGTTTTT
>JANLWK010000090.1:0-4809 GCA_031364505.1 Candidatus Eiseniibacteriota bacterium | reverse complement strand
AGCTCCGCGGTCCGCGACAACCAGCTGAACGCCGAGGCCGCGGCGGGTCTGCAGGTCTGGCTCAACGACGCGATCGGGCTGCGGCTCGAGGCGCGCGACATCGCGTTACTGACGCGCGGCGACCTCACCAACGTGCGCAGCAACGACTACGTGGCGAGCGCCGGGCTCACCTTCGCGCTCGGCGCGCGCCCGCGCGACACCGACGGCGACGGCGTGCCCGACCGGAACGACCAGTGCGTCGGCACTCCGGCGGGCGCCAAGGCCGACCTCAAGGGCTGCCCGCTCGACTCGGACGGCGACGGCGTCTTCGACGGCCTGGACCAGTGCGATGGGCCGCGCGGCGCGCGCGTCGATGCGAAGGGCTGCCCGATCGATTCCGACGGCGACGGCGTGTTCGATGGGCTGGATTCGTGCGCGACGACGCCGAAGGGCGCGCGCGTCGACGCCAAGGGCTGCCCGATCGATACCGACGCCGACGGCGTGTTCGATGGGCTGGATTCGTGCGCGACGACGCCGAAGGGCTGCACCGTCGACGCCCAGGGCTGCCCGGTGGACTCGGATCACGACGGTGTGTGCGACGGGCTCGACCAGTGCCCCGACACGCCCGCGAACCTGCGCGTCGACGACAAGGGCTGCCCGATCGAGATCAGCGAGCGCGAGACCGAGTTGCTCGACACCGGCATGATCCGGCTCGACAACGTCCAGTTCGAGACGGGCAAGGCCGAGCTGGCCGCGGCGTCCAAGGCGTCGCTCGACATCGTGGGCCGGGTGCTCGTGAAGTGGCCGGAGCTCAGGATCGAGATCGGCGGTCACACCGATTCGCGCGGATCGGCGAAGCTGAACCAGCGGCTGAGCGAGGCGCGCGTGGATTCGGTGCTCGCCTACCTGCTGCGGACGTTCCCGGACCTGAAGGACGAGCAGTACACCGCGAAGGGCTACGGCTTCTCGCGGCCGCTGGTGCCGAACGTATCGCCCGAGGCGATGGCGCGGAACCGGCGCGTCGAGTTCGTGGTGCTCAACAAGGACGTGCTGCGCCGCGAGAGCGAGCGGCGCCGCCTGCTCGAGAAGAGCGAGCCGGGCAAGTAGGCCAGTCGCACGAGCGGCCGAACGGGGCGGCGCCACGCGTGCCGCCCCGCTTCGTTTCACGACGTTCGCGCGAAGGCCGTGCCGCGAGGCGGGGCCGGCCGGTCCCGCCTCGGACACCGGGCCTACTGGACCCGCAGCACGGTCCGCGTGAAGTGCCCGTCCGCGGTCGCGAGCCGCGCGAAGAACACGCCCGGCCGCGCGGCGTTGCCGTGGTCGTCCCGCCCATCCCACGCGCACCGATACACGCCGGCCGCGCGCGTGTCGTTCACGAGCACGCGCACCCGCCGTCCATCCACCGAGTAGATCGCGAGATGCACCGGGCCACGCCGCGCCAGGCTGTACGCCAGCAGGGACTGATCCTGGAACGGGTTCGGCGTGGCGGCCATGAGCTCGGTCGCGCGAGGCGTCGCCGGGGCCCCGGCCAGCGCGAGTGTCACCGGGTGGTTCGCCGCGTCGCGCGCATCCGCGCGGGCGATCGTGATTCCCGGATCGCCCGGCCCGACGGCGCGGAAGCCCACCGTGGCAAGGGCGCCGTCCCCGGCCAGCCCCTGCCCCCGCGCGCCGAGCAACGCGACGTCCACTCTTCCCGGCGCGGGCGAGAGGGCCACTCCGTTTTCGCCGGCAAGCATCTCGCCCGCGGCGACCGATACCGGCTCGACGACCGCGGAGTTCCATGCGAGCTGAGCCGACAGGCCCTGGAGGTCCCCCGCGCCTTTGAGCCGCAGGGTCGCATCGATCCGATCGCCCGACTGCACGACATGCGATGCCTCGACCGACAGTTCGTCCGCGTCCGCCACCGCGGAGACCGTCGACGACGCGCGCATCGCCACGGCCGACACGGCGTTGTAGTTGATGGCGAACATGATCAGGTCTTCGAAGTTGAGCCGGTCGTCCGGGACCGGCCGAGACGTCACCGAGAAATCCGACGTCGGGCCGACGTCCAGGCAGCCCAGCGGGTCACCCGGCGCCAAAGTCGCCCCGTAGTGGGCGCCCAGGAAGCTCAGGTCCTGGGTGTTGACCCGGTTGTTCCCCACACATCCGGCGGACACGTCGCCGAGGAAGTAGTCGAGGGTTCCGTTCGTCCTGTTGGAGACAGCGGAATGCCTGCCGGACCCATCGCGGGCGTACACGACGTAGTACTCGAAGTCGCGCCCGGCAACCTCGTCGAACTCACCCGGATGCGTCACGCTGGTCAGCACCCAGGGCGGACGATTGGGATAGATCGACGACGCCGTGGGAACGCGGGCGGGCGCCGTGTCGTACTCCGGATAGTTCCCGTGGGGAGCGCGAAAGACATCGTAGGTGTACGTGCCCGGGAGGGGAGTCCAATCGAGCCGGACCTTGATGGTTCCGTCGCCGTCGTTGCCGGTGGTCACCGGCGCGGCGCTCAGGTCGCTGATCGGGGACAGGTCCCCCTGCAGCAACACCGAGACCGAGTTGCCGTTGACGTTCGCCGCGGCCAGGTCCGGCCGGCCGTCGGCGTTGAGGTCCGCGATGGCCACAGCGACGGGGGTCTCTCCGGTCGCGAAATCCGTCTTCGCGCCGAGGGTCCCGTCCCCGTAGCCCAGCAGGACGGACACCGTGTTGTCCTGGTAGTTCGCCGCCACGACGTCCGGGTGGCCATCGCCATTCATGTCCCCGATGGTCAGGAAGTCGGGATTGATACCCGTGTCGAAATCGGTATTCGGGCCGAACGTCCCGTCTCCGTGGCCCATGAAGACCGAGACGATCCAGAAGGTGGCGTCCGCCACGACGAGATCCTGCTTGCCGTCGGCGTTCAGGTCAGAGACGGCCAGCCAGAACGGGTTGTAAATGGTTGCGACCAACGTGCTCGGGCCAAACGTCCCGTCACCGTAGCCCAGCAGGATGGCGACCTCCTGAGCGAGGTCGTTGTACACGACGGCGAGGTCGGGTTTGGCATCCCCATTCAGGTCCGCGATCGACACCGTGATGGGACCGCCCGTGGTCGTGAACTGGGTCGGGGCGCCGAATGTTCCGTCACCGTTTCCAAGCAGCACCGAGACCGTTCCGTCAGCGACATTCGCGGTGACCAGGTCGAGCGTGCCGTCGCCGTCGAGGTCCGCGACCGCCACCATGCCGGGGTTGCCCCCCGTGGGGAACTCGGCGCCGGTGCCGAAGGTGCCGTCACCGTTGCCCGGCAGCGCCGAGACCGAAGCGCCGGTGAGGTTCGCGACAACCAGGTCAGGCTTCGCGTCGCCATTGAGATCCGCGATCGCCACGCCACTGGCGCCCATTCCGGCGACGGCGTCCGTGCCGGGGCTGAAGGTTCCGTCGCCGGCGCCCAGGAGGATCGAGACCGTGTTGCCGTCACCGAATCCTGGGGCCGTCACCGCCATGTCGGGCTTCCCGTCGCCGTTCAGGTCCGCGATCGCCACCGATGAGGGAGCGATTCCGGCCGCGAAGTCCGTCCCGCGCGGGAAGCTGACCGGCGCGAGACAGGTGTGCGCGGGCGCCGCGGTGTTGCGCGGACTCGGTGTGACGATGAGGAAGTCTTTGGCATTTTCGTCGGTATCCTGACACCCCTGATCCACCCGCATGGCCGCCTTGCCACTGTTGATGTTCGGGGTGTACGTGGCTCCCTCGAAACAACTGGCGGAGCCGCCATATCCGATGAAATCGACGGCCGCGCCACCGGCTCCGCAATCGTCCGTCAGTGCCGTCGTGCCGTGGACCAACGCAACCATGCCATGGTTGGGGGCCATGGCGATCGTGCCCGTCGCGTCGGGCGACGGAAGATTCGTGGTCCCGCCGGGGCCCGCCGCCTCCTGGACGAGGTAGTACCGCCCGGGCCCGACGCTCCCGGCGAGCGGTGTGACCGACCAGCTGGGCACGCCAACAGCACTCGAGTACTGCACGCTCCAGCCCGCGAGGCTGATCGAAGTGCCGGTGGGATTGAAGATCTCGATGAAATCGTTCTTGTAGGTCGCCCCCGGCAATCCGCCGCCGCCGAAGACCTGGCTGATGACCGGCGATCCCGCTGCCCGGACGGTCGAGGGAAGCGCCGTCATCGCCACGAGCCCCGCGATGGCGGCCGGGAGCAACCACCGGCGAGACGAGCGGGTCCGCGACTTCGCGACGGCATCCGAGAAAGGACGCCCACCAACCGAACAGGAGATGCGTGTACCAATGGGATGCGTGTCGAGGGACATGGCGGCTCCGAGGGTGTGGCAGGTCCCCTCACGCTTGTGTCCGCGGCGAAACGCCTTGCCCGAGGGAATGTCTGCTCCTTGCAAGGATACGTCCGCGCCCACCTCCGAAACCAACGGAATCATCGGTCCGCCCGCGCGGAATGCGGGTGCGAAGCCTCCGTACGGATCACGATCCATTGGCCATCGTGAATGATCGAGGCTAGGATCGCGCGACCCTCGATGGAGACGCTGATGACCCTGACTGCCCCCACGCTGTCCCGCGACGAAGTGCGGCGCATCGTCGAGACCCGCCGCGACCTGCACGCGCACCCCGAGCTGGCGTTCGAGGAGCACCGCACGGCGAAGCTCGTGGCCGAGCGGCTCCTGGCGCTGGGCTTGAGCCCCAGGACCGGCATCGGCAGGACCGGCGTCGTGGCGACGGTCGAGGGCGGCCGGCCCGGCCGCACGGTGCTGCTGCGCGCCGACATGGACGCGCTGCCGATCCTCGAGGAGAACGACGTGCCGTACCGCTCGCAGAACGCGGGCGCGATGCACGCGTGCGGCCACGACTGCC
>JANLWK010000079.1:0-2225 GCA_031364505.1 Candidatus Eiseniibacteriota bacterium | reverse complement strand
TGGCCCGCTGCGCCGCGCGCAGGGCCTGCTCATCGGCGGGATGGTGACGCTGTTCGCGGGGCTCGGGGTCGCGCTGTTCCTCGGCCTCGTGAACCCCGAACACGACAAGCCCTACTGGGCGGTCGGCCTCGTCCCCGCGGCCGTCGGCGTCGCCCTGCTGCTCAGCTCGAAGTTCGTCTGGCCGACGAACGGCAAGAGCTAGGGAGTTTCAGTACAGCAATATCGAACGAAACTGTCCCCGGGGACAGTGGCCATTGCGCGGCGACCGACGAGGGGGCTGCACAGCCACGTCGTGCACGTAGTCACCGCTTCGCGCGCGACGCGCCTGACGCCGCGAATGCATAATGTCTTCGTGCTGCGACCGACCCGCACCATCACCCGCGCCCCGCTTCACGGTCGACGCTGGGTTCGTCGCTCAGCATGTCATCGAGAGGTCATGCCAACTGGTTCCGGAACCAGTGAAATTCAGCGGCCGTAAACACGCCGTCGGCGACCCGACCTCCAACCTACCGCGGGGCAGGTTGGAAATACCAAATGAGGGCTAGACCACGCTCTCGCCAGCCCGCTCCTCCGCGCGCAGCTCGAGCCAGTTCACGCCGTTGTCGTAGAGCGCCGGGTCGTGGGTGGCGAGGGTTTCGTAGCGCTGGCGGTGGCAGGTGACGAGGACGATCTGGTGCTCGCGCGAGAAGCCCTCGATCAGCAGCCGCATGCCGGCGGTCGCGCGCTCGTCGTCGCTCGTCGAGAAGCAGTCGTCGATCAGGAACGGCAGCCGCTCGCCGCCGCGTGACAGGAACTCGCTGATCGCGAGGCGCACCGCGAGATGGAGCTGGTCGCGGGCGCCCGACGAGAGCTGGTGCACGACCTTGCCGCGCGCGGCCGTCGTGCCGCCGACGGGCGTGAGCGCGAAGTCCAGGTCTTCGCCGAAGCGCACGCTCGACACGTTCGAGCCGACGACCTTGAGCAGCCCGGTCACGCGCTCGTTCAGGAAGTCCGCCCAGCGTCGGTGCGTCTCTCTCGCGACGCGCTCGATCGTGCCGCGCGCGTGGAGCACGGCGTCGCGGAAGCGTTCCGTGCGCCGGAGGGCCGCTTCGATCGCCTCGAGCTTCTCGCCGAGGGCCGGATGTCGCTCGTGATACGCGGTCGTCGTGCCATGGATTTCGCGCTCGATCGCCTCGCGCCGCTCGCGCAGCTGGTCGAATTCCCGCCGCAGGGCCTGGATGCGCGTCTCGGCCTCGGCCGCCGTGCGGATGCCGTCGGCCTCGGCGCGTTCGGCGGGCGCGATGCCGGCGCCGGCGCTCTTCGCCGCCTCGATCTCGGCGCGGAGGGCGGCGAGGGTGGCCGCGTCCAGCCGCTCGCGTTCGAGCGCGGGAAGCTCCGTGCCGACGATGGCGCGGTGCCGCGCCGCCGAGCGCACGCGCACCTGCACCTGGGCGATGACGGCCGGCCATTCGGCGCCTTCGGCCGCCGTAATGCCCGCCGCGGTCGCGGTCGCGCGGGCCTGCGCCGCGAGCGACTCGGCGTCGCGCGCGATGCGCGTCATGTCGTCGTCCACGTGCGCCAGCCGCTCGACGAGCGCCGCGCGCTCGGCGGCGAGGACGATCCGTTGGCGGATCCGCGCCGCCACCGCCTCGAGCCGTTCGGGTGCCGGCTCGCCGCCGCCCGCCCGCTCGAGCAGCGTGTGCGCGTCCTTCGTCAGCTCGGCGATGCGCTGATCGACGGTCTGGAGCTGCTGCTCGGCGGACTGGGCCGGCCCGTGCAGGTCGCGCAGGCGCTGCGACTCCTCCCAGTCGGTGATCAGCGCCTGGGAGTCCGTGTAATCGAACGCCTTCGCGATGGCGTCGAGCCGGGACTCGCGAGCGCGGACGCGCGATTCGGTGTCGAGCAATTGCTCGCGCGCGGTCGCGATCCGCTCGGCCGCCTGCTCCGCCGTCGCGCGGCGCGCGAGCGAGGTCACGAGCATCACGACGATGCCGAGGATCGCGGCGGCCGCTCCCGCACCGATGAGCACCGTGGGCTGGATCAGCAGCAGGCCCAGCACCCCGACGACGATCGCCGCCATCCCGAGCGCCACGAGCACGCCGCCGGTCACGTAGCGCGGCAGGCGCCACAGCCCGATCTCGCGCAGCGCCGTCGCCGCGGCCGCCTTCGATTGGTCGGCCGACGTCGTCGCCGCGAGCTGTTCGAGCGCCAGCAGCGGCCGCTCGCGCATGAAGTCCACCTGTTCG
>JANLWK010000060.1:0-2783 GCA_031364505.1 Candidatus Eiseniibacteriota bacterium | reverse complement strand
GGAGCGTGCCGGCCTACTGGACGTTCATCGGGCTGGTTGCTCTCGGTGTCGTACTCGGACTGCTGTACGCGCGGCTCTCGCTCATGCGCGCCGGGCTCGTCGCGCTCGCGATGGTGCTCGGCATCGCCGCCATCGACTACGTGCTGTTCGCCTTCGGCGACATCGACGTCGCCTCGCTGGGAGCGCTGCTGGTGCCGCCGATCACGTGGGCGGCGGTCGAGAACGCCTGGGGCCGCGCGACCGAGCGGCGTGCCCGCGAGCGCGCCAAGGAACTGCAAGTCGCGCGTGCGATCCAGCAACACCTGCTGCCGGCCGCGCCTCCGACCATCGAGGGGCTGGACGTCTCGGGCTGCAACATCCCCGCGTCATCGATCAGTGGGGACTATTACGATTGGATCTTGCTCGAGGACGGCTCACTCGCCGTCGCCGTCGGAGACGTCAGCGGGCACGGCATTCCCGCGGCGCTGCTCATGGCGTACATCCGGGCGTCGCTACACGCGGTGGCGCAGGCCGGGCGCACCCCGGAGGAAATCGTCCGGTCCGTCAACCGCTCGCTCTCCCGAGCCGCCCTGCCCGGCAAGTTCGCCACGTTCTTCCTGGGCATGATCTCGGTCGGCGACCAGCGGCTGCGCTATTGCAACGCCGGCCACAATCCGCCTCTGCTGTTGCGCAACGGCGAGGCGATCGCGCTGGACGCCACGGGCGCGCCACTCGCGGTCATGGAACACATGCCCTATTCCGGCGCCGAGGAGGCGTTCGGTCCGGGCGATACGCTGGTCATCTACACCGACGGGGTGACCGAGGCGCCGCAACGAACCAGGCCGGAGCAGTTCTACGGCGACGAGCGGCTGCGGGAGCGGGCGCTCGCGCTGGCCGCGACGAGCCTGAACGCCGCTGAGATCGTTGAACGAATGCTGGACGACGTGCGCGCGGTGGCGGGCGACAACATGAGCGTCGACGACGTCACGCTGCTGGTCGTGCGCCGAACCTGACGCTACGTCGCCGGTGTTCAACCCCGTGAAGACGGTGCTGGACCTGCTGCGGCCCGCACATCAGGCGTAGAAGGTGCCCCGGGGCACGTTTCGTTCAATCCCGCTGAACTATCGCGTCGGCAGTGCAGCGCCGAGTGTCGGCGAGAACACCCCCGGCGCGTCGAAGGCGCCGGAGATGCGGTAGGTGAGCCCGACGCTGGCGCTCAGCGCGCGTCGAAAATCTGTAGCAGAGCTTCTCTCCCGAGCCTGCGATTCAGAAGCCCTGAGCGTGAGCGCCAAATGGTCCTCCAGATAGAAGTCGGCCTGCCCACCGAACTCCGCGCTCCAGCCATCGAACCCAATCGGTGGCAGATCGGCGATCGTCCGATATTGCGCAGCGAACAGGCCGGCCGACCAGCGGTCACGATGAAGATATCGAATGCTCGCGCTGGTAGCTTCGGAGAACTGCTGCTCACGGTCCTTGAGGGGGACGACGAGGAGTGCCGTCATGTCCCACTGCCATCCGAGCCCGAGGGGTCGGTGGTACTCGCCCTGGACCCCACCCGCGGGATGATCCTGCCATTGATGCGCCCGCGCCGATGCCGTGAAGGACACGAGGCTCAGTAGAATATCCCCCGAGTATGTCGCGTCGTCCCGTCGCGAATCGACTCGCGTTCTGTCGTCGATGTGGTCGTAGGTAAAGACGGGGCCGATGAACCACCCGACCGTGCGCACGATCGGAGAGTCGGGCACCAGGTCGCTGCTGTTCTCGAACGTGCGTCCGAAGTACGGCTCGAACGCAGGCGTCCACGCACCCGGATCGGACGCGCGGTCCGCGAGGACGCCGTCTGCCGCCAGGATCTCGTAGATCGCGTCCCACAGGGAGCGGGCGGGCCGGTCGGCGACCTTTCCGAATACGCGGCGCACGGCGAGCAGTCGCGTGAGCCGCTCGCGCGCGTCCGACGACAGGGTCCGGGAGATGACGCCGGACCTCAGCAATCGAGCCTCCAAGTACCGCGCCTCCATGACTGGTGTCGCGTCCCGAACCCGGCCCCATCCGAAGCCGAGGCTTGCGGTGACGCGGGTCTGATAGCTCCATCGCTCGGCGGCGCTGAGGCTCCGGCTGGAACGATCGGAGCTTTGAAA
This sequence comes from Candidatus Eiseniibacteriota bacterium, assembly GCA_031364505.1. GTDB lineage: Bacteria > Eisenbacteria > RBG-16-71-46 > RBG-16-71-46 > RBG-16-71-46 > JANLWK01. Next base: position 666 of record JANLWK010000060.1, on the reverse strand, counting down.
GCCTGCGTGATCCCAAGACTGTGAGTAATCCGCGGACGCGGCCACCGTGCCCGCGAATCCAACTGGGACGACCCAGGGGTAGTGACGATCGTCGACGGCGAGACTCACGCTTTCGTTCGCCCGGCGCTGACGCAAGTCCGCGAGTTCGGAGATCGTGGCCGATTCACTCGACTGCGATATTGCGAACGTCCGCCCGGATGCGCTCACCTGCGTACGATGTGGGTCGGAATCGGTCGCCCAGTACCCTTGGACCGCGAATTGCGCGTCACCGCGTGAATCCCGTCGCGTGCCATCGAGGCCATTGAAGTCCCCGTCGTCCACGCGGCCCACGAGTCCGAGTGTCCACAGCCGGTAGCGGTGCGCCGGAATGCGAAAGTCCGAAAACTCGTCGGCGCTCGCGATCGAGGCCCCGGCGGTGATTGCCAGGCACGCGACGATCCACGACGCCATACCGCCTGCACTGCGTTGCGTGTTCATCATGCCCCCTTGAGTGAGGCGCGGATATCGGCGACGGCGAGTGCGGCGGCGCCGATGGCGACGGCGACGGCGAGGAGCGAGGGACGCACGACGTCGCCGGCGGCCCAGGTGTGCGCGAGTGACGTTCGGCCGTGGGCGTCCACCTGGATGAAACCGTCGGCGTCGACACGCACGGCGTCGCGGCACCAC
>JANLWK010000057.1:0-13041 GCA_031364505.1 Candidatus Eiseniibacteriota bacterium | reverse complement strand
CACCGCCATGTTCGCGCACGCGTTCCACAACACGGTGTCGGTGTTGCTCGCCCACGCCGGACCATGGCGCGGGGCATTCGCCGTCGACGAGTACGGTCTGTTGCCGCCGTGGATGGTCCTGTTCGCGGCCGTGCTCCTGGCCGGCGGGCTCGTCTGGTTCCATCGCCGCGCCCCGGTGCTCGTGCGCGAGGAAGCGCCCGAGTCGTACCAGATCGCGGTTTGACGCGTCCGAATGCCGGCCACACCGCACTTCCTGCACTGAAGCGCTACCAGCCCTCGGGCTTGCCGATTGCGGTTCCGTCTGCGGCCCTGAACGGACTCGGTAGTTGGTGCCTCGCATATGCAGCCTTGGTGATCTGGAAGGCTCCATTCACAACGGTCTTGAGTTCGAGACTCTGTCTGTTGAACGGAAAACACGCGTACACAGCCGAGGCTGGAAACAAGGCACGAGCGCATCGCACCGCTGGCACGATGTCACTGTCGCCGGTGACCAGGACCGTGCAATCACAGAGGTCTCGATGTAGGAGGTCGAGAAGTCTCACGGCGATCGCCACGTCGGACTCCTTCTCTTCATGGCGAGTGATCTTCACGCCGCAGTTCCGGCAATAGCCGTCCTTGCGCTTGAAGCTGGCGAGTTCGGCGATGACGCCGGTTTCCCGTAGGCATACGATGTAGTCCTGATGGCGCTTGGTCACTCCCGGCTTGGAGTGCTCCAGATGCCACGCCAGGGCCGAGAAATTGTGAATGGGACCGAGGCGGGCTGAAGAGCCGACGTGAGGAAGGTAGGAAGCGCACAACGACCGCAGGTCGAGCCATCGTGTGCCCTGTCCGGCCAGCATGCGCTGGGCTTCGCGCAGGGAGTGGTAGAGGTTGAATCCGTCCACCAGGAAGGCGACCCTATTCACCGTGCCCCAGCAAAAAAAAATCCCCGAGATCGTAACCTCGGGGTGGCCGGTGAGCTCTTGCGAGCCCATCCAGCGCTGATGCGAGGAGTATCGGCAATCGCGGTAGGTCGATCAAGTCCCAAACGCCACGATGGCTTGACTACCAACGAGTGCGAATAGGCGGACCGCGCGGGGGTGGTAGCCCCCAACCGCTTGCAATCTCCTCGATCACGCATACGCTTGCGCCTCGTGCGAGAGTGGCGGAACTGGCAGACGCGCTGGATTTAGGTTGCGGCTGAGCTACCCGCCAAACTGCAACTGAGGGCCAATACTCCTGCATACTCGCGACTCCGCGGCTGCTCGCACGCCCGAGTAGTGGCCCTCAGTCGCGCTCGCACGCGATCAGAGTGGTACCAGAGTGGTACCACTTGGCGTTCGCGGGCTCACCGCCACGCATCGGCCCGCCGCGATACCAGGTCGGCTGGGGACGCGCCCCCCCCAGCTCGCACCCGGCCCTGATCGGCCGACCTGAGGCATCCTCGGTGGACACGCGCGGCCGTGGGGCGTGGTTGCCGGCCACCTGTGATCATCCGCCCTCGAAACCGATGGTGCACGATGGTGCGAGCGCACTTCGAGCCCTGCAGGCTTGTCCGCGTCCTCTCGCTGTGCTCGTCATTCCCCGTGCTCACCGCCGAACAGCGGCATGATCGGGGACGAGTTCTCATAGCTCCGACTGGTCGAGGGTGTGTCAGAATCGCCGGGTAACGCCGTCGAAGCGAATCGTTCCATGGGACTGATTCGAATCCCGGGACCCGCGGAGATGGGAAATCCACTGGAGGTCGCCGGTGAATCACTCAGCTACGCCCGTCCATCGCGTGCGGGAGCTCTCTTTCGTGCTCTGCCTCGCGCTGCTTGCGTTGCCCGTCGCGGCCTTCGCGACTTCGAATCCTTTCGTTCTCGATGGGCCTCCGTGGCCCATCTCCACGGCTACCGCACGGTCTATTCGGGCGCTCGAAGACCCCGGGATCCAGGAGTTCGTGGTGCCCGCGGGAGCGTGCGGCCCCACCCTGTCCCTGACCAGTGCAGCGGTCATACCGCTGTTCGGTGAGCAGAGCGGTCCGTCTCGTGCGGCGGTGCGAGTCAAGGCCGGCTCGAACCCCCCCCGTATCGACGTGCTGGGAGAATGGGTTGGTTGGGGAGGTCAGGAGAGCAATGGACATGGTGGCCATGTTGGCGACTACATCACGACGTCAGACCCCGAGGGTTGTTCCTCGAGCATTCTGGTGAGTTCTGCGGGCTGGACGAGGTCCAGTCTGTCCGAGCCGCCGCGACCGGCGTGGTGGCTGGCACGGTACGATCTGACGGGGACACTTCAGGGTTGGTATCGCCAGGACGTGAGCGTCGCCGAGGGCGAGGCTCGCGCGGCCATCACCGACAGCGTCGGCGATCATCGTGAGACCTTCGCGGTCGGCTGGGAGATTCCTGGGCACCTCCCGGCGCTTCCTCCTCCTCCTCAAGTGCCGGCCATGTTCCGCTGCGTGAGCAACGCTTCGACCGGCGGCGGGCCTTGCCCCTCAAGCATGGTGGAAGTGCTCCTGTTGCCGACACTGTGTGCGACGTGCGAGGGCAGCGCCGAGTCGATGGTCGGGCGCGTGGGCGCGCTCAGCGTTGCAGGACTCGATACGGCGATCATCGTGGGCTGGTCCATGAGTCCCGGCAACGAGACAAGGCCGCCCCTGTACTGGCGCGCATCCACAGACCCGGAGGGCGACGTCGTCTTCCGAGTCGGCGTTCTGCCGTTGCCGCCCGGATTCGACGGCGGCATGGCGATGACCATCGCGAATGTCGGGGGGGTCACGACCGACAGCGTGCGGGTCGGTGGCTGGGTAACGAATGCCAGCGATTCAGCCGCCGCGGTGTGGAGCACGCTGGATGGCGGGAAAAATTGGACGGTCGTGACGCTGGCGCCGGTGCCCGGGTGGCAGCACAGCGAGGTCCTCTCCCTGATCGGCCCGCCCGTCAACTGCCGCGTCCCGCCTTGTCCGGGATCGCCTCCGCCCCCGATCGTCGGACGGTCGTACTCCTCCTCGGGCGACGGCGTCGCGACACTCTGGGAGGCGGATGGGGCGACCGGCGTGCTCACGGCCCACGACCTAAACTCGTTAACCGACGATCTGCCTGCGGGGCTCGTCTTGCGCGCGGCGAGGAGCATCATTCGCATACGCCCAGATTACGACGGGGATGGCATCGCGGGCTGGGGCACGCAGCCCTCTTCGACCGGCGGCGTCGACTCGGTGGGGTGGGTGATCACGACCAATCCGAATTTCGTCAGCGTCGGCGAGCGGCCGCTCCAGACGCTCACTTTGCGCGCGGCCCCAAATCCGTTGCGCACCGAGGTCGCGATTTCCTACGCGCTGCCGAGGGCGGAGTCGGTGCGCCTCACCGTGCATGACGTCACCGGCCGCCACGTGGCGACGCTCGTCGATGCCGTCCAGTCGGCAGGCGAGCACCGCCAAGTATGGCGCGGCACGGGTGCGGCGCGGGGACGCTTGCCGTCAGGCGTATACATGGTGCGACTCGTCTATGGCGACGTGGTGAAGACGACCAAAGTGGTGCTGGAGCAGTAGGGCTGGATCATGCAGTCCGCGCTGTAGTCGTGCCGAGCGATCGCCGCGGGAGCGCATACCGACACGCGGACTGCGCGCGAGCGTCCCTAGGGTCGAGTCCATCGGTCCGCGACGCTAGAGCGCCCGCAGGAACACCAGCAGATCCTTCTTCTCCTGCTGGGTGAGTTGCGCGCCGACCACGAGATTGAAGAACTCCACCGTGTCGTCGAGGGTCAGAAGCCGGTCATCGTGGAGGTAGGGCGGCGAGTCCTTGATCCCCCTGAGCGGGAACGTCTTGATGGGCCCGTCCGAACTCGCCATGCGGCCATTGATCATCCGGGGCTTGAAGAACCGCTCCACTTGCAGGTTGTGCATCGTATTGTCGGTGTAGTACGGCGGCTGATGGCAGGTGGCGCATTGGGCCTTGCCGAAGAACACGGCCTGGCCACGCATCTCAGCCTCACTGGCCTTCTTCGGATCGAGCTTGCCGTCGATGCCGAGCTTGGGCGCAGGCGGGAAGTCCAGCAGCTCCTGGAACTCGGCCATGAATTGGACCTGGCTTCCCCGTTCGAGGATGTTGACCCCCTTCTTGGTGGCGATGACGGGATCGCCATCGAAGTAGGCGGCCCGCTGCTCGAACTCGGTGAAGTCCTCGACGCTCTTCAGCGCCCGTTGCGACCCGAACAGCCTCTGAACATTCACCCCGCGCAGGGACGGCGTGTCGATGCGGTGACGGAACTGCTGCGGCCGGACGTCACCCGCGAGATGCGTGGCGGCGTTGGTATGGCCGTTGGCGTGGCAGTCGAAACAGGCAACGCCGCGACTGGGACGCTCGCTCCGCCGGTCTTCGGTCTGGTTGAACTGCTGCTGGGGGAAGGGCGTCAACAGCAGCCTAAGGCCTTCAATCTGCTTCGGATTCAGGAGGCCGTTGAACAACTCGTAATAGTTGTCGATGGTCACCAGCTTGCCCTTGGAAACGTCGGCGAGGTCGGGGCGCGTTGTCAGGAAGATGGGGGCCGGGAACTCGGGCAGGAAGTGATCCGGCAGGTCGAAATCCAGATCGAAGCGGGTCAGATCTCGGCTCTCTTGCCGCTTGATCTCGTCAATCTGGAACTTGGGGAAGAGCATCCCGCCCTCGGAGTGATTGGGATGGGGCAGGGGCAGGAAGCCGCGGGGGAACGCGTCCCCGTTGCGGATTTCTTCCGGACTCATCGCGCCCAGCTTTTCCCAAGTCATCCCCTGCGGAAGGCGGGCCCGCACCCCTTCTTGGACGGGTTTTCCGCGCGCCATAGTCACGCCGCTCGCCGGACGGTCGCTGAGATCGTAGCGCTCGGCGAGCAGGTCCATATGCCGCTTCGCGACGCCCGCTCTCGCGGCCTTCATGCGGACCATTGTCGTCGCGAACGCCTCCTTGATGTCGACCGGGGCGTAGCTCGATCCCTTCGCGCTCGGGTCCTGGGCGAAGACCACGCCCAGCGCGAGAAGCGAAACGGCGGCCACGCTCCCCGCCACCAGGCTGATCCGAGCAGGTTTCCTCATGACAACACCTCCCTCGGCAAGAAGAACAATTAATCCGTTGAACCCATTCCGCTGGGCACGGGATTGTGAGGCCACTACTGCGCCCAGCGCGGCGCGCCTGTCAAGGAATGTCAGATCGGGGTCGACTTCCTCAACCGCTCGATGCTCTTCCAAGCGTCGTTGGAAATGAGGCCCCTATAATAACGAACGCTTCCCAAAGTCCTCCGCCGTGGTGCTCACACGGGACCACGGCGGTGTGCTTTGGGTTCTCACGCTCCGCGCGAGCGTTTCCCGCCCTTCTGCTTCTGGTCGACGCCGGGCTTGCTCGTGGCGTCCCTGGGTCGGGTCTGCGGCCGATCGGATCGGTGCGGGCACCTCTGCAGGCCGGCGAGAATGGCCGGCGGACGATGGCTTCTCTGCCTTTCGCTTCTTGTCGGGCATGTCTTGCCTCGCTTGATGTAGCAGTACGACACTGATGAAGAGTTGGGATCTTGAGCACGACGACCGGGTTGAGCCCATAGGGTACCAACGGGCACAAGAGGGCATCAATGGCCACCATCCGTCAACGCGATGGTGGCCATGGTTACCTCTCGAAACCGATGGTGCACGATGGTTCGAGAACACTTCGAGCACACTCGCCTGGTGCCGCGATGTCCAAGTCGCGTCTACCGTTCGCGACGGGCCCCGACGTCCCAGCGATGAGCCCATTGATGTTGTATCCGCTCTACTCGGAGCGCACAATCCCGGAGCAGTCGCGGCCGCGGCCAGATGCCCACTCCCGGGCGGTGCACGCGCGCCCTGGGGGTGAAGGCGATGAGAGCACCTCGGAGTGCTATTCGAGCCTGGCTTAGCATCCACGCCCTGCTGATTTCGGTGTTCCTCGCGCAGCCCTCACTCGCGGCGGGTCCAGAGCCGCCGCTTTCACCGCAGGCGGATCTCAATCCCGAGGCGCGCAGCCGGCTGGCCGAGTCGGCGCAGGATTCGACGCTTGAACCCTGGCAGCGGGATTTCATGCTGGGGGTGGCGCGCGGGAGGGTGGAAGGAGGCGCGGCGACGCCCTCGCCCAGGCTCCCCGGCCTCGCCCTACCGCCCGCCGGGATCGCTGCCAACGACGGCACCTGGGCTACGAACCCCCCGCCGTCCGGGCGGTCCGAGCACGCGGCGATCTACGACCCGGTGCGCGATCGCATGGTGGTGTTCGGGGGGTATGACGGCACCAGCCGCAACGACGTGTGGGCGCTGTCGCTGGCGGGGAGTCCGGCCTGGACCGTTCTCGCCCCCGCGGGGAGCCCGCCCGACGCGCGTAAGGCGCACACGGCGATCTACGACCCGGTGCGCGACCGCATGGTGGTGTTCGGAGGAGTTGGTGGTGGCGTCCTCGACGACGTGTGGGCGCTGAGCTGGGACCACACCACCCCCACCCTGCTTGCTCGCTTCGAGGCCGAGGTGACCAGCGCAGGAGTTCGACTCCGATGGCAATTTGGCGAGCCGGACCGGGTCGTCAGTGTCGCACTGGAGCGGACCGGGAATCAGGTCGGTCCATGGATGCCGCTGATGCTGGACAGTCGCCGCACGGCGGATGCGATGGAGGCACTCGACCCGATCGTGACCGATGGCGAGACCTACTACTATCGCCTGACCGCGAACCTCACCGACGGATCCCGCGCCACGTTCGGGCCCATCAGCGCCGCTGCGGTCCTGGCGGTGAAGGTCAGCGGCCTCACTGGAATCGCTCCCAATCCCACCGCTGGAAGCGCCAGAATCGACTTTGCACTTGTGCGCGAGGAGAAGGTCCGAATCAGCGTGGTGGATGTCACCGGACGAGAAGCCGCTTTGCTCGCCGACGGGCAGATGGTTCCCGGGAGCCACTCAGTGCTCTGGGACGGCCGCGGCGGGAACATGCGACTTCCCGCGGGTGCCTACTTCGTTCGCTGGACGTCAGCCACCAGAACGATGAGCCGGAAGCTCGTCGTATTGCCGTGACATGGAACGACCCAAGCAGGCCGTCATGTCTCTCACGCCACTGCTCAGCCTGCAATGCGCTCCCTTGCAGCGCTTGACACGCTCCGTTGTCGCCACCCTGGCCGCGCTCGGCCTCGCGGCCGGTGCGGCGCGGGCGCAGGTGGTCGATCCGGACATGTGGGTCACCAATGGCCCTGTGTCTGCCATCGCCTTGGATGGGAACACCATCTACCTGGGTGGAAGCTTTACGTTCGTCGGCCCTAACACGGGCCACTTCGTGGGGATCGAAATTGGAACAGGGGCGCTGGAGCCGGGTTGGCCGCGAGTTGATCGCGACGTCTACTGCTCGGCACCGGATGGCGCGGGCGGGTGGTACATCGGGGGATACTTCACATCCGTGGGGGGGGTGGCCCGTGCCAGCCTCGCTCACATTCTCGCGGACAGATCGCTCGATGCGTGGAACCCGGGTGCGGACGGCAGCGTGGGAACGTTGGCGGTGAGTGGCTCGACGGTGTACGCGGGTGGCAGCTTCACCAACATCGGGGGGCAGAGCCGGAGCAACATTGCAGCACTGGATGCCGCCACAGGGCTCGCCACGGCGTGGAATCCCGGGTCGAACGACTACGTGGGAACGTTGGCGGTGAGCGGTTCGACGGTATACGCGGGCGGCAACTTCACCAGCATCGGCGGGCAGAACCGCAGCTACCTTGCGGCGCTGGATGCCGCCAGCGGACTCGTAACCCCGTGGAACCCTGGGCCGGATAACACGGTGTCTCACCTCGCGGTGAGCGGCTCGACCGTCTACGTGTGCGGCGTCTTCTCCGGCATCGGCGGGCAGGTCCGGAAGTATATGGCGGCACTGGATGCCACCAGCGGGCTCGCCAACGCGTGGAACCCGGCACCAGGATCCTATGTGGGCGCGCTGGTGGTGAGCGGCTCGACCGTGTATGTGGGTGGCGAATTTACCGGCATCGGTGGGCAGGTTCGCTTCCACATCGCCGAACTGGATGCCGAGAGCGGGCTCGCCACCGCGTGGAATCCTGGGGCAGATAATTCGGTGGTGGCCGTGGCGGTGAGCGGCTCGACAGTCTACGTGGGTGGTGTCTTCAGCCACATCGGCGGGCAGAGCCGCAGCTGCATCGCGGCGCTGGATGCCACCACCGGGCTCGCGACTGCCTGGAACCCTGGGGCGAGTTCGACGGTGAACGCTTTGGCGGTGAGTGGGTCGACGGTATACGCGGGCGGCGGCTTCATCAGTATCGGCGGGCAGAGCCGCAGGGGGATCGCGGCGCTCGATGCCTCCACCGGGCTTGCCACCGCGTGGAACCCGGGGGATAACGGCTTGTCTTACGTGTACGTGAACGCCCTGGCCGTGAGCGGCGCAACGGTTTACGCGGGTGGCTCCTTCGCCAGCATCGGCGGACAGAGCCGCAGGAACATCGCGGCACTGGATGCCAGCAGCGGGCTCGTTACCGCGTGGAACCCTGGAGCGGACGGCAGCGTGAATACTTTGGCGGTGAGCGGCTCGACGGTTTACGCGGGTGGCGAGTTCAACAGCATCGGCGGGCAGAGCCGCAGCCACATCGCGGCGCTGGATGCCAGCACCGGGCTCGCCACCGAGTGGGATCCGGCTGCGGACAACGTCGTGCAGACTCTGGGGGTGAGCGGCTCGACGGTCTATGTGGGCGGATACTTCACCAGCATCGGCGGGCAGAGTCGCCACGTTATCGCGGCGCTCGATGCCACCACCGGGCTCGCCACCGCGTGGAACACCGAGGCAGGCGGCTATTCCGTGCTCGCGTTGGCGGTGAGCGGCTCAACGATATACGCGAGCGGCGCATTCGGCATCAGCGGCGGGCAGACCCGCAACCTTCTCGCCGCGCTGGATGCCACGACGGGGCTCGCCACCGCGTGGAATCCGGAGCCGGACGACATGGTGTACGCCCTGGCTGTGAGTGGCTCGACCGTGTACGTCGGTGGCTCCTTCAACAACATCGGCGGGCAGAGCCGCGGCAGACTCGCGGCACTGGATGCCAGCACCGGACTTGCCACCGCGTGGAATCCAGAGGCGGTAGGCTCCGTGTTTGTCCTCGCAGTCGGCGGCTCGACGGTATACGCGGGCGGCAACTTCAGCCGCATCGGCGGGACGACGCAGAGCTACTTCGCCGCGCTCCAGGACTCGCCCTCACCCGCACTGCTCGCCCGCTTCGAGGCCGAGGCGACGAGGGACGGGGTCCAACTGCTATGGGAATTCGGCGAGCCGGGTCGCGTCGTCAGCGTCGCACTCGAGCGGGCTCCGAGCCGAGTGGGCCCATGGATGCCGCTGACGCTTGAGAGTCGCCGCACCGCTGAAGCGACCGAGGCACTCGATCAGTCGGCCGCTGCCGGCGAGACCTACTACTACCGCCTGACCGCAAGCCTCACCGACGGATCCCGCGCCACGTTCGGGCCCATCAGCGCCGCTGCGGTCCTGGCGGTGAAGGTCAGCGGCCTCACGGGGATCGCTCCCAATCCCACGACTGGAAGTGCCCGGATCGACTTCGCGCTCGTGCGCGAGGAGGTGGTACGGATCAGCGTGCTCGATATCGCTGGGCGAGAAGTCGCGACTCTCGCGGACGAGCAGATGATGCCCGGGAGCTATTCGATGCACTGGGACGGACGTCAGGGCGGGGCGATGCTTCCCGGTGGCGTCTACTTCGTCCGCTGGGCATCTGCCGGCAGATCGATGAACCGGAAGCTCGTCATGTTGCCGTAGAGGTCTCACCATCCACCGTGGTTGTGTCCCGCGCCGCCGGCCGAGGGTCGGCGGTCAACCCGAAAGGTCGCCATGGCCGCGCCGCATTCCATTCTTCCGACCACGATTTCGAGACCGCCCTCGAACACTCGCGACATGCCGCGACGAGATGAATAGAAGTCGCAGGAACCCTTCAGCAGGAGAGATGCCCTAATGCTCCCTCGGCACCTGCGATCCGTTTCCGTGTTTCGATTGACGCGCCCGGCTGTCGTCACCCTGCTCGTGTTCGGCCTCGCGGCCAGTACGGCGCGGGGGCAGACAGTCGATCCGAACATGTGGCTCACGAACGGCTACGTGTCCGCCATCGCCCTATCGGGAAACACCATCTATTTGGGTGGGAGCTTCACGTATGTCGGCCCCAACACGGGCCACTTCGTTGGGATCGACGCCGGAACGGGAGCCCTAGAACCGGGCTGGCCACGGGTCAATGGCATCGTTCACTGCTCGGCTGCGGATGGCGCAGGCGGGTACTATATCGGCGGATTTTTCCAGTCCGTGGGGGCCGTGGCCAGGACCAACCTCGCCCACATTCGTGCGGACAAGACACTCGATGCCTGGAACCCGGGGGCGAATTCCTACGTGCTCACCCTGGCGGTGAGCGGCTCGAGGGTATATGCAGGCGGCGATTTCACCAGCATCGGTGGGCAGAGTCGTAACTATGTCGCCGCGCTGGATGCGACCACCGGGCTTGCCACCGCGTGGAACCCGGGGGCGGACGGACCATTCGGAGGAGACGTGCGCACCCTCGCGATCAGTGGCTCCACCGTCTACGCGGGAGGCGACTTCACCAGCATCGGCGGCCAGAGCCGCGGCTACATCGCCGCACTGGATGCCACCACCGGGCTCGCCACGGCGTGGAACCCAGGGGCGGACTCCGGCGTGTTCACCTTGGCGGTGACGGGCTCGTTGGTGTACGCGGGGGGTGCGTTCACCATGATCGGTGGGCAGAACCGCGCCTGCATCGCGGCACTGGACGCCACCACCGGGCTCGCGACCGCGTGGAACCCGGAGGTGGGCGGCTACCGCGTGTATGCCCTGGCTGTGAGCGGCCCGACGGTGTTCGTGGGCGGCGCCTTCACCAGTATCGGCGGGCAGGGTCGCAACTCGATCGCGGCGCTGAGTGCCACCACCGGACTCGCTACCGCGTGGGACCCGGGAGCGTACGGGGACGTGCACACTCTGGTGGTGAACGGCTCGACCGTGTACGTCGGTGGCAATTTCTCGATCATCGGCGGGCAAAGCCGCAGCTCCCTCGCGGAAGTGGATGCCACGACCGGGCTCGCCACCGCGTGGGATCCCGGGGCGATCTCCGACGTGCTCACGTTGGCGGCGAACGGGTCGACCGTGTACGCAGGCGGCGGCTTCACCAGCATCGGCGTGAAGAGCCGAAGCAACCTCGCGGCGCTCGATGCCACCACCGGGCTCGCCACGTCGTGGAATCCGGGGGGGGACACCTACGATGGCGTGAAGGCGTTGGCGGTGAGCGGCTCGACCATCTACGTGGGCGGGGCCTTCACGAGTATCGGCGGGCAGAGCCGCAGCTATGTCGCGGCGCTGGATGCCACCACGGGACTCGCCACCGCATGGAACCCAGGTGCGAACGGAGAGGTGCTCGCACTGGCGGTTAGCGGCTCGACGGTATACGCGGGCGGAAAGTTCACCAGCGCCGGCGGTCAGAGTCGTATTCACATCGCGGCACTGGATGCCACCACAGGACTTGCCACCGCGTGGGACCCCGGGGCGGACGACTTGGTGGTCGCCCTGACGATGAGCGGATCGACGGTGTATGCGGGCGGCTTCTTCGGTTTCATCGGCGGGCAGAGCCGTAGCCTTGTCGCGGCGCTGGATGCCACCAGTGGGCTTGCTACCTCGTGGAACCCGAGCGCGAGTGGCTCCAATGGTCACTACGTCTACGCCCTGGCAGTGAGCGGCTCGACGGTGTACGTGGGTGGCGACTTCACCCACCTCGGCGGTCAGAACCGCAAGTCCATCGCGGCGCTCGATGTCACCAGTGGGCTCGCTACCTCATGGAACCCGGGGACGAACAATGTCGTACGGAGTCTGGCGGTGAGCGGCTCGACCGTGTACGCCGGCGGCAGCTTCTCCACCACCGGAGGGCAGGGCCGCGAAAACATTGCCGCGTTGGATGCCACGACCGGGATCGCCACCCCATGGAACCCGGGCGCGAATGACTACGTGCTCGCCCTGGTGATGAGCGGCTCGACGGTGTATGCGGGGGGCACCTTCTCCCGCATTGGCGGGCAGAGCATCCAGGGTTTCGCCGCCCTTCAAGATTCGCCCACGCCTACACTCCTCGCGCGGTTCGAGGCCGAGGTGACGAGTGCCGGCGTCCAACTGCGATGGCAATTTGGAGAGCCGGACCGCGTCGTCGTCGTCGAACTCGAGCGGGCCACGAATCACGCCGGTCCATGGATGCCGCTGGCGTTGGAGCGCTACCGGATCGCTGACGCGACCGAGGCACTCGATCAGTCAGTCGTCCCCGGCCAGAACTACTACTACCGCCTGACGGCGAGCCTGACCGATGGAACCCGCGCTGTGTTTGGGCCCATCAGCGCCGCCGCAGTGCTAGCAGTGAAGATCAGCGGTCTCACGGGTATCGCTCCGAACCCTGCCTCAGGCAGCGCCCGGATCGACTTCGCACTCGTGCGCGAGGAGAAGGTCCGAATCTACGTAGTGGATGTCACCGGGCGCGCAGTCGCCCTGCTCGCTGATGCGCCGATGGCTCCCGGGAGCTACTCGATGCTCTGGGACGGCCGCAGCGGCAACATGCGACTTCCCGCGGGTGCCTACTTCGTTCGCTGGACATCGAGCACCAGAACCATGAACCGGAAGCTCGTCATATTGCCATAGAGGTTTCGCGGTCGGCGAACACGTGCCGCCAGGGATCTACTTCCTGATTCTCGACGCGGGAGGCTTCCACCAGGTACAGAGAATGGTGGTGATGAAATGAGAAGTGGCAGGACCTTCAGTAGGACAGATGCCCTCATGACCCCCCGGCACCTGCGAATCGGAATTGCGCTTGCGTCCCTCGGCTTTGCGCTCGGCTGTGCCGGTGAGGCGCGGGCACAAGTGGTCGATTCGAACATGTGGATCACGAATGGCCCCGTGTACGCCGTCGTAACGGCGGGGAATACCATTTACATGGGCGGCGAGTTCACGCTCGTCGGCTCCAACACGGGCCACTTTGTTGGGATCGACGCCGGAACCGGGACGCTCGAGCCGGGCTGGCCGCGGGTCAGTGGCCCGGTCTACTGCT